>NZ_JAACFW010000027.1:0-69324 GCF_029237245.1 Aeromonas sp. 5HA1
CGAGCGTGGCGGGTGTGCCGGGCTTTACCTTGCCGGCGGACTGGAGCGGGGTAGTGAATGGCAATGTAGCGGGGACCACGGACGAGGGCGGTGCGGCTAATCAGGACTTCACCGTGACGGTCACGGCGACCAATAATGCCCCCATGCTGACCGTCTCTGATCTGCGTATCTCTGAAGAGGGGTTGCTTGGGGCCAATCCGGATAATTCACCCAATCCGGGCGATACCACTGACAGCACATCAGCCAATGCCACGGCAGGTGTGACGGACATCGACAGCAGTGCCTTTACCTTCACTCTCTCAGCACCATCCAGCTTGAGCTCCGGTGGGCAGCCTGTTGTGTGGAGCGGTATCGGCTCTGCGATCCTGGTTGGCTCTGTGGGTGGGAACCCGGTCATACAGGTATCTGTGGATCCGACGGGCAAATACACGGTCGACCTGCTGAGCCCCATCGATCATGAGTTTGGAGACAATCAGGAAGGGCTGGAGACATTTACATTCAACCTGTCGGTCAGCGACGGTGATTTGAGTGATACCAAGCAGGTCAGTGTTGTCATTGAAGATGATATGCCGGTGATCACAGGTATCGAAAGCCTTGAGGTTATGAATGTGGCTACCATCACCACGGGGGGATTGTTTGGCGTCTCCTTTGGGGCTGACGGCCCTCTGGCCAGTGGTGGACTGACATTGACCGGATGGCCGGATCTGGCCGGGATCACCGAGACCTTGTCTATGGACGGGAAGACCCTGGTAGCCACTATTGATGGCAGTGGGCAACCACCCGAAGTCTTCTATACCCTGACACTCAATGAAGACAATACTTACAGCTTCAATCTTGTCACTCCGCAGCCAACCCAGACCTTCTCGATCGGTTCACAGTTCGGTGCCGGTGGGCCGGTTGAGACGATCGGAGTGACTGCTGGCGGGATTGGTGTCCTGTTCGATGGACTGCTGTTCAATGGCAGTGTCAATGACCCTCAAAATCTGCCTGGCAGCGATGCAGATAATCTTAATCCGAACAACAACGGGTTCGGGATCAAAAATGGCAACCTGGACAATAACGAAGGGTTCAAGGTATCCACCACGACGGGAGTTGATGGCCTCTCTTTCAATGTGTATGGGGTTGGCAATACCAATACCAGCACCATACAGTGGGTGGCCTATGCGGCCGATGGTGTCACCGTCATCGACTCAGGAGAGCTTGTCCTGTCAGGTCTGAATGGCTCAATGCAGCTGGCCAGCATAGAGCCCGACGGCGAGTTCAGTCAGCTCTACGTGCGCTTTGTGCTGGATGGTAATGACTCGGTACGAATTGAGAACTTCGGGGTGATAGACAAGATAACGCCCCCCGATATTGAGCTCGACTTCAGCGCTACCTTGACGGACGGCGATGGCGATCAGGCCAGCGCCAACTTCACTGTATCGGTCAAGAGCAATGAGCCCCCTGTGGCGTCCAATATCCTGGTGGTGGGCAGCAACTCCTCGGATACCCCCGACAGCACGGGGACACCAGGCACAGGCGACGATCACAAGGTACCCAACTCGGATGGCAATGTGGATGGTGTTGTGGCAGGCGGTGCTGGTCACGATATTCTGGTCGGGGATGTGGGTGGCACAACCACCAATTTCATCCCGGGCCAGAGCTACAATATCGCTCTGGTTGTCGATGTGTCCGGCAGTATGGAAGGCGGACGCCTGAGCATGCTCAAGGCGTCCCTGACACATCTGGCCAATCAGCTCAAGGATCATGATGGCGAGATCAATATCACCCTGATCAGTTTTGCCACCAATGCCAGTGAACGCGTGACCATTGTAGGTCTGGATGCCAGCAATGTGATCAACTTGACCAATGCCATTGATGCCCTGGTTGCCAACGGAGGGACCAACTATGAGGCAGCTTTCAACCAGGCGGTGCAGTGGTTCAACAACGGCAGTCAGGCAGATCCCGATTATGAAAACCTGACCTTCTTCGTCACGGATGGCAATCCAACCTACTACATCAACGACAGTAATCAGGTTGCCGGCCCGGGCAGCAGTACTACCTACACGGTGATCAAGGAGTCTGTCGATGCGTTTGAGTCGCTGAGCAGCATCAGTCAGGTCAATGCCATCGGGGTGACCAACAGCGTCAATCAGGAGCTGCTCAAGTTCTTTGACAACACGACGGAAACCGGCTCGCAGTTCTACTCCGCTGGCAGCTTCCTCGATCTGGCTACCTTTGGCAGTGGAGGCAGTGGCATCAATGCAGCCTCGGGGTGGGTACGTAGCGGTGATCCACAGGGGGCCCACACTGTCACTGGAGGCTACTTGCGTATCAGGGATGACCGTACGAGTTCCGATACTGACAGAACCGTATTGGCGCTGGCCGTTGCCAACGCTATCCAGATTTCGGCGGCACAAGCTGGCGCAAGCCTGCAGTTCCAGTATGCCTTGAGTTCTGTCAATTCCAGTGACAGCTTCACCTGGAAGCTGGTAAGGCTCGATGGCGGTGCTTGGGATCTGGCCAGCCCACTACAAAGTGGCACGATCACCGGTATTGGTACATCTGGGACAACATCTTACAGTACCATCACCACCAACGGGCTTGCAGCCGGGCAATACGGCTTTGTGTTCGAGTTGCTTGATAACTCCAACAATCGCACTGCCGAAGTGCGAATAGACAATATCCGGGTCGAGCAGGGTTTCAGCGCCTCGATAGGGGAAGCCCAGATTGTGACCAGTGCCGAGCAGTTGACGGCGGCACTGACCGAGGGCGATCAGATAACCGTGCTGCTTGGGGCTGGCAATGATGTGGTCGATGGGGGCGCAGGCAATGACATTTTGTTTGGTGATGCGCTCAATACCGATGCGTTGGCAACCCAGTTGGGCCTGACCTTGCCTGCAGGGTCCGGTTGGCTGGTATTCGAGACCCTGGAAACAAGTCATGGTTGGACCCGTGAACAGACGGTGGACTATATCCGTACCCACCTCACAGAGCTGAGTGTTGAAGGTGGTCGTAGCGGTGGTAATGACACTCTTCTGGGCGGGACTGGCAATGACATTATCTTTGGCCAGGAAGGCAATGACACCCTTGATGGTGGTGAAGGGGATGATTACCTGCATGGCGGCTCAGGCAACGACACTTTGATCGGTGGCCTGGGTGATGACATTCTGATCGGCGGCCTCGGTAGCGACACCATGACAGGGGGCGCTGGCAGCGATACCTTCAAGTGGCTTGCTGGCGATGCTGATGGCAGTACGGACAACATCACGGACTTTACCCTGGGGAATATGGCCAGTGGGGGGGATGTGCTGGATTTGTCTGATTTGCTGGTTGGGGTTCCCACTGGCGGCAGCAACGATGATTTGGCGGCGGCGTTGGACAGTTACTTGCAGTTTGATACCGCCACCAAGACGTTGACGATAGACCCTGATGGTGTGGTCGGTGGTTCTGAGCTGACGATTCAGTTCCAGAACTCCCTTGATCTTGCCTCCCTGGGTTCTAACCAGGATATCATCAAGCAACTGCTGGATGATGGTAACCTCAAGGTTGATCCGTAATCAGGTAACGGGGCCGGGCTATGCCTGGCCCCTGTTTTTTGACTGAGGGGGCGGCTAAGATAGCGGCAGTAGAGGAGAGGGTCACCATGCAGTCATTTAATTGGGTCGATATTGATGGCATTCGCTATAGCTGGGACGGGCAGGGCAGCATTACCTGCACCGGCCAGTTTGGCTATCAGGCAACCATGGCGGGTGACCGGATTGACGGGCTGGATCTTGAAAGCGAAGATGGCGACGTGGCGGGTTCTCTCAATGTGGACTTCGCGGCGGCCACCATCGCATTTAATCCGGTAATGGATGCTGAGCCACCTCACAGGGTGGTGCTGGTCGGGCATGATGAGGGGCAGCAGGAGTATTCGCTGCAGAGTTTGAGCCATGCCTGCTTGCAGGATCTGCTCATTCACTCCGACAGTATCGACTGTGCTCCACTGACCACATCCACGCTGGCAGACCCTATTAGTCAGGTACAGGGACATGTTCTGTCGTGGGATTCGTTCCATTTTGATGATGAAGACCTGATCACTTCCCGCAGTGTCGCACCTGTTGCCTCGAGTCATCCTGAGCCGATGGGCAATGAGATCAGCATCAGTATCGATATGACCAATCAGGTACTGGATCAGATACCGCCATTGCACGATATATGAATCCCATTCAGCCACGGGCATAATGACCTCACTCTAATTGATTGAGGTTTTTTTATATGTGGCGTTCCCTTCTTACCCTTTCCGCTCTGGTTGTCAGTGCTCCGTTATTCGCGCTCGAAGTACCGCAAGCCCCACATCTGGTGGTAAGTGGTTATGCCGAGCAAAAGGCCGAACCCGATATGCTGACCCTCAATGTTGCGGTCACTGCGTTGGAAAAGCAGGGCATCAAGGCCAAGCAGCAGGTCGATAGCAAGGTTGCGGCCTTCTTTGGTCAGCTGGAAGGGCTGGGCATCAAGCGCAGCGATGTGGAAGCGGGCAACCTGGTGATCTCTCCCGAGTATCAGTATCCGCAGAACAAGAAACCGGAACTGGTGGGATACCGTGCCCAGCGTCAACTCGCGGTCAAACTCTACCAGCTCGACAAACTGAGCGGGCTGATGGATACCGCTCTCAAGGCGGGTCTGGAGTCAGTCTCCCAGATTGAGTACGGTCTCAAGTCGCCGCAGATCATCAAGGAGCAGGCTCGTATTGGTGCGGTCGAGGATGCCAAGAACAAGGCGGAGTCCCTGGCCAAGGCGTTCGGCATGAAGCTTGGCAAGGTCTACAGCGTGGAGTACCGCAACAACACCCCCATGCCCATCTATAGCCGTGCACTCAAGGCCGCCGCCATGGCCCCTGCCGCCGACATGATGGAAAACAGTTATCAACAGCAGCAGATCAGCATCACGGACAACGTGGAAGCCGTCTTCCTGCTGGAGTAAGGGGATGGCCTCCGGCCCTGTCCCTCACCTGTCCCAAGCCCGAGGCTCACCCCTCGGGCTTGTTGTTTTTACGGCAATTGTTTGCGCGCATTAGCGAGCAAGTGATGTCGCCTGGCGGGCAGCAGGTTCCCGCTCTTGCAGGCTTGATGACAGGCAAGGGGGGCAGGCTTGATGGCTTGCATCCCTGTGCTCAGCATCTGGCAGCAGATAGAAGATGGATAGAAAAATGCCGGTCAGTGACCGGCATTTGAATAACGAGCGTCGGAAAAATCAGCCAAGGTCGGCGGCAAGACGTCCCTGACGTTTCAGCTTGAGTTGATAACCGATGGCCAGCACGACGATCCAGACCGGGATGAGCAGCACCGAGATCTGGATGCCCGGGGTCAGATACATGATGACCAGAATACCGGCCATGAAGGCGAGGCAGAGGTAGTTACCCAGCGGATACCAGAACGCCTTGAACTTGGGCTCAACCCCTTCGGCCTGCTTGCTCTTGCGAAACTTCAGGTGCGCAAGGCTTATCATGGCCCAGTTGATGACCAGTGCCGAGACCACCAGTGCCATCAGCAACTCGAACGCCTTGCCCGGCATCAGGTAGTTGATCAGCACGCACAAGAGGGTTGCCGCTGCGGAGACGGAGATGGCCACTACGGGCACACCGCTCTTGCTGGTTTTGAGCAGGCTGCGCGGGCCGTTGCCCTGCTTGGCCAGACCGAACAGCATGCGGCTGTTGCAGTAGACACAGCTGTTGTAGACCGACAATGCAGCGGTCAGTACCACCATGTTGAGCACGGTTGCCACCAGATTGCTATCCAGCGCGTGGAAGATCATCACGAAGGGACTGCCGCCTTCCACGACCTTGCCCCAGGGATAGAGGGACATCAGCACGGCCAGGGCGCCAATGTAGAAAATCAGGATACGGTAGATCACCTGATTGGTGGCCTTGGGAATGCTCTTCTCGGGGTCATCCGCCTCTGCGGCCGTGATCCCTACCAGCTCAAGGCCGCCAAACGAGAACATGATCACCGCCATCGCCATCACCAGACCGCTGATGCCGTTGGGGAAGAAACCGCCCTGGTCCCACAGATTGGTGATGCTGGCATCCGGTCCGCCGTTGCCGCTGGCGAGCAGGTAGCCGCCAAAGCCAATCATGCCGACGATGGCGACCACCTTGATGATGGCAAACCAGAACTCCATCTCGCCGAACGCCTTGACGTTGGAGAGGTTGATGGCGTTGATCAGCACGAAGAAGACGGCAGCCGACATCCAGGTCGGGATCTCGGGCCACCAGTACTGGACATAGATGCCGACCGCCGTCAGCTCGGCCATGCTCACCAGCACGTAGAGTACCCAGTAGTTCCAGCCGGAGGCGAAACCGGCGAAGTCACCCCAGTATTTGTAGGCAAAGTGGCTGAAGGAGCCCGCTACCGGCTCTTCCACCACCATCTCGCCCAGCTGGCGCATGATGAGAAAGGCGATAAAGCCGCCGATGGCATAGCCGAGCAGCACTGAGGGGCCCGCCATCTTGATGGTCTGGGCAATCCCGAGAAACAGGCCGGTACCTATGGCACCGCCCAATGCGATGAGCTGGATATGGCGGTTTTTCAGGCCGCGCTTCAGCTCCTCGCCGTCTTGTTGAAGATCCATTCTTCCTTCCTTACGTCTCTGATGTCACTCGTCTGTCATCTCGCCCGTCGAGTCACTCCATGTGACCTTGCACGGCAAAACGTGCTTGAAACGTGACGAAATACGTATTTATTTCGTTACGGCAGGTCGCTTGTTGTTTTTTGTAGCGGCTACCAACGGAAGCAGAATAGTGATAATCAGCCGTCAACGCACCTGTTTTCCTTATCATTCGTTGGTTTTTTCAGCATCAAGCAGGTTTTTCAGGACTCCAAATACAAAAAGAGGAGTGGTTGGCTGTATTGTGAACAATCGAATGCTGTTCAGTTGACTCTTTCAGTGATTCCTGTTTTATAAAGCCTCCTCCGTGAAAAGGACAGGCTTCATGCAACGTATTATTGGCAGCCTGTTGGCCGTCGCGCTCTGGTTGACGGTCTGGCTCTCGCCCCTGTTGCTTGCCATGGCGGCGGGATGCATGCTGGTTTGGGCAGTGCAGGGTGACGACTATCTGGTGATGCACTTTCGAACCGTGCTGCTGACAGCTGGCGCTGTTGGTTTACTGCCGGCGCTCTGGTTGACTGAACGGGTACGAAGGCGCTATGGCGTGCTCAACTTTTACGCCATGCTGATGAACAACAAGGAGTTGAACAGCACTGGCTCCCGTCCCCGCTAGCTACAAAAACGGAGCCACATGCTACTGCATTGGGCTCCGTTTTCATTTCTGCTTATCTGTCCCGTCAACTTGCCACCTGGGATGAAGTTGGCAGTGCGTTGATCTCCAGGATATTTTTCCCTTTCAATAGAGCTGACGGCGCATGCCGGTAGCCTCCAGAATTTTCGCGCTTATCTCCTCCACCGAGTGAGAGCTGGTGTCGAGGAAGCGGATCGCCTCCTGGCGAAACAGCCGCTCCACGCTTGCCAGCTCCTGCTCGCACTGCTCCAGCGAAGAGTAGCGGCTGTTGGCGCGGCGCTGATTGCGGATCTCGTGCAACCGCTGGGGCGTTATGGTGAGGCCGAACAGCTTGTGGCGATTGGCCTTGAGGGCGGTGGGCAGCACCAGGGTGCCCATGTCCTGTTCGATAAAGGGATAGTTGGCGGCACGAATGCCAAATTGCAGCGCCAGATAGAGGCTGGTTGGCGTCTTGCCGCAGCGGGAGACCCCGATGAGGATGATGTCCGCCTCCTCATACTCCTTGGTGGTGATGCCGTCGTCGTTGGCCAGTGCGAAGTTGACCGCCTCGATGCGATCGTCATAGAGCTTGCGGTTCTCCATGCCGTGGGTGCGATGCAGTCTCGGCTCGGCCTTGACCCCCAGCTCCTGTTCCAGCGGGCTGACGAAGGTGTTGAGAAAGTCGTGGCCGCTCGCCTGGGCCTTGAGCACCTCTTCTCGTACCAGGGGGTCGACTATGGTGTGAAACAGTATGGGGCGCAGCCCGGTCTGGCGGAACTGCTCGTCGATACGTGCCCGCACCTGTCTGGCTTTCTCCAGGGTCTCTACGAAGGGGATGGTGACTTGTTCGAACACCAGTGGAAACTGGCTCAACACGGCGTGACCGAATACTTCGGCCGTGATGGCTGTGCCGTCGGAAACATAGAATACGGTGTGCACGATGCGCTCCTGTGATGCGGGCTGGCGAGGTTGCGAGCAGTCAGTATCTCTCGAAACCATATCTATTTTGTCAACCGATCTGCTGTGCCCAAGTTGTGAAGTGGCTTGCAAACCTGAGTCGTTACCTTTTTGTGTTGGCATTGTAGAATGTCTGTGTCATTCGACCATCCCCAAATCTTGCTCGGGGATTTTTTTGACAATAAGTAGAAAACGTTTTCATGGTCGTTTGCAACAGTAGAAACGGACAATAACGCATATAACTCACGCACCTAATTTGGCGCAGAAGGTGCCATGGCACCCGAGCCCACCAACCTGGAGACATGCAAGTGCAACAGTACGTACTCTGGTACGAACAACTCGGAATGCAAGATGTAGAACGAGTTGGCGGCAAGAACGCATCCCTTGGCGAGATGATCAGCAACCTCTCTGGTGCCGGTGTATCCGTGCCGGGTGGCTTTGCGACCACGGCCTTTGCGTTTAACGAGTTTCTGGAGTCAAGCGGCCTCAACGGCAAGATCCATGATCTGCTCGATAACCTGGATGTGGACGACATAGGCGCCCTCAACCGGGCGGGTCAGCAGATCCGCGACTGGGTGATCGAAGCCCCGTTCCAGCCAGCACTGGAGCAGGCGATCTGCGCCGCCTACGACAAGCTGAGTGCGGGTCTGGATGCCTCTTTCGCGGTGCGCTCCTCCGCCACCGCCGAGGATATGCCGGACGCTTCCTTTGCCGGTCAGCAGGAGACCTTCCTCAACGTACGCGGCATCGATGCCGTCATGATTGCCGTCAAGCATGTGTTTGCTTCACTGTTCAACGACCGCGCAATCTCCTATCGGGTGCACCAGGGTTATGACCACAAGGGCGTGGCGCTCTCGGCCGGGGTACAGCGCATGGTGCGCTCGGATCTCGCCGCCTCCGGCGTCATGTTCACCCTGGATACCGAATCCGGTTTCAACGACGTAGTCTTTATCACTGGCGCTCAGGGCCTGGGCGAGATGGTGGTGCAGGGCGCAGTCAACCCGGATGAGTTTTATGTGCACAAGCCAACCCTCAGGGGCGGGCGCCCTGCCGTGGTGCGCAAGACCCTCGGCTCCAAACTTATCAAGATGACCTACTCGGACGATGCCGGTCATGGCCGTCAGGTGCAGATCGTCGACACCAGCGAGACCGAGCGCAACCGCTTCTGTATTACGGATGCCGAGGTGATGGAGCTGGCCAAGCAGGCCCTCATCATAGAGCAGCACTATGGTCGCCCCATGGATATCGAGTGGGCCAAGGATGGACAGGATGGCCATCTCTACATAGTGCAGGCGCGTCCCGAGACGGTGCGCAGCCGCCAGGAGGTCAACACCCTGGAGCGTTTTGCCCTTAAACAGGCGGGCAAGGTGCTGATCGAAGGGCGTGCCATCGGCCACAAGATTGGTGCGGGCCCGGCGCGGGTCATCTCCTCCATCAGCCAGATGGACGAGGTGCAGCCCGGCGATGTGCTGGTCACCGACATGACGGATCCGGACTGGGAGCCCATCATGAAGCGGGCCTCCGCCATCGTCACCAACCGTGGCGGGCGCACCTGTCACGCCGCCATCATAGCCCGGGAGCTTGGTATTCCGGCCGTGGTGGGTTGCGGCAACGCCACCGATCATATTGCCCCGGGTCAGCTCATCACTGTCTCCTGCGCGGAAGGGGATACCGGCTTCATCTATGACGGCGAGCTCGATTTCGATGTGGCTGTGACCGAAGTGGGCAACATGCCACCCTTGCCCATCAAGATCATGATGAACGTCGGCAATCCGGACAGGGCGTTTGATTTCGCCCAGCTGCCCAATGCCGGTGTGGGTCTGGCGCGGCTCGAGTTCATCATCAATCGCATGATTGGTGTGCATCCCAAGGCCTTGCTGGAATTCGACCAGCAGAGCCCGGAACTTCAGGTCACCATCGCTAAGATGATCGCAGGCTACGATAATCCGCGGGAATACTATGTCGCCAAGCTGACCGAGGGGATCGCCACCCTGGGTGCGGCCTTCTGGCCGGAGCGGGTCATAGTGCGGATGTCGGACTTCAAGTCCAACGAGTACGCCAACCTGGTAGGCGGCCGTGACTACGAGCCTCACGAAGAGAACCCCATGATAGGGTTCCGTGGCGCGGCACGTTACATCGCCGACAGTTTCCGTCCCTGCTTTGCGCTGGAGTGTGAAGCCATCAAGCGGGTGCGCGACGTCATGGGGCTGACCAACGTCGAGGTGATGATCCCCTTCGTGCGCACAGTGGGTGAGGCCGCCCAGGTGATGGACATTCTGGCCGAGAACGGGCTGCGCCGTGGCGAGCGAGGATTGAAGGTGATCATGATGTGCGAGATCCCCTCCAACGCCCTGCTGGCGGATCAGTTCCTGCAGCACGTGGATGGCTTCTCCATCGGCTCCAACGACATGACCCAGCTTACGCTCGGACTGGACAGGGATTCGGGCCTCATCGCCCACCTGTTCGACGAACGCAACGAGGCGGTCAAGGCGTTGCTGTCGATGGCTATCCAGGCTGCGCGCAAGGCGGGCAAGTATGTCGGCATCTGTGGTCAGGGCCCCTCGGATCATCCTGACTTTGCCGCCTGGCTGGTCGAGCAGGGCATAGACTCTGTGTCCCTCAACCCGGATACAGTAGTCGATACCTGGCTCTATCTGGCGGAGCAACACAAGGCTCGCTGAGTCTGTGTTGATTAACAACTGTGATAATAAAAACGGCGCCCTGACAGGGCGCCGTTTTTATCTTTTAATGACTGCTCTGTATTATTTTTACGTCGTATTTTTACTTCTCTGCCAAAATAAGCGCGCCAGATCCTGATCTTACACTCCGTTACATAGGTTCACTGCCGCACCACGCCATAATAACCCTTCCATGTCATGGACAGACTGGCGAATCACCATATTCACCTCATGTCGGGTCAGGTTGAAAATACAGGTTCCACTTGTACTCGATTCATCAATAAATATGTTTCTTGTTATTAATGTGGCCAGGGCAGGCAAATGTCACAGAGCGTATCAAATCAAGTGATCAGAAGAATGCTGGCAGCCTGTCAGCAGCAAGGGGGAGATACGGATGCCATCCTGATGGCTGCCGGTCTGACGCCATTCGATATCCACCGTGAGCATGGCCGGATCCTGGCCCACAGTCATTACCGCATGCTGGGCCTGATGCAGCGGCATCTGAATGGCTTTCACGAGGGCATACTGTCTTACGATATCGCCGAGCTCTACCAGCACTATCCGGCGCTCATCAGCCTATGCCTGAACCAGCCGTCCCCTCGCGCCGCCATCAAAGCCCTGCTGGCCTATCGCACCGTCATCGGCAACTGCGACGATTTTCAGGTGAGGGAGGGGGCGTCTCACACCCGATATGAATATATCAATCAAGGGCCTGCCGCCAGCCAGGCCATCCCCAATTTTGTCATCCTCTACCGGATCCTGCGGGTCTATGTGCCAAACCTGACGGTGTCGGTGGGGCTCATTGGCAAGTCGCTGGGCTCTCACCGCCAACTGGATCACTTCTTTGGAACCCACTGTCGCTGGGATCAGCCTGGCAACACCCTGACCATAAGCAATGCCCTGCTGGATAGCCGAGCCGATGGTTATAACGGGCCCCTTTGCCGTTTGCAGACAAACCAGCTTGAGCATATCTGCCTCGACATTGATGAGCGGGTGCCCTTTGCCAATCTGGTGGCTGACATGATCCGCCATAACATTCGCAGCGGTGTCATGGAGTGCGATGACAATTTACTCAAGGATGTCTGTTCGGCCATGAATATCAGCCGCTGGACCCTGAACCGGAAATTGCAGGGGGAGGGCAGCAGTTTCTCGGCTATTTTGAAACAGGTCAAGATGATGGAGGCGTGCCGTTTATTGGGGGATGGGGACCAGCCACTGCAAAATATCAGTGACCTGATGGGTTTTTCCTCCCAGAGTGCCTTCAATCGTTTCTTCAAGGCCAATACCAATATGACGCCGCTGGCTTACCGAAATACTCGCCAATAATAACGGCGCTGGTCTCGTCAAGCTTTCCCGGTACAGAAAATGGGAGCGCACGCTAACACGCCGCTCCCATCATTTTATGCTGTCACTGTCGCCGGCTTATTTGGTGACAGTGGTCACTGTGGCAGGGTCCACGCCTTCCGGCAGGGCTAGGGTGCCCGGGGTCGTGCTGCTCACCACTATCTCCTTGCTCACCGTGAAGGTGACCGGCGTGGTGGCGGAGACATCCGAAGAGGGGCTGATGTAGGCGCTGTAACTGCCCGGTTCCACTATCCACTGGTTGCTGGCCTCATCGAAGCTGGCAAGTATGCTGGCCGGAATGGTGAAGCTCAGTTGCTCGGCGGCGCCCGGTGCCAGCTGTTTGGTCTTGGCAAAGGCCTTGAGCTCTATGGTCGGTTTTTGCAGTTTGACCTCGGGGGCGGTGACATAGACCTGGGCCGCCTCCTTGCCCGCAACGGTGCCCGTGTTGGTGATGGTTGCCGTCAGCACCAGGCTGCCGGCCGTGCCCTCGGCCAGGGTATTGCTGGCGATGGCGTGGCTGGTGTAGCCGAAGCTGGTGTAGGAGAGGCCAAAGCCGAACGGGTAGGAAACCGCCTTGTCGAAGGTGCTGTAGTAGCGGTAGCCCACATAGATCCCCTCGTTGTAGTAGAGATCGTCCGGCTCGCCGTCACCGTCGGTATCTTCACCCGGGAAGGTGCCGGCGGAGGGCACGCTGGCGTAGCTTAACGGGAAGCTCTGGGCCAGCTTGCCACTGGGGTTGACCGCCCCCGACAGCACGTCGGCCACCGCATGGCCGGTTTCCTGACCGGCCATGTAGGCCAGCAGTATGGCGTCCACCTTGTGGCCCCACTGGGCTGTGTCGATGACGCCGTTGACGTTGAGCACCACCACCACCTTCTTGCCCTGGGCGTGGAAGGCGGTGCTCACCGCATCGATAAGGGCGGTCTCGTCATCGCCGAGCAGGTAGTCGCCCTTGCTGTCGGTGCGATCCGCCCCTTCACCGGCCTGACGGCCTATGCTGATGACCGCCACATCCTGCTCACCGGCAGCCGTGGTGATCAAAGTGGCGAGTTCGGGGCTGACGGTGGCCTCATCGCAGGTGTAGTAGCCTTTGGCGCCGAATTGCCCCTCGTGATAGACCTTGTTGGCCTCATAAAAATCGCCGTAGTAAGTTTGCAGCGTGTCGTTGACCGGGAAACGGCTGGCCAGCCCCCGGGCTATGGTGGTGGTGCTGGCGGCGTTCACATCCCCGCTGCCGGTGCCACCCTTGTAGGTATTGACCTGGTTGATTCCAAAGCTGGCCACCTTGCTGGTCGCAGCGATGGGCAGGGCGGCGGCGTCGTTGCGCAGCAGCACCATGCTTTCGGCCCCTGCCTGGCGAGCCAGTTTGGCATGGGCGGCCAGATCCGGGCTGTTGCTGACGGCCAACTGGTTGTAAGAGGGACTCTTCATCACCTGGGTCAGGATATGGATGGCGGCCTCGGTCACTTTGGCCTCGTTCAGATCGCCCTGCTCGATGGATTGCTGCAACTGCTCCTTGACGTTGCCAGGTTCAATCAAATCCTGCCCCGCCAGCACCTGCTTGTAGGCGTTGTTGGCTACGTCGCCTGCGAACCAGTCTGACATCACCAGGCCGTCGAATTGCCACTCACCGCGCAGCACATCGGTTATGGCATCCTTGCGCTCGTTGACATAAGTGCCGTTGAACTTGTTGTAGGAGGTCATGACTGCCCATGGCTGGGCCTCGTTTACCGCAATCTGGAAGCCACGCAGGTAGATCTCGCGAAAGGTTCTCGGTTCACCGATGTCGTTGATTTGATTCCGGTTGGTCTCCGAGTTGTTGCCAAAGTAGTGCTTGATGGTGGTGCCTACCCCGTTGCTCTCCACCCCGTTGACCATGGCGGCACCGATTTTGCCGGTGAGCAGCGGGTCTTCCGAGTAGTACTCGAAGTTGCGGCCATTGAGCGGGTTGCGCTGGATGTTCATGCCGGGGGCCAGCAGGATGTCGACCCCGTACTGGCGCACCTCGTCCCCCATGGCTTCCCCGACGGATTTGACCAGGTTGACGTCCCAGCTGGAGGCTAGCAGGGAGCCGATGGGCCAGGCGGTGGCGTAATAGGTGGCGCTGTCGCCGTCGCGGTTGGCGTTGATCCGCAGGCCCGCCGGACCATCGGCCAGTTTCAGGGCCGGAATGTCGATGCCGTCGGCACTGCGCGTTACCCCGTTGATGTAGCCCGCCACCCCGGCGACATCCTGCTTGAGGTTGATGGCGCCGTTGGCGCTGCCATAGCCGGGGCCGGAGAGCAGGTCCAGCTTCTCCCCCAGAGTGAGCTTGGCCACCATGGCTTCGGCCTGGCCGCGGTAGTAGGCATCGTCTTTTACCAAGGGGTCCGAGTCGTTCTGGTTGCAGCCAACCAGCAGCCCGGCCAGCGCCAGGCTGACGCCGATTGAAACCGCTTTCATTTTTGTCGTGATAGGCATGAAGACTTCCTCGTAACTGTCTGAATAAAAAGGCAAGTGCGATATCGACACCGGCAAGTGATCGGGCCGGGCGGCCGCTCTGATGGCGGGTTCCCATGGATATCGATGACGGCTCAGGGTGGGCCAGGGTGCATGTGCAAGGGGGCAGCCATGGCCGGAGCCGCAGGCAGGTTAGCAAGTCGGGCTGACTGTGCCTTGCCTTGGCGGAGCGAGAAATGTGCAGTTGGGAGCAAGGGGGCCAAGTTGTGACAGTGGTCGCATCACAGGCTGCGCGGCAGGGAGGGGAAAGGGGAGGCTGGATGGCCGACCATTGAGGATGGCGGCAACAGGGCGGTCCGGCTTGGGTCGCGATTTGCCGCGAGGTGCAGGGCGCATGGTGTAGGGCACAGGCGCTCGGGCAAGAAGAGAGGGGGCCAGCGGCCCCCTCGGCGTGTGCAAGATACCTCGCGCTTGTCAGCGCAAGGGCTTGCTCACTTTGGCTGTTTCAGTGCTCCGGCCAGTTCGATCTGCACCCTGACCCCTTGCTGCTTGAGCTGGGTGGCGATGGCATTCAGATCCGTACCTGGCTTGGCCTCCAGCAGGGCGATACCGCCGCTGCTCTGCTTGAACTGCAGACCGTGGCGACCCGCCAGCGTCTTGGCCTGATTGTCATCGGTCTCTACCAGCAGGGTACCGCTGACGGTCAGCTCAGGGCTGGCGACCCCTTGCAGCAGGACGTCGCCGCTGCGCAGGGTCTGTTGTGGCACCTTGCCATCCAGACTGCGGGCGACCCGTTTCTTGCTGCCGTTATCCGGCGTCAGGTAGGTTTTGCCATTCACCTCTATGGTGTTGTACTGCTTGCCATCGATCACCACCGATTCGTCGGCCGTTGCGTGCACGCAGACCGAGGCCAGCAGGCTTGCCAGGGCAAGGCTGAGTAAGCTGTGTTTCATGTTATGACTCCTCTGTGATCAGGAACGGGCTGCGTCGTGACCGAGTACCCGCAGGGACCAGTCGAGCAGTTGACCCGGCTGGCTGTTGTTGCGCTCGGTCAGGGTACTGCGGGTGTTGGTTCTGCGATCGAGCAGCGAGACCTTGCGGCTGCCATTGGCCACGTCGGTTACCTCCAGGCGCCACTCGCCCTGGGCCGGTTCGCCGTAGAACTTGTGGGAGAGCATGCGCATGTCACGCAGCCCCTTGGTGCGCACATAGCCCAGCTGCTGCCGGTCGAGGGATTGTCCCACCAGGCTGTTGTTGGGGTTGAGCAACACACTGCGGGTACCGGATGGCGAGACCAGTTCGATCAGCAAGTCGGGCAGCCGCTGGTGATCCAGGCTCACCATCACCTGCACGGCCTCGACCGTCAATGGCTGATCGACCTGCGTGCTGGAGCGGGTCGGGCTGCTGCCCACATCCGGGATGGCGCTGACGGCGCGATCCCGTATCGTCACCTTCTGCCAGGGCAGCTGCACCAGTGGCGGCAGCGGTTCGTGGCTGGCGGCGCTGGCCAGGGTCTTGTTCACATCCACCAGGCCGAAACCATAGGTCGGGCTGAACCAGAGGCCGGCTGCGTTGCGCTCCCACCCCTCCAGACCCGTCACCTGGCGGCGCTGACCATTGGCGGCCGTGTAACTTATCTGCACGGGCCCCTGATTGGCGTCGAGCCGGGTGGCGTTGCGGGCCAGCAGATCGCGCAGATCCCGCACCGACAAGTCCGGATAGGCGGACATCAGCAGCGCCATGGCGCCTGTGGTGTTCGGAGTGGCCGAGGAGGTGCCGTTCATCACGCCGTTGTAGTCGCAGCTGGCATCAAGTTGCGGGTTGTTGTGCAGCCGGTTGGTGCTGGGATCGTCCACCCGGTTGTAACCCATGTCGCAGCCAGGTAGATCCGTGGTCACCATGGCTGGCGCATCCGTGCCGTATTCCCCGCCGGGGGCGCTCAGGAAGACGTTGCTGCCGACGCTGGAATAGGAAGAACGCACCCCGTCCGCGTTGATGGCGCTCACCACCAGGTTCCAGAAGTTGCTGTTGGAGGGGTCTATGTTGCTGTTCTCGAACGGCAGCTTGGGCAGGTTGCCGGTGCGGTTGAGCACATAGTTGCCGGCAGCAATCCGGTTGAAGCCGTTGCCCGCTGCCTTGATATAGGCTGCGCCTTGGGCCTGCTGGGTCCGCTGTTCGAACAGGCGATCGAGCTGCACCTGCTCCAGCCCGTTGGCCCCTTCTGGATCGACCATGCTCATGCCGTAACTCTGGTTGAAGACCCGGTTGTCCGCAGTGACGGCGTTGCCGCCAAGGGCGTAGAGCCAATCTTTTTGCAGCTGCTGGCTGTTGTCATCGAGCAGGTTGAAGCCCTGCAACTGGGCGCGAGGGGCTACCCCCAAGGTGCCTATGCTGTTGTCCACCGCGGCTATGATGCCGGATACCGAAGTGCCGTGGGCACTGTCGGGATCGGTCGGAGTCGGATCGTCGCTGCCGGTCACTACGTTACGTGAACCCGGGCGCACATTGTCGGCCAGATCCGGGTGCGCTATGGCCAGGCCATCGTCCACCACGGCCACATTGATGCCCTGACCCAATACTTCGGTGCGGTGTGCCCACCAGAGGTTGAGATCATTGCCCGCCACGCCGCCACGGGTGCTGAAGGCATTCTGGCCGCTGTTGAGCAGGTGCCACTGCTGGTCCTGCAGGGGATTGATGCCGGGCAGACAACGGACTGCGCTGCTGCGGCCGGTATCGAGTCCGGCCTCTTTGCCGGTGAGTGGGGTGCAACTCTCATTAGCCTGAACTGAAGCGATAGGCAGGGCCGAGATCAGGGCCGAGATTGCCAACGCCAACGATGTTTTTCTCATTGATAAACTCCATCTTATATCGCACCGTCCTGGGTGCGACTGGCATCTATACACGGGAAAAACAGAGCCAAAAAGCGCTCATTTCAGTTCTGGGATAAGGCTCAAAAAAATCCCATCACAAATCTGTTTCAAACCATATGGGGGTTCCTGCGAATCCCTTTATGTGCTGTATTGAGAATTTTTCTCAGTTGATGGTTGTTGATATTTATCTTTATAGATCAACATGTTATTAATCCATCATTCACCCTGGCTGCGGTCGTGCCGAGGCTGCCGCTTTGAGTAGGCCCTGATCTGATATGGCTCATCCCCAAGCTGGCGTTATGTGGCAGGCAAGCCTGCCATACCGACAGCGGGTTTTGTGCTCAAGTGACAATAAAAACGGCGCCAGTGGCGCCGCGTTTGTGTGAGGTGCTGACCGAGAGTGGTCAGCCGCTATTTGATCAAGGCCAGGATCGGGCGAAACGCCGGATGGCGGCAATCCCCCAGTAGCTCATAGAGGCACATTTCCACCGAGGTGAGCCGCGCGCCGCGGGTGGCCAGCTGAGTGATGGCCAAGTCGCGGTTGGCGGCGCTGCGGGACGACACCGCATCCACCACCAGGGAGACATCGGCGCCGCTGCCGAGCAGCCCCAGCACAGTTTGGTAGACGCAGATATGAGCCTCTATGCCGCACACCAGCCAGTGACGTCTGCCGGTCCGGGCGAGGGCGGCTGCCACTGCCGGCTCCCCCAGCGCGCCGAAGCTGAATTTGGTCAGCACGGGGGCACCGCTCTGCAGCGGCTGCAACTCGGGCACCGTTGGCCCCAGCTTGTCCGGATTCTGTTCCAGCCAGACAACCGGCAAGCCCAGCGCCTGGGCCCCTTGTACCAGCCTTGCGCTATTGGCAATCAGGGCTGGGCTTTCCTCGACGAGCCGTGCCAGCTTGCCCTGAATATCGACGACTAGCAGGCCTGTGGTAGAGGCGGTCAGCATGATGGCTCCTTGGATCAGGTCAGAGTGTGGCGCCCAGTGGACGGATGACAGATGTACGCGACTGGTTCCACAAATAGATGAGGGTCAGCGCGATGGCGGTACCGATCGGCAAGGCGAACAGATGCAGCGCAATAAAGCACCAGAAGACAACCTTGAAGCCCTTCACCGGCTCTGTGAGCCCGCGATAAGCTACATAGTTGAATGCCATGACAAACAACCCAATGGCCAGTGCGAGGCCGACCCCCTGTGACGGGGCTGATCCGGCCGGGTGCAGCGGGCTGACCATGACGACCGACCATGCAACAAACGCTATCAGGGCCAAAGAAAAAAGCGTCGAAGCGATGAAGATGCCTTTGGCGATCAGCTGTTGTTTGGGGCTCATGAATACTCCTTGAATAGGGTGTGGTCTTGCTCCCTGCTCGTGATTTAGCGTGCCTTCCATGTTGTTCGCTATTGACATGGTGGCGTATAAAATATGAGTCACGGCACCCTGTCGATGAGGCCCATAAACCTACCGGCAATGCCAGCATCAGTCAAAAATAAAGTAATTCAAATTGTAAATGTAGTGATGGAAATATCATTATGGAAAATGCATGAGTAGTCTGGATAGGTAATTTTGTCGGCGCTTTCCTGTTGACCAGACCGAGCAACAATATATTTATGATATGCGTATGTACTATGTTGACGGTTTCTCTTGTTTATGGGGCTGATTTTATATTTCATTTCTGTTTGTTCAGCTGGGATGCCCGTTTCTTATCTCTAACCCATAAGACTGAGTTGTCAGTCTTCTTCATCTCGAACAGGTCGATTGCCATGAATAGATCACTGAGTTTTTGAAAGCCGTAGTTCCGTTGATCAAAAGAAGCATGGTTTGATATATGATTTCCTATTGCTCCCAGCATTGCCCAACCACCTCCCTCCTCAACCGCATCGATGGCTTGACGTAGCAAATTAATGAGGCGAGTATCACTTTTAATATTCTTGATCTGCTTTGCTATCGGAAGTTCTTCTTTTATATCATTAGGTTCAGTATCAAGATAAAGAAAGCGAGAGCAGCTATTGACGAATGGCATTGAGGCCTTACGTTCACCAAATCCGATCACAAATTTACCGTCTGCGAGGCAGCGAGTAACGAGAGGAGTAAAGTCACAGTCTGAAGAGACGAGACAGATGACGTCTACATCCTTGGTATAGAGCACATCCATCACATCAATCACCAACGCCATGTCGGTCGCATTTTTTCCTTTGGCCAAGTCAAATTGCTGCACCGGTTGGATGGCAAATTCATGCAATACTTCCTCCCATGATTTGAGGGTCGGATTCTTCCAGTTACCATAAGCTTTGCGGATATTGACTACGCCATAACGAGCCAGCTCGGACAATACCCTGTCAATCTTGCTGGCAGGTGCATTGTCTGCATCGATAAATACAGCAATTTTTTCTTTGTCCTTCAAATGACCTCCTGTCATTTAACGTCACCTGCTACACCGGTTCTCTGAATGTAGATACTAATTTTAAAGGCGTGGCGACGTACCCGTCTTGCCAAAAGAGAGATTATCCGCCAAGGCGCTAGCCCGCCAGTAATCAGGGCCTGCAACGAGGTGGTGACAATTGGCCACAATAAGCCAGTTGAGGCCGGTTCGGGGAGGGGGCAAAAGCAATACTGTGTGGTTTATCAAAGATTTTCTGCATCAAGGCTAGCAATGCATGAAGTGTGGGTTTGGCTGTTGCCTGGTTAAGCTTGCCCTGTTTTGTTGCTTGGCGACGGGAAGAGGCTCTGTTATGGTTGCATGCATTAGCCGTTTGGATGGCTAGATGGTTATGGCGAGAAGCCCATTGTGGTCGTCGCCGTCATCCTGCCACCTTTTGATGATTATTTTGACAGGGAGTCCCTTATGCAGCGTCGTTCCTTTTTTACCCTCTCAGCGCTGGCACTGCTGGCCAGCAGCCTGCCGTTTTCCGTTCTTGCCGCCGATCCGGTCAAAAAAGAGATAGTGATTGGCACGACAGTCGGGGACTTTGCCGACATGGTGACCGACTCCATCAAGCCGCAGCTGGAGGCCAAGGGCTACAAGGTCAAACTGGTGGAGTTCACCGATTACGTGACCCCCAATATTGCGCTGGCCGATGGCTCGCTCGATGTGAACTGCTTCCAGCACAAACCCTATCTGGAGAGTTTTTCAAAAGACAGGGGCCTGTCACTGGCTCCCATCACCCAGGTGCCGACCGGACCCATGGGTCTCTACGCCGGCAAGCTGGGCGAGCTGAAGGCGTTGAAAGAGGGGAGCACTGTCGCCATCCCCAACGACCCGACCAATCAGGCGCGTGCTCTGCTGATGCTGCAGGATCTGGGTTGGCTCACCCTCAAGGAGGGGATCAATCCGCTCAAGGCGAGCGAGTTTGATGTGGCGAAAAATCCGCACAATATCAAGCTGATCCAGCTGGAAGCTGCGCAACTGCCGCGTTCGCGGGAGGACGTGGACTTCTCCGTCATCAACGGCAACTTCGCCGCCTCCAGCGGCATTGCGTTCAGCGAGGGTTTGTTCCTCGAGCGCAGCTACAACTTCATCAACTGGGTGGTGGTGAAAAGCGCCGATGCCGATCAGCCATTCGCCAAGGACGTGGCGGCTGCTTACAACTCCCCCGAGTTCAAGGCCTATGCCGCCAAGCGCTTCGTGGGTTACAAGTATCCCGAGGGCTGGCAGGGGCAGAGTGCCAGCAACTGAGCCTGGCTATCGGTATGTGACGTTATCGCACCAATAAAAACGGGCACCAGAAGGTGCCCGTTTTTGTTGGCATGGTCACAGACGTCAGTAGCGGCGCAGCCACCAGCGGGCGGCAAACAGGGCGGTCAGGCTGCCGAGCAGGGCGCTCGCCAGCACGTCCATCGGCCAGTGCATGCCGATCAGCATGCGCGACAGGCCTATGCCCAGTGCCCACAGTGGCAGCAGCCAGACCCCTGAAGGGGCACGGGCCAGCCAGATCAGGCCGAAGAACTGGGCGAGACTCATGGCGGCGATGCTGTGGCCGGAGGGAAAGGCGTAGTTCACTTCTGCCTGCCAGTGGTCCGTGAGCCATTCGGGCAGGGCCAGCAAGAGGCTCGCCGCATGCACCTGTTCGCTGCGTACCTCGACACTGCCTGAGTAGAACTGCTGGATGGCGGGGATCAGACTCTGGCCCTCCAGCCAGAGCAAATAAGGGCGCGGCTCCTGGGTCAGGTGCTTGATGATGCTTTTGATGGCCCAGTCGCCAGCGAGCATGGCAAACAGGGCGCAGACCAGTGCCAGCATGGCGGGCAGGCTCAGCGTCAGCTTGTGTCGGGTCAGCAGCAGGAGGGCGGCAATGCTGATGGCAATGCCGGGCACATCCACCATGCGGGTGAGGGCGTAGGGCCACCACAACCAGCCCGATTGCAGGGCCTGGCTCATAAAGGGTTGCCAGGGCAGGCTGGCCAGCAACAGTAGCGGCAGGATCAGGGCGGCGCTGAAACCAAGCACCTGACGGCGCGGTAGCGAAGAGGCATGAGTCGGCATAACAAGGCTCGTAACAGGTGCGCGTTAAACGGGCAGGAAAAAAGAGGCATCATTGTGCCAGCCTCGGCGGGTCGGTCAAGTCGCGCAGGTCTGGCTGTAACATGGGCTTACAAATGAGTGTCACCCGGGCCGACATGGCAATACGGGCGTGGGGTCATCATCATCTGCGCATCTTGGCGGTTTGCCCAGGCACTGTGGTGCGATGGTGGTGAAAGAGGGTCGGCGAACAGGCATCTGAACATCTGGTCGGTTTGGGCAGGCCGGACGGAGTGATTGTGGTGAAAGGTCATGGGCGAATAAGCATCTGAAAGTTCTGCTGGTTTGGGCTAGAATGGCGCGCCTGTGGCCGGTTGCGAAGTGAGAGAGCCCGATGAAGATCGTCGTTGATGAAAATATGCCCCACGCCCTTGAGTTGTTTGCCGAATTTGGCGAGGTGATCCCCCTGCCGGGACGACAGATGCAGGCGGCGGATCTGCAAGATGCCGACGTGCTGCTGGTGCGCTCCGTGACCCGGGTCGATGCCGAGCTCCTCGCCACCAGCCCGCGGCTCGGGTTCGTCGGCACCGCCACCATAGGCACGGACCACGTAGACAAGGCGCTGCTGGCGGCGCGCAACATCCCCTTCTTCAGCGCGCCCGGCTGCAACAAGTATTCGGTCGGCGATTATGTGCTCTCTGCCCTGCTGGTGCTGGCCGAGCGTCATGAGCTCAACTTGAGCGAGATGAGCCTCGCCGTCATAGGGGCGGGCAATACCGGTGAATGCGTGGCGCTCAAGGCCGAGGCCCTCGGCATGCGGGTGCTGCGCTGCGATCCGCCGCGGGCTCGAGTCGCCGGGCAGGCAGGCGAGACAGGCGCATTCGTCGACTACCAGACGGCACTCGGTGCCGACATCGTCAGCTTCCACGTGCCCATCACCCGCGAGGGGCCGGATGCTACTTTCCACCTGCTGGATGAGCAGATGATCGCCGCGCGCCCTGCCGGGCAGATCCTCGTCAACGCCTCCCGTGGCGAGGTGTGGGACAACCAGGCGCTGCTCGCTCGCCAGCAAGGGCTTGAGCCCCTGCGGCTGGTGATGGATGTGTGGGAAGGGGAGCCAGAGCCACTGCGTGCCCTGGTGCCCCATACCGAGATAGCGACCCCTCACATCGCAGGCTACAGCCTGGAGGGCAAGGCGCGTGGCACCTGGATGCTCTATCAGGCGCTTTGTCAGCAGTTGGGCCGCACGGCGCGCCAGGATCTGCAATCCTTGCTGCCCGCCCCCGAGGTGCGCGCACTGACTCCGGGTCAACCGGCGGATCAGGCGCTTATCAAACAGCTGGTGCACCTTATTTACGATGTGCGCCGCGACGATGCCCGTTTTCGCAACCGGATTGAGCTGCCCGGCAGTTTCGATGAACAGCGCAAGCACTATCCGGAGCGGCGCGAGCTATCCTCTTTGCACGTCAATGGCCCCTTCGCCAGCGATACCCTGGCCCGGCTCGGTTTCACCGTCCAACCCGGCTAAACCAGATTCAACAGATCCAAACGGCTGGGGTAAGCGGCTTCGACGCCAGCCTCGCCCGTCTCTGGCTTGGTGTCATGCCGAGCCCTCTATCAGGCAGGTTCGCCTGCCAACGGTGATGCCAGCGTGCGTTGCCGGCACTATTTGCAATACCACAGGAGAGAACATCAGTGAGTCAGCAATTCAACGTAGCGGTATTGGGCGCCAGCGGCGCCGTGGGTCAGGCCATGATTGAAATTCTGGAGGAGCGCGCCTTCCCGGTCGGTACCCTCTATCCGCTGGCATCCAGCCGCAGCGCCGGTGATACGGTGCGCTTTTGTGGCAAGAATCTTGAAATCAAGGATGTGGAAGAGTTTGACTGGAGTCAGGTGCAGATTGCGCTCTTCTCCGCCGGTGCCGAGGTTTCTGCCAAATGGGCGCCGATCGCCGCCGAGCACGGCTGCATCGTCATCGACAACACCTCCTGCTTCCGTTACGACGAAGATATCCCCTTGGTGATCCCGGAAGTCAATCCGGGCGCGTTGGCGGATTTTCGCAATCGCAACATCATCGCCAACCCGAACTGCTCCACCATCCAGATGCTGGTTGCGCTCAAGCCCTTGCACGACGAGGTCGGGATCGCCCGCATCAACGTGGCGACCTACCAGTCCGTCTCCGGCTCTGGCAAGGAAGGGGTAAGCGAGCTGGCCGGCCAGACCGCGCAGCTGCTCAACGGTCGTCCGGTGGAGCCGACCCTCTACCCGCAGCAGATCGCCTTCAATCTCATTCCGCAGATCGACAGCTTCACCGACAACGGCTACACCCGTGAAGAGATGAAGATGGTGTGGGAAACCCAGAAGATCCTGGGGGATGCCAGCATAGCCGTGAACCCCACCTGCGTGCGGGTGCCCGTCTTCTATGGTCATGCCGAAGCGGTGCACGTCGAGCTGCATCAACCGCTCGATGCGGATCAGGTCAAGGAGCTGCTGCGCAACGCCCCGGGCGTTACCCTGTTCGATGACGAAACGGACTATCCGACCCCGGTGCGCGATGCCACCGGCAAGGATGAGGTGCTGGTTGGCCGTGTCCGTCAGGATATTTCTCACCCCAGCGGTATCAATATGTGGATCGTGGCCGATAACGTTCGTAAGGGCGCCGCGACCAACAGTGTGCAGATTGCCGAACTGCTGGTGCGCGATTACCTCTGATCTGCGGATCTGCCGGCCCGGTGGAGGGCAAGTTCCATCGGGCCTGTCCCTTGCCACCCGCGTGCGGTGTGGATGTGACCGGGGCCGCACTCTATGGCCCCGAGAATTTTTCGTGATATCAACTGATTAAGTTTTTTCCTACACTCAGGAACAAGTTGGGTGCTAAATGTGTCGGACTGCTGGCTTGCAACCTGAGCCTGATTTATATTGAACCGACTGTTTTGGGGTAACTATCCAGATTTTTCAATGTGATAGGGCCGTCATACGAAGGAACGAAAATGGGACATTCCCGCATAACATTGGCAATGCTACTCGCATTGGGTCTGCTGGGCACCGCTCAGGCTGAAGACCCGGCGCGGGAGCCTTTTTTTGTTGAGCTCAAAGGCCCGGATGAACCGGCTCCGCCTGCCGTCAATTCCCAGCCGCTGGCACAACCTGTCGCCGCTCCCCGCGCCACGTCCCAGCCCAGCCGTCCCACTGCCCAGCCGATTGTGCGGCAGGTCGCAAGCAATGCCGGCAGTTATGGCCCTGTCCGTCCTACTGATACCCTCTGGAGTCTGGCGAGCAAACATCGCCCCTCCAATCGCGTCAGCGTCTACCAGACCATGGTGGCGATTTACGAGAAAAACCCCCGCAGCTTCGCCGATGGCAACATCAACCACATACTGGTGGGATCCCGCATTCTGCTGCCTACCGCCGCGGAAGCGAGTGTCATCACCGATGCCCAGGCCCGCCAGCGTTTCAATAGCGACAACGCCAGCTGGAAAGGGCTGAGCCCGAAATACCTGGCCAGCAAGCAAACTCAGCCAGCCAAACCGGCCGCGCCCAAGGTTGCTGCCGTGCCCGCCAAGGCACCCGTACCCAAAGCTGCGCCCATTCCTGCGCCGGCACCCAAAGCTGCGCCCATTCCTGCGCCGGCACCCAAGGTGGCTGCGCCTCAACCTGCAACCGAAGTGAAAGAGATTGCCAAGGTTGCCGAGCCGGTACCAAGCCAGGCACCCGCTACCAGCGCCCCTGCACCGCTGCCTGCTGATCTTGGCAAGCCGGTCGGCCAGCCCTCTACCGAAATGGCACTGGCGCTGGAAGATGCCAATGCCCAGCTCGGTCAGGTCACTGAGATGAACCACAGGCTCAAGCTGCGGTTGCAATCCCTGACCGAAGAGGTGGAAACCCTCAAGGCCCAGTTGCTGGAGCAGACAGCGCTGCAAAAAGAAATTGCCGAGCTCAAGACCAAACCTGTTCCGCCGGTCGCGGCGACGCCTGAACCCAAGCAGCACTGGCTGATGGATTTGCTCTCCTCACCGCTCAACCTCGCCATGATCATACTGCTGCCTGTGTTGCTGGTGTTGGCGCTGGTGACGCTCTGGCTGCGTGCCCGTGCCCGCCGCGAGCTGGAAGAGCAGGAGAAGAGCCTCTCCGAATCGACCTCCATGGTGATGGATCAGGAACACAGCGAGTTTGATGATCTGTTCAGCGCCGATATCACCGATGACGAGCCGGTTCGCCCCATGCCGGATCTCAACACCCCGGATGGTTACATGGCGGTGGAAGAGCCGGCGGCCCCTGCTGACATAGTGTTCAGCGATGACGGCGAGATGGAGCTGGCCGGTTTTGAGGCGGAACCTGCGCCCAAAGCGGCCGGTCGTGATCCGGATCTGGTGCCAGACCTGGATCTGGCCGACGATGAAGCCATTGCACTCGATGTTGAGCCGGATCTTGATCTCGCCAACGAGTTCAACCCGCCCGCCAAGGCTGGCAATGAGGTCATGAGTGAAGAGGAACTGCAGGCGGCGCTGTTTGCCGAGCTGGATGCCGACCTGACCGCCGATCTGGATCTGGATGCGGACGATGATGGCCAGCCGGATACCGACGCCCCCATCAGTGACGAAGAACTTGCCGCTTTTGATTTGAGCGACTTTGAGAGCGCCTTTGCCGAGGCTGAAGCTGACCAGGAAAGTGCGAAACAGAGCGCCGCCGATACCAGCGCCGACGAGATGCTGGCGGAGCTGGGCCTGGCGCCGACCGAGGCGGTGGAACCGGATCTTGCGTTGGATCCCAACGAGCTGGCACTCTCCGATTTTGAGGATGCTTTCGCCGAGGTGGAATCCCATGAGGGCGATGTTAAGCCCCGTGAACAGGCCAACGAGAGTGGTTATGTCGAGATAGACAAGCTGCTCGCCGAAGCCGATGCCACCACCACGGAGCAGGAACCCTATCAGGGCTTCTCGCTGGATGTGGGACTGGACGGTTTCCCCGAGGTGCTGCCGGAGTCCACCGGCTTTGACGTGGATGCCGACGACGGCGGTGTGGGTGCCAAGCTGGATCTGGCCCGGGCCTACCTCGAGATCGACGACAAAGACAGTGCTCGCGAACTGCTGCAAGAGGCGGCAGAGCAGGGAAGTGATCACCAGCGTGCCGAGGCGGAGAAGTTGCTCAAGCGCCTGGGATAACCGCCTCTCTGGCGTTAGGACCTTGAGAAGGGCAGCCTGCGGGCTGCCCTTCTCTATTGGGGACTGTGCGTGCGGGCTTGCGGTGTTTGGGACTTTTCACCCCGAGCGCGTATAATCCGCCCCGTTTCTTTCATCGCCTCTTTTCACCATAAGACAAGTGTTACCCATGCGAATCGCCCTAGGTATTGAATATGACGGCAGCCGGTATTTCGGCTGGCAGCGTCAGCGAGAAGTGATCAGCGTGCAGGCTGAGCTGGAGAAAGCCCTCAGCCGGATCGCCAACCACCCGGTTTCCATTCAGTGCGCAGGTCGCACCGATGCCGGTGTGCATGCCACCGGTCAGGTGATCCATTTCGATACCCACGCCATCCGCAGCGAATCGGCCTGGACCCTGGGGCTCAACTCCAACCTGCCGCCGGATATCGCCGTGCGTTGGGTCAAGGAGGTGGACGAGACGTTCCACGCCCGTTTCAGTGCCACCGCCCGTCGCTACCGTTATGTCATCTACAACCATAACTACCGCCCTGCCATTCTCGGCAGCGGTGTCAGCCATTATCACGAGACCATAGATGCAGGGTTGATGCACCAGGCGGGTCAATGCCTGCTGGGG
This sequence comes from Aeromonas sp. 5HA1, assembly GCF_029237245.1. Taxonomy (NCBI): domain Bacteria; kingdom Pseudomonadati; phylum Pseudomonadota; class Gammaproteobacteria; order Aeromonadales; family Aeromonadaceae; genus Aeromonas; species Aeromonas sp. 5HA1. Next base: position 27,758 of record NZ_JAACFW010000027.1, read on the forward strand.
GAGCAGGACTTTACCTCGTTTCGGGCCATAGGGTGCCAGTCCAAGACACCGTGGCGCAATGTGACGCACCTGTGCGTCAGCCGCTCCGGCCCCTACATCGTGCTCGACATCAAGGCCAACGCCTTCTTGCACCATATGGTGCGCAACATCACAGGTTCCCTGCTACTGGTGGGGCAGGGGTTAAAGCCGGTGGAGTGGATTGCCGAGCTGCTGGCCGCCAAGGATCGCAACCAGGCCGGGCCGACCGCCAAGGCCGGTGGACTCTATCTGGTTGACGTGGATTACCCGGCGGAACTGGCGTTGCCACAGCTGCCGCTCGGCCCGCTCTGGCTGCCGGACTCGGCACCGGGTACGACCAGTTTTTAGTAACTGGCCCCGAAAATTTGTGGTTTAATGATCCGTCATTTATTGCCATCGAGCTATTAAGTCATTGAACAATCTAGGCTCGATGCGTTTTGTCAGGCACAAAAGCATTAAGGAATTCCATGAGCTGGCTTGAGAAGATCCTTCCCAAGAGCAAGATAACTACACCTCGTCGTCACAACATTCCGGAAGGGGTGTGGACCAAGTGCAGTGCTTGTGAACAGGTGCTCTACCGGGCAGAGTTGGAGCGCAACCTCGAAGTGTGCCCCAAGTGTGATCATCATATGCGCATCAGCGCCCGTGCCCGTCTCGAGAGTTTTCTCGATGAGCAGGGCCGCACCGAAGTCGGTGCCGAGCTGGAGCCGCAGGATATCTTGAAATTCAAGGATTCCAAGCGCTACAAGGATCGTTTGTCCGCCGCTCAGAAAGCGACGGGAGAGAAAGATGCGCTGGTGGTGATGAAGGGGACCCTCAAGGGGGTACCGGTCGTCGCCTGTTCATTCGAGTTCTCCTTCATCGGTGGCTCCATGTCCTCCGTGGTCGGTGCCCGTTTCGTACGCGCAGTCGAGGAGTGCATCAAGGAAGGTCGCGGTCTGGTCTGCTTCTCCGCGTCAGGCGGTGCTCGCATGCAGGAAGCGCTTTTCTCCCTGATGCAGATGGCCAAGACCAGTGCTGCGCTGGACAGGCTCACCAAGGCGGGCCTGCCCTATATCTCTGTGCTGACCGACCCCACCATGGGTGGTGTCTCTGCCAGTCTGGCCATGCTGGGTGATATCAATGTGGGCGAGCCCAAGGCGCTGATCGGCTTTGCCGGCCCGCGCGTCATCGAGCAGACAGTGCGCGAGAAGCTGCCGGAAGGCTTCCAGCGCTCCGAGTTTCTGCTGGAGAAGGGGGCCATCGATCTCATCATAGATCGCCGCGAGATGCGTAACCGTTTGGCCAGCCTGCTCGCCAAAATGCTGAATACTCACGTCATCGAAGAGTGAAGATGAGTTCAAACATGCAACAATCCCAAAGCCGGTCGCTGGTCGACTGGCTTTCTTATTTGGAGCAGATCCACCCCGTCAACATCGACATGGGGCTGGATCGGGTCGGTGCCGTTGCCCGTCGCATGGGCCTCACCCAGTTGCCGTTCAAGGTGATCACGGTCGCTGGCACCAATGGCAAGGGTTCCAGTTGCGCCATGGCGGCCAGCATTCTGATGGCGGCGGGCTACAAGGTCGGTGTCTACTCCTCTCCCCATCTGCTGCGCTTTACCGAGCGGGTACGCATCAATGGACAAGAGCTGACCGACGACGATCATCGCACTGCCTTTGCCGAGGTGGAAACGGCCCGCGGCGAAATAGCGCTCACCTTCTTCGAGTTCGCTACCCTGGCGGGCCTCTGGCTCTTTCGCCGCGCCGCGCCGGATGTGCTGCTGCTGGAAGTGGGGCTGGGTGGTCGGCTCGACGCCACCAATGTGGTGGAGTCCGATGTGGCCATGATCACCTCCATTGCGCTTGATCACTGCGACTGGCTGGGGGATACCCGCGAAGCGGTGGCAGTGGAGAAGGCCGGAGTGTATCGCGCCGGCAAACCCGCCATCAGCGGTGAACCCAAGCCCCCTGCCACCATCGCCAGCGAGGCGCAGCGCATAGGTGCCTGCCTGCGTCAGGTCGGTGTCGACTTCTCTGGCAAAGAGCATGAGACCAGCTGGGATTACCTGGGTCTGCACCAGTGGCGGGATCTGCCCAAACCAGCACTGCCGCTGATGAACGCTGTAACCGTGCTGGCGGCGCTGGAATCCCTCGGCTTGCCGCTACCTGAGTCTGCAATCCGTGACGGGCTGGCCAATGCCCGGCTGGTGGGGCGGATGCAGCGGCTGCAAAGCGAGCCCCTGGTCATCGTCGATGTGGCCCACAATCCCCATTCGGCGGCCTACCTTGCCAGCCAGTTGCGCCAGATCCCCTGCAAGGGCAAGCGCTGCGCCGTGGTCGGCATGCTCAAAGACAAGGACATGGCGGGTTCGCTCGCCGAGCTTGATGGTCTGATCGACGCATGGTTCCTGGCCAGCCTCACCGGTCCGCGCGCCGCTACCGCCGAGCAGCTCGCCGCTGCCCTGGGGGAGGGCAAGGGACAGGCTCAGCGCTTTGATGATGTCAGCGCCGCCTATCAGGCTGCGTTGGCCGCATCGAGTCCTGATGATATGGTCATTGTGTTTGGTTCGTTTTACACTGTCGCCGACATTCTGGCGGGCACTGCGTCCTGATCGGCACAGGGCCGGTTGAACGGCACGGCTTCAGGCTGGTTTTGCCGGGCCAAATCTTCTTCGGCGCGCCATCGGCCAAGCAACATGGGTATAGGCGTTGACTTGGCTTCGAAGTCTCAACACAGAGTGGCTTGAAGGGACCGTCCATCATTGATGTCCGCAAAATTGCAATTAATTCTAAGTAACATGGGTGGGGATTAACTTGGCTTCGAAGTTTCAAAACAGATTGGTAGGCACCGTCATCCTGGTGGCCCTGGTTGTCATTTTTCTGCCGGATCTGATGGATGGCAACAAGCTGGAGCAAAAAGACGAGGCGTTTGCCAAGATCCCGCTGCGTCCCGAGCTTGAACCCGCCAAGCCGGCATTGCAGGTCTCGGCCGCCAGTACCTTGCCGGCGGAACACCTGGCCAGCCAACAGCAGGCCTCTGCCGCCGAGCAGTGGCAGGTCGAAGAGGTCTCGGATCCCGTGACGCTCGCCACCAACAAGAACCCATCGGCGGAGCAGGCACAGCAGCCAGCTACCAAGCCTGTTGCTCAGCCAGTGGTCAAGCCCAAGCCCGAAGTGATCGCCAAGAAGCCGGTGGAGCCACCCAAGCCAAAGCCGGTAGCTCCCAAACCGGTGGAAACCAAGCCACAGGTCGGCCAGATCAAGTCGATGGATGACCTCATCGCGAGCAAGATGGCGCCGCAGTCACAGGCGCCTGCCGCCTCGTCGCAGGGCAGCTGGATCTTGCAGCTTGGTGCCTTCAAAAACGTGGACAGCGTCAATGCGCTGGTGAGCAAGTTGCGGGCGGCGGGCTATTCGGCCCAGACTTCGCCGCGTACGCCGGTGCAGGGTCAGCTCAACCGGGTCTTCATCGGGCCGGATGTTTCCAGGGCCAAGCTGCAGGGAATGCAGGGCCGGATTGGTCAGATGACAGGACTCAGTGGATCCGTTGTGGCCTACAAACCCTGATAGTTCAATGAGATAAAAAATACCGCGCTTCATTTCACAGATGGGCGCGGTATTTTTTTAGATGCATTTCACCGGTTTTGGCAGGCCGCCTATCTTGGTGGCCTGTTTGGCTGGCCCCTCAGGAAACAGCTTGTAGAGGTAGCGGCTGTTGCCTTTTTCCGGGCCGTACTGTTTTTCCATCGCCTTGACCAGAGCACGGATGGCAGGGGAGGTGTTGAACTCCAGATAGAAAGCTCGCACGAAACGCACCACTTCCCAGTGAGGCTCTTCCATCACTATGCCTTCCTGCTCGGCCAGCACCTGTGCCAGCTCCTCGCTCCAGTCACTGCTGTTCAGCAGATAGCCCTTGGCATCGGTTTCGATGGTTTGGCCGTTGAATTCCAGCTGATGCTCAGCCATAAGAGGGCTCCTCGCAAATAGGGCTATCAGGATTGGGCGGGCATGGTAGCGCCTTGGCCCCCGGTGAGCAACCGGCTCTCGTTGGCCAGGGTGAGCAACTCGTCCGCCAGCTGGCTGATCAGGGTGAGCTGCTGGGTCAGCATCAGCTGCTCCTCGCTGCTGTCCGGCGTGATGACGGGGCACTGCCCTTCGATCTGTGCCGGTATCTCGCCCGCCAGATGGCCTGCGGCCCGCTCCAGGGTATGGCTCAGGTGGCGGCTGATCTCATCGAGTTCGCCGATGGCCTCCAGCTTGTCGCGATGGGCACCCAGCGCCGAGATGTAGGAGAGCAGGGCGTGGTTGCGCCAGGTGAGGGTGAAGCAGAGATCGAGGAAGCTGCGACGCTTTTGCGGCTCCACCAGCATGCTCTGCCAGGCCATGGCCAGCTCGCTGTCGGCCAGATGGGCGCTCTTGCGGGCCACCCGGTAGTCGATGGATTCATCCCTTTGCTGTTGCAGGCTGGCGAGTACGGCCGCCAAGTAGCGGGCGTTGGCTGACAGGGAGTTGGCGATAAGCGTCGGCAGCCGTTTGTACTGCCAGTCCGGCCAGAGCCAGGCCACCAGGGCGTAGGAGAGCAGGCAGCCGAGGAAGGTGTCGAGCAGGCGCGGCCCCAGAATGGCAAAGCCGATGCCGTCCAGCAGGTTGAAGGCCATCAATACATAGAGGGTGATGAAGCAGACGGCGGCGCTGTAGTTGCTGCGTACCTGGGTGAAAAACAGGAAGGCGGCCAGCCCCATTACCACCAGTTGAACATGCAATTCGGGGAACAACCAGAGCACGGGGACGCCTACCAGCAGGCCGGCGAAGGTACCGAGCATCCGCTGTACCAGCCGGCGACGGGTGGCGCTGTAGCTGGGTTGGCAGACGAACAGCACCGTCAGCAGGATCCAGTAACCCTTGTCCAGATTGAAGGCCTGCAGTATGCCGTAGCCCACCACCAACCCGAGCGACAGGCGCAGGGCGTGGCGAAACACCATGGAGTTCGGGCTGAGGTGCTGCTTGAGCTGAGCCAGCAATGGCAGGCGGACAGGACGCGCCAGAGGCGGCAAGCTCTGTGGGGCCTGCGTCGGATTTTGCAGCTCCTCGGCGCTGCCCAGCAACTGGTTGATGCTGGCCAGATTGCGGCGCAGGAACTTCATCGGCGTCAGCAATGTCTTGGGGTAGTGCTGCTTGAGGTGGGTGAACTCCAGCTGATCGCCGAGAGCCTCCAGGGTCCAGTGGATGCGCTTGTTGTGGGCGTAGGGCTTGTGCACCAGGATGGCGTAACCGAGCCGCTGGCACGCCTCGGAGAGCTGCAAAAACACCTCCTGAAACCCGTCAAGGACGATACCCTGCTTGAGCTCGGCTTCCAGCTTGCTGTAGGGATAGTGGCTGGAGGTGGCACGCTCCTGGATTTCCAGTGCCAGCAGATAGAGGCGCAGCAGGCTGGCAAGCTCGGGCGCCGCCTGATGGCGGGTGCTGAGGCGGGCGTTGAGTGCCGATTTGGTCAGGGTCAGCGCATTGACCAGATTGATGTTGAGCTGGGCCAGATTGTGGCGAATGGCCTGGGCGCCATGCTCGTCCGCCGGAAAGAAGCGAGATTTTTCGAGCAGATAGCGGCCGAGGGCAAAGTAACTCTGGGCCAGCTGCTCATGCAGCGTCTTGTAGGGCAGCAGCCAGAGCCAGATGAGGGAGACCAGGCCATACCAGAGCGCACCGGCGCACAATGCGAGCGGCTGGTAGAGGAGATCCGGCGCCTTGGCAGCCCCCAGCATGGTGTAGATGGCGATAAGCAGGGAGCCGAAGCTGATGGTGGCGTAGCGCTGACCGAGCGCCCCCACCATCACGAAGAGGAAGGTCGACCCTGCCAGCCCGATGGCAAACAGCCAGGGGGTCGGGAAGAGGTACTGCACACACAGGGAGGCAAACAGGAAGCAGAGCAGCGTCATGGCAAGGTTCTTGACCCGGCCCCACAGGCTGTCGTCGGTTTCGGCGATGGCACCGGCCACCACCCCGAGGGAGAGCAGCACCGTGAGCTGGATATCGCCGGTCGCCAGGGTGAAGACGAGCAGCCCCACCATGGCCAGCAAGACCTTGAGGGCGAAGTAGATGTGACTGTCAGTCAGCAGTCGGCGCAGCAGGCCAGAGAAATCCATCGGCATGAGACAAGAGCAACCCTTGAATGAAACGAGAACGGGATACTAACCCGCCAAGCACGAAGCGGCCCTGATTTGGATCAGGGCCGCTTAGCTTCATATCCTTGATTTACAACTTATCCTGACAGAAACAGGCACCAATAAAAACCCCGCCGAAGCGGGGTCTTTCATTAGTTGCGGTTGCCGCCGAGCAGGCTCAGCAGGCTCAGGAAGATGTTGTAGATGGAGACATACAGGGTCACGGTGGCGGAGATGTAGTTGGTCTCGCCGCCACGGATGATCTGCTGGGTGGTCAGCAGTATGGCGCCGGAGGAGAACAGCATGAACATGGCGGACAGGGCCAGGCTCAGGGCGCTCATCTGCAGGAAGATGTTGGCGACCATGGCCACCAGCAGCACCCAGAAACCGACGAACAGCATGCCACCGATAAAAGAGAGGTCACGCTTGGTGGTCAGGGCATAAGCGGACAGACCGAAGAAGGTCAAGGCTGTGCCGCCGAGCGCCGTCATCACTATCTCGCCACCACCATTGTTCATGTACATGTTGATGATGGGGCCCAGGCTGTAGCCAAGCAGGCCGGTCAGTGCGAAGGTGAACACCAGGCCCATGCCATTGTCCTGGTTCTTCTGGGTCAGAAACATCAGGCCATACACACCGATGAGGAACACGGCCCAGTGCAGGGGCGGCATGTTCATCACGGTGGCGACCCCGGCCACAACGGCAGAGAAGCCAAGAGTGAGGGAGAGCAGCATATAGGTGTTGCGTAGCACCTTGTTGGTATCACGCGCGGCACTCTGGGTGCCGGTATAGATAGAACGGGTATCCATCTTGGGTGTCCTCTTGATTTCCGGGTTGAGGCGGTACATTCCGCTTCGTTATCGCATTGTATGCACTCAATGTTGGGATGACGAGCGCTGATTTCAAGCGCCACCCCAGCCTGTTGCCCCCTACTATCCCAGAACAAATATGTATTGCATATGAACATGGGCTTGACGTAGTATGCACGCCGTTCGGAGGGGTGGCAGAGCGGCTGAATGCACCGGTCTTGAAAACCGGCGATGGGCGACCATCCGTGGGTTCAAATCCCACCTCCTCCGCCAGACATTGAAGCCCATCTCATTTCATGAGATGGGCTTTTTCGTATTCGCGTGCCACAAGTCGGCGCCATTGACTGATGACCTGAACGGTTTTTCTCTCACTTAGCCATCTCTTCGATAGCTGCCAAGCATGATGAAAACGAGCACGGCAAGGCCGCTCATCAGCCCGGCAGTGCTCATCAACAGGGTTGAATGGGTTGCTGAGAAGGCGGCTTTCGCTGCCTCGATGAGCGCGGTTGCCGGAGGCTCCGCCAGCGTCCGTGCGACAAGATAGCTGTCGCCGATGGAGTGCACGGCTTGATCCTTGAGTGGTTCGGCCTGCGTGGAGGGCAGCAGGATGGCGCGGCTGAACACTCTGGACATAAAGACACCGAAGAAGGTGAGCCCGAGCCCGGTCCCGAGTTCGTAGGCGGTCGCTTCCAGCGAGCCTGCGGCGACCCCCTTGTCTGCCTCCACCGATCCCATGATGGCAATGGAAGAGGCCGTCAGGCCGATGCTGAGGGTTAGCCCCAGCAGGGCCAGCATGGTCGGTACCCAGAAACCCGGGCTTTGAAAGCCGGCTTGCGCCAGATAGCACAAAGCCCCCGCAGACAATGCCAGCGATGAACTGGCGACGGTGCACAGACCGCAGAGGTTGAAGAGGTAACCCGCGACCGGGCCGCCCACGGCGGCTGCGGCCATGATGGGATCATGAATATGTCGGCTTGCAGCGGCGTGATGCTCAGCACGTATTGCAGCTCCTGCGCCAGCGTCAGTTCGACACCTGCCAGGGCGCCTGTTGCCACCACCGCCATGATCATCCCTGCGAGGATCGCCGGGCGCGAGAAGAGCGACAGATCCAGCATGGGGGTGGCCGAGCGCAACTACAGGCGCGCAAACAGGGTCAGTAGCCCGGCGCCACCGAGCGGCGCGGCGAGTGCCATCCCAGGGGTGTGAGTGGCGCCGACGGCCGCCCCCGCAGCACTGACCATTCCCCACAGGCCCAGCGCCATGGCGCGCTCATTTTCCTCTTCGAAGGTGCGCCGTATGGTGCCAAGCACGCATGGCATGATCATCTATCCTCCCAACGCCAGCAGCACCCGTGCACTGATGAGCATGGCTGGCGTCGGCGCAAAGGTGGCCAGCAGGGAGGCAACCCCGAAGATGGCAAGCCCGGTCGGTGAGCAACACACGCCGGTTGCCGATACGATCCGCCAGAGCGCCCATGGCCACCAGCAGTCCCGGCATCAGCAGCGGATAGATATCGATGATCCACAGCACCTCGGTAGCGGATGCGCCTAGGGTCTGGGTCAGCGAAGGCACTGCAATATGCAGTATGGTCATGTCGATGACCACCGGCAGGAAGGCCAGCATGACGGCCAGCAGTACCAGCCAGCGGCGTTGAGCGTCAGAAAACATGGCGTGACTCCTCCGTAATGACCAATGAATGGGGGCTGGCTGCGCTGGCCTTAACCCCGGTTGTCTGGCGGCCCTCGTTCAGGCCGCACAACAGGATCAGGGGGCAGAGCACGGCCATTATTGCTCCCCCCGTTGCTGAGCACGCCGGGCCCGCCAGAGCTGAAAGCGTTCCTGGATGCCGATGACGAAGACAAAGAAGACCGGCACGAAGAAGATGGCCAGCAGGGTGCCGCTGATCATGCCGCCGAATACGCCGGTGCCGATGGCGTGCTGGGTCTCCGCGCTGGCACCACTGGCCAGCATCAGCGGCACCACGCCGAGGGTGAAGGCGAGCGAGGTCATCAGGATGGGGCGCAGGCGCAGGCGTGCGGCGGTCACAGCCGCATCAAGCAGCGTGCGACCCTCGGCGTGCAACTGGCGCGCAAACTCCACGATGAGGATGGCGTTCTTGGCCGACAGACCGATGATGGTGATCATGCCCACCTTGAAGAAGACGTCGTTGGGCATGCCGCGCAGCATCACCGCCGCGACAGTACCGAGCAGGCCCAGCGGCACCACCAGCATCACGGAGAGCGGGATGGACCAGCTCTCGTAGAGCGCGGCCAGCACCAGGAACACCACAAGCCCCGACAGCAGCATCAGCATGGGGGCCTGGGCCGCCGACTGGCGCTCCTGCAGCGATTGCCCCGTCCAGGCCAGGGCAAAGCCCGGCGGCAGCTGTCCCACCAGTCGCTCCATCGCCGCCATGGCGGCGCCGCTGGAAACTCTGGGGGCGGCACTCCCGGAGAGACGCACGGCGGGGAAGCCCTCAAAGCGCATCATCTGTTGCGGCGACTGGCGCCAGGTTGGCGTCACCACCTCCCGTAGGGGCACCATGCCGCCGCTGGCATTGCGCACCCGCAGGCCGAGCACGTCATCAAGCTGCATGCGCGCCTTGGCGTCGGCCTGCAGTATGACCTGCTGCATGTGCCCGCCGTTGGGGAAGTCGTTGATGTAGAGCGACCCCATAGCGGCCGACAGTGTGCTGCTCACGCTGGTGAACGAGAGTCCCATGGCCTCGGCCTTCTGCCGATTGATCTCAAGATGAATGCTCTCGCCGGGGGGCAGGCTGTCGGGATAGACATCGCTTACCACCTCGCTTTGGGCGGCCAGCGCCAGCAGTTGCGCCTGGGCGGCCAGCAGCGCGGTTTCCCCCTGGTTGGCTCTGTCCTGCAGGAAGAGCGTGAAACCCGAAGAGGTGCCCAGCTCGTCGATGGCGGGCGGCAACAGGCTCATTACCGTGCCTTCAGGAATGTTTGCCATGGCCGCTTGTGCCAGGTCTGCCTCTTCGGCAGCCGTGGCGCCATGGCGCTGATCCCAGTCTTTCAGCATGGTGAAGGCCATGGCCGCATTGGGGCCGGCACCGGAGAAGCTGAAGCCCTGCACCACCAGGTTGGTGTCGAGCGCCTCGCGAGAGGTCACATGGGCCTCGAACTCCTTGATGATGGCCTGGGTGCGCTCGCTGGTGGCGCCGGTCGGCAACTGGATGGAGGTCATGAAGTAGCCCTGATCCTCGTCCGGCAGGAAAGAGGAGGGCAGTTGGGCGGCCGCGATGGCCAGCACGGCGCAGAGAGCGACGAAGGCCGCCATCATGCGTCCGCTGCGCCCGACCAGGCGGGTCACCCGCGCACCGTAGCTTGCCGTGAGTCGCTCGACGCCCCGGTTGAAGGCACCGAAGAAGCCGCGTTTTTCATGATGACTCGGGCTGACTGGGCGCAGCAATGTGGCGCAGAGCGCCGGCGTCAGGGTCAGGGCGAGGAAGGCCGAAATGAGGATAGACACCGCCATCGACAGGGTGAACTGCTGGTAGATGACCCCCACGGAGCCGCTGCCGAACGCCATGGGGATGAACACCGCCGTGAGCACCAGGGTGATGCCGATCACCGCCCCGGTGATCTCCTTCATGGCCAGAGTGGTCGCTTCCTTTGGTGACAACCCCCGGGTGGCCATGAGGCGCTCGACGTTCTCCACCACCACGATGGCGTCGTCGACTATGATGCCGATGGCCAGCACCATGCCGAACATGGTCAGGGAGTTGATTGAAAAGCCGGCGAGCAGCATCACCGCGAAGGTGCCGAGCAGCGCTATGGGGGCGACGATGGCCGGGATCAGGGTGCAGCGCAGGTTCTGCAGGAAGAGGAACATCACCAGGAACACCAGCACCATGGCTTCCAGCAGGGTGTGGATCACCTTTTCGATGGATACCTTGACGAAGGGGGCTGAGTCAAACGGGATCGAATAGGCCATGCCCGCCGGCAGGGTGGGGACGAGCTGGGCGAGACGGGTGCGCACTGCATCTGCGGTACGCACGGCGTTGGCACCGGGGGAGAGCTGGATGGCGGCGCTGGTGGCGGCTACGCCGTTCTCGCGGTTGGAAAACGCATAGGATTGCGCCCCCAGCTCGACCCGTGCCACATCACCCAGCACCAGCTTGGCGCCATCGGTACCGGCCCGCAACACGATGGCGGCGAACGCCTCGGGGGTCGTCAGCTGCCCTTGCACCGTGAGGGGGACCGTCAGGCGTTGCCCCGGCAGGGCGGGTTCGTCGCCGATGCGCCCCGGTGCTATCTGGACGTTCTGCTGCTCGATGGCCTGTGCCACCTCGCTGATGGTCAGCCCGTAGGCGGCGAGTTTGGCCGGATCTACCCAGATGCGCATGGCCTGCTCGGCGCCGAACAGCTGCACTCGTCCTACCCCGTCGATGCGGCGCAGCTCCTGCACAATATTGCGTGCCATGTAGTCGTTGAGGGCAACTTCATCGAAGCGGCCATCCGGTGAGGTCATGCCGACCATCATCAGAAAGCCGGATGAGGCTGACTCTACCTGCAGGCCGGTTTGCCGCACCGCTTGTGGCAAGCGAGGCTCGACCGCCTTGATGCGGTTTTGCACGTCCATCTGGGCAAGCTCCGGATCGGTGCCCGGCTTGAAGGTGGCAGTGATCTGCGCGCTGCCCGAGGCGTCCACAGAGGACTCGAAGTAGAGCAGGTTCTTCACTCCCGACAGCTCGCGCTCGATCAGGCTCACCACCGCATCATTCAGTGTCTGCGGCGTGGCGCCCGGATAGGTGGCATAGAGGGTCACCGACACCGGCGCCACCGAGGGATAGCGGGAGATGGGGAGCTTGGGGATGGCAATGACCCCTGCCAGCACGATGAACAGGGCGATCACCCAGGCAAACACCGGGCGATGGATAAAAAACTGCGGCATGGATAACTCTCCGATTCAGCGAATGCCACCGTCAGCCGGTTGGCTGACAGCGGGTGGTTGCCAGGGGGAAGCTGTGACCTGAACCCCCGGGGTCAGACGGTCGATCCCTTCGATCACCACCTGTTGCCCGGCACTGAGCCCGGACGCGATGCGGTACTGGCTATTCACCAGTTCAGCGGTGTTGACCGGAACCAGCTGTGCCTGCCCCTGGCCATCCAGCACCCAGACGCTGGTCTGACCCGATTTGCGAACTACCGCCTGCTGGGGCACGGTCAGGGCGTTGGCATAGCGGGCCCGGGGGATGCGCGCCTGCACATAGAGGCCGGGCAAGAGCCGCCTCTCGGGATTGTCCACCAGCACCCGCAGCAGCACGTCGCCGGTCCCGGCATCGACCTCGATGCCGGAGAAGAGGATGCGCCCATGCATGCCCAGCGGTGTGCCATTGCTGCCGAGGATCTCCACCGCCAGTTCCGGTGCCGTTGAGCCAGCCTGTTGGCGCAGGGATTCCAGCACAGAGGCTGGTTGGCGCACATCGACGTAGACCTGATCAATCTGCTGGATCCTGGCCATGGGGGTGGCATCGGTGGGCGACACCAGGGCCCCTTCACTCACCAGCGCCTGATCGATGCGTCCGGCGATGGGGGCCTCCACGCTGGCAAATTGCAGGTTCAGCTGGTGCCGGGCCAGGGTCGCCCTGGCCTGGGCTACATCGGCGGCCGCCTGATCCCGCTGGGAGACCGCATCGTCATAGGTCTGGCGGCTGATGGCGTCGGTGCGCAGCAGCGGCTTCAGGCGCTCAATCTGGATGCGGGCGCGGGCCAGCACGGCCTCGGCCCGTTGCAATGCGGCGGCGGCGCTGTCGACATCCGCCTTGAAGAGGGCCGGGTTTATCTGGAACAGCACGGTGCCAGCGCTGATCTCGGCGCCCTGCTCGAACAGGCGGCGCTGGACTATGCCGCTGATCTGGGCGCGAATGTCGGCGCTGCGCAGTGCCGCCACCCGGGCGGGCAGCTCCTCGCTGATGACAAGCTCCCGACCAGTCAATGTCAGCCCCGACACCTGAGGCAGGGCGGGTGCCTCCTGCTCTTGCGGCGCGACATCGCACCCCGCCAACCCGAATGCGGCAATGACGGCGAGCAGGGCGCCCGCATACCGCTGTTTGACAAACATCATCCACTCACCTCGTTAAACCGTCTCTCCGGTGTGATATGACCGAAGAGTGCATCGAGTGGCCATTATGGCGAGGGGCTATTGCGAATGATTCGAGGCTTTGTGGAGAATCCATGGAGGCGATGATAAAGTTCAACGCCACCTTTTTTCGAGTCCGACTATGTCCCATCTCAATGCTTCCGCCAGCCCGGCAGGCCAGTCACTGGTACTGATTGCAGAGGATGAAGCCGAGATCGCCGATATCCTCGCCGCTTACCTGCAACGTCATGGCTTGCGCTCCCTGCACGCCGCCGATGGCCGTGAAGCGTTGGCCATGCATCAGGCATTCAAACCCGACCTCCTGCTGCTGGATGTGCAGATGCCGCAACTGGATGGCTGGCAGGTGCTCAGCGAGATCCGGGCGCGCGGCGATACGCCGGTGATCATGTTGACCGCCCTCGATCAGGATCTCGACAAGCTGATGGGGCTGCGCATGGGGGCGGATGACTATGTGGTCAAACCCTTCAATCCGGCCGAAGTGGTGGCGCGAGTGCAGGCCGTGCTCAGGCGCACCCGGGCCGTAAAGCCTGCCACGGCGAACGTGCTGCGGGTCGGCCAGTTTCAGATCGATCTGGAGAGCCACGAAGCCAGCATTGTCCGCGATGACCAGCAGCAGGTGCTGGAGCTGACCCTGACCGAGTTCAAGTTGCTCGCCTCTTTGATGCGGGCGCCGAAACGGGCGTTCAGCCGCGCCGAACTGCTGACTCACTGCTTGCCGGAGGGGGATACCCAGGAGCGCACTGTGGATAGCCACATCAGCAAGTTGCGCAAAAAACTGGAGACACACGGCATTCAGGGGGTCCCCGCCAGTGTCTGGGGTGTTGGCTATCGCTTCGGGGGCGACACATGAAACCAACACCTGGCCTGCGCAGACAGATCATCCGCTCTCTGGGCCTGATGGCGCTCGGCATCATCTCCCTTGCTGTGATAGGCACCTATGTCTTCTACGCCATTGCAGTGACTTATGTGCCGGGCAGCATCTCCGAGAGCTGGATACCCTCCAGGGTCGAGATGATCTGGATCGGCTCGACCATTCTCATTGCATTGGGAATGGCGCTGTACGTGGCGGTTCGCCTCTCTCGCCGCATACTGACCCCGCTCAACTCGGTGGCGAACAGCCTGCGCGAGGTGGCCGAGGGCAAGCTCGATGCCCGCGTGCCGATGGATGAACAGGCGATCGGGGAGACGGCGCAACTGGTGCGCGACTTCAACACCATGGCCGAACGTCTGCAGAGCATGACCCGTGAGCGGGAGTTCTGGAATGCCGCCATCGCCCACGAATTGCGCACTCCCGTCACCATTTTGCGCGGCCGCTTGCAGGGGCTGGCCGAAGGGGTGTTTCCTCCCAGCAGCGAACTGTTCCAAGGCTTGCTGCGTCAGGTGGAAGGCCTCAATCACCTGATCGAAGACTTGCGGGTATTGAGCCTCAACGACAGCGGTCACCTGGAGTTGCAACGGACAGAGGTCCGGCTGGCCGATGAGCTCGCCGTGGTGCTTGAGGCGTTTGCCAACCCTCTGGCGGCGAGCGGATTTGTATTGAAGCGTGAGCTGGATAGCGAACTTCATGTCTGCTGCGATCTGTTTCGCATCCGTCAGGCCCTGATGGCGCTGCTGGAGAATGCCCGGAAGCACGCGCTGCCGGGCCTGCTGACCGTGCGTCTGTATCGCTCAGACAACCTGTGCGTCCTGAGTGTGGAAGATGAAGGCCCGGGCATCAGCGAGGAGGTGGCGGCCTACATTTTCGATGCGTTTCGCCGGGGGGATCCGTCACGCTCGCGCAAGAGCGGCGGCAGTGGACTTGGACTCGCCGTGGTCAAGGCCATTGCCGAGGCCCACGGCGGCAGCGCGGTTTGCCAGCCCACCGGGCGGGGCGGCACCACATTCCTGCTTTCCTGGCCAATCCAGGCCACGTCCTGATCGCCCCGGACTATACCCAAAGATTGACGGGGATATCCCTTTCGCCAGGTTGACAAAAAGCCCGACCAAGGCTGTTGGCCGGGTTTTTTACTGCGTCTCATCGCCCTGCAGTCAGCATCCATTTGACGACATAATCTGCGCCAGCCTGCATATTTCATATTCTGTTTTTACGCGCCTTTACAGCCCTGATTTCCTTACCAACACTTGGTTGAGTGATTGCTCAGGAGGGAGTGGAGTATGCGTGAAACAAAGACACATCTCGTTGATCAGGAGGTAGATTTCCCAGCGGATGAACAGCTGGTATCCACCACGGATCTGCGTGGCGTCATCACTTATGCCAATGATCATTTCTGCCGGGTTGCCGGTTACAGCCGTGCCGAACTGATAGGCCAGCACCACAACATGGTGCGCCATCCCGACATGCCCAAGGCCGCCTTTGCCGATCTGTGGGGCAAGCTCAAGCAGGGGCAGCCATGGCGCGGCATGGTGAAGAACCGTTGCCAGGATGGTCGCTACTACTGGGTCGATGCCTATGTCACTCCCATCTTCGAGCAGGGCAAGATAAGTGGCTATCAGTCGGTGCGTTGCCGTGCCGATCCGCAGATGAAGGAGATTGCCGCCAGGACTTATGCCCGCCTGCGCGCCGCCGAGCAGGGAGGGCGCAAGCCCCGTATTTCCCTGTCACGGCTGCGCCATCTGGTTGCCGGTGCAGGATTGCTGGCGCTGGCCTGGCTGGGGGCCGTGCAGCTGGGAGCCTGGGCTCCGCTCTATATGGCTTTGCCACTCCTGCTGCTGGGAGGTCTCTACCGCCACGAGCTCATCACGACTCCGCGCTATTTGCAGCAGCTGGCCGATGAATATGACAGTCTGACGCGGCTTATCTATTCGGGTCAGGAGCCCAGCGCCATCGCCGATTTTCACATCAAGTTGCTGCAGGCCCGCATCCGGACCGTGCTGGGGCGGGTAGACGATGCCACCCACGCTCTGCAGGATCTGGCCGTACACCTGAAGAGTGCCTCCAGTGAGGTCAGCTCGGACATTGCCGAGCAGGATGCCCAGACCCAGCAGATGGCGGCGGCCATTACCGAGATGGCGAGCACGGCGCAGGAGATAGCCCGCAACATTCAGGATACCAACAGCCAGGTTGCTCAGGCCAAGGCTCACTGCCAGCACACGGACAAGCAGTTGCTCGACACGGAGCGCAAGATAACCGAGCTCGCGACGGAGGCGGAGCATGCGTTTGCTTCTGCGGTAGCGCTGGCCAGTGAATCGGATCGTATCGGGGTCTTGATGGGCGAAATTCAGGGCATCGCCGATCAGACCAACCTGCTGGCGCTCAACGCCGCCATCGAAGCGGCCAGAGCGGGAGAGCAGGGGCGGGGGTTTGCGGTGGTGGCGGACGAGGTACGTACCCTGTCGACCCGGACCCACAAGGCGACCGAGCAGATCCAGAGCAGCATAGGGCAGATCCAGCGCACCCTGAACGGCTGGAAGGGGATGATGCAGAACAACCTGCAACAGACGCAGTCCTGCGTGGAGATGACCCGTCAGGGTTCCGGCAGCCTGCATCAGGTACTGGCCGAAATTGAACTGGTGATGGATTTCTCTGCCCAGATCTCGGCGGCGGCGGAGCAGCAACAGGCGGTAGTCGAAAACATCAGCCAGAACGTCAACCTCATCTCCCAGCACTCCCACGCCAACAGCAACAAGATGCAGGATGTGGATGAGTCGAGCGAGATACTGTTGACCAAGGCCAGACAGCTCAAATCCTTGGGGCAGACCTTCGGCTGATCTCCCGCGCGCTCACCAAAAGCAACAAGGCCACCTAGCGGTGGCCTTGTTGCCTTGTACTGCCCTGCGCCTTGGCGCTGCCAGCGCGATGTTGTGAGGTGCAGCCAGGCTGACTAGGTCAGGATGAAGGGCTTAGGGGGGCGCCACCGCCAGCTCGATCCCCTTGTCGTTGTACATGGCGCGATCGGCGTGGATAAGCCACTGCTCGGCACGCCAGCCCGGCTGGTATTGGCTGACCCCGACGCTGATGCCAACCTCGAGTTGATGGTCCTTGACCTGAAATGGCTGGGCCATGGCCATTCTGATCACCTCGGCAATGGCCTCGGCATCGAGCAGGTCGTGATCGGGGAGCAAGAGCACGAACTCGTCACCGGCCAGTCTGGCGAAGAAGCGCTGGTGGTTGAGGCTGCGGGTGATCCGCTCCGCCAGCTGGCAGAGGATGGCATCGCCATGGCTGTGGCCAAAGCCGTCGTTGACCTGTTTGAAGTTGTTGAGATCGCAAAACAGCAGGCAGCCGGGGTTGGGGCTGCTTATCTGCGCCTCCAGCCGCTCCATCAGGCTCAGACGGTTGGGCAGGCCGGTGAGCGGGTCCTGCCTTGCCAGCTGCAATATCTCCTCTTCCCGCTGCTGGCGCAGGGCAATCTCGCGATTGAGCCGTTTGTTGCACACCAGCAGGTAGACCGCCAGCAGCAATATGAGCACGCAGGCGGCCAGACTCAGCAAAAACCAGGGACGCCAGAATACCCACTGCTCGGAGGGGGCCTGATAGAGAAAGTCAGTCAGCGGCACGGGTCGCTTGATGAGCCCGATTTCGGCCAGCTGCTCCATGATGTGGGTGACGCGATCCGGGTTCATATACCCGATCTCCACATAGAGCGGTTGTATCATCTCCTTGCTTACCTGCAGCTCGTACTCCATGTGGGCCTGACTGCGGTTGACGCCGTATTCACTGCGCAGCAGGGCGATGGCCTCCTGGGGATGGGCGAGGGCATAGCGCCACCCTTCAAGGCTGGCGGTCCGAAACCGCTCTACCCTGCCCGGATGGGCCTGCTCCTGCGCCTGAGTGGTGAAGAGTATGTCGCTGTAAAAGTCGATGCCGTAATTGCGCGGGTTGATGATGGAGACGGGGATGCCGCGCTCTTCCAGATAGAAAGGCTCGTTGCTGAGATAGGCGTTGAAGATATCGACCCTGCCCTCGACGAGATCATCGATATTGACCGAGGTCTGGATCGGGGTAAGTTGGCTTTCATTGAGACCTTGATAGAAAAGTGTCGCCAGCAACTCGGCATCCTGATGGGCGGAAAACATCATGATCCGTTTGCCACGCATGCCATCAACAGTGAGAATGCCGCTGTCACGACGGGCCAGGAAGATGGACGGCGAGTGCTGAAAGACGCAGGCGAGTGCCAGCAGTGGCTTGCCATTGGCATAGGCGGTCAGTACCTCTGTGTTGCCGACGCCAAAGTCGGCACGACCGCTTTGCACCTCGTCCACCGGGCTTATTCCCTTGCCACCGGGCCTTATCTCCACGTCCAGTCCGGCTTTGGCATAGAAGCCCTTGGCCTTGGCCATGTGATAGCCCACAAACTGGGGCTGGTGCAGCCAGCGCAACTGGAGCACCACCTGCTCCGGGGCTTCAAGGGAGGATTCATTGGCCAGGAGGGGCCCGATATAACTGGCGCCAATCAGCAGTAACCAAAGCAAGTATCTCTTCATCCGTGCGATTCTTGTTCTGAGTATTCATGGGGGGGCGACCCCTTGATGGAGTCATATTCTTGTAATGAAACACATTCTAAAAGGTTATAGATGTACCGGATACTAGCGCAGCACAAAGATTTTATGTTGATCAACAAAGGGCCGGGCCTTGGCATGCATGACGAAGCCGGTGAGTCGGGTCAGGTCAATCCGGGATTGGTCAGTCGCGTCAAGGCCGACACCGGGCTGGTGCTTTATCCCGTTCATCGGCTCGACAAGATGACCTCTGGTCTGGTGTTGCTGGCGCGTACCACGGAGGCGAACCGGGCACTCAGCATGGCATTTGCGGATCGACAGGTGAGCAAGCAGTATCTGGCCCTCTCAGATCGCAAGCCCAAAAAGAAGCAGGGCTGGGTAAAAGGGGACATGCAAAAAGGGCGGGGTGGCAGCTGGATGCTGGCGCGCAGCCTGGACAACCCCGCCATCAGCTGGTTTGACTCTGTGCCGGTGCGCGAGGGCCTGCGGCTCTATCGCATCAAGCCCCAGACCGGCAAGACCCACCAGATCCGGGTTGCCTTGAAAAGCATAGGGGCACCCATTCTGGGGGATGAACGTTACGGCGGCACGGCGGCCGACCGCGGCTACCTGCATGCCTGGCGCCTGAGTTTCACCCTGGCAGACGAGGCATTCGATTTTATCTGCCCTCCCGATGAGGGGGCCATGTTTCTCACCCCCGAGCTCCATGTCGCCATCGCCGGATTGAGTGAGTGAGGGGAGGACAAGATACTATGCGTACAGACTGGATCCTGGCTGACTTTGACGACACCCTGGCCCCGGGCGACAGCCACGCCGGCTTGCTGCGCTATATACTGCGCCGTCGCCTCTGGCCACTCTTGCTGCTGCCGGTGATCGCACTGGGTGGCCTGGTTTACCTCGTGCCAAGCCGGCGCAGGCAGGGGATTTCGCTGATCTGGTGGGCCATCACACTGGGGCTTTCGCCACTGGGCTGGCGCAAACTGGTGCGGGCCTATTGCCGCACCCGGCCTGGGCTGTTTCGCGAGGCGCGCGCCTTGCTGATGAAAGACGGTGATCGCTGCTGGGTGATCTCCGCCAGCCCTCGCGCCCTGGTGCGCGGGCAGCTCCATCAACAGTTGCCTGGCAAGCTGCCCCATCGCACCCTGGGCTCGCGGATGCACTACCGCTTGGGGGGCTTGATGCCGCGCTTTTACTGCCACGGTCAGCACAAGATAATGCCCGAGATCCGCGCCCTCACTGTGACGCTGGCCCTGAGTGACAGCCTGCACGATCTGCCGCTGCTGGCGCAGGGCGCAGAGGCCTGGCTCATCAATCCCACCCCGCTTCGTCTGCAAAAGGCGCAGGCCTGTTTGCCCCACATCATGACCAAATGCTGGCGACTGTAAGGCAAAGCTGACAGCCTGCCGGGTCGCCATGGGGCGATCCGCAAGGCTGCGGCTTGAATGTCACAATCTATTTACATCTTTTGGTGGAGGACCCCGAGAAAGTATCTGAAACCCGCCTCTTCTCTTCTGCTGCGCACCTGCATCTAATGAAACAAGTTGTTAACAAGGCCTGTTTGACGGGATCGACGGTCAGGCCGTCGCCCCAGGTCAAACCGCTTTAACCACTTTCAGTCATCAGCACATTGCAAGGAGCGCATCATGACGACCACTTCCTCCTCTTCCCGTTCCCACACCATCAATCCCCTCGGCTCGGATGGCTTCGAATTCGTCGAGTACACAGCGCCGGATGCCAAGGGCATTGCCGCTCTCAAGGCGTTGTTCGTTTCACTGGGTTTTGCCGAAGTGGCAAAGCACAAGCACAAGCAGTGCTGGCTCTATCGTCAGGGTGACATCAACTTCGTGGTCAACGCCGAGCCCCACTCCCAGGCGGAGCAGTTCGCCAGCCTGCACGGGCCCAGTGTGTGCGGCATGGCCTTTCGGGTGGCGGATGCGGGCAAGGCCCAGCAATACGCCATCACCAAGGGGGCCAAGCCCTTCGTCGGCAAGATAGGGCCCATGGAGCTCAACATTCCCGCCATCTATGGCATAGGCGAGAGCACACTGTCGTTTGTTGACCGCTACGGCGACAAGGGCTCCATCTATGACGTGGATTTTGTATTTTACCCCGACTGGCAGGCGCGCATGGCCGAGGTGGATGCGGGACTCTACGAGATCGATCACCTGACCCACAACGTCCAGCGTGGCAACATGGATGTCTGGTCGAACTTCTATGAGCGGATCGGCAATTTCCGTGAAATTCGCTACTTCGACATAGAGGGCAAGCTGACCGGCCTGCACTCTCGTGCCATGACGGCCCCCTGCGGCAAAATCCGCATCCCCATCAACGAATCCTCCGATGACAAGTCCCAGATTGAGGAGTACCTGCGTCAGTACAAGGGGGAGGGGATCCAGCACATAGCGCTCGCTTCCAGTGACATCTACCAGACCATCCGCACCCTGCGTGGCCGTGGTACCGGTTTTATGCCGACCCCGGACACCTACTACGAGAAGGTCAACAGCCGGGTCGAGGGCCATCAGGAAGATCTGGCCTCCCTCAAGGATCTGCAGATCCTCATCGATGGTTCTCCCACCAAGGACGGCATACTGCTGCAGATCTTCACCGACACCGTCATAGGCCCGGTGTTCTTCGAGATCATTCAGCGCAAGGGCAATGAAGGGTTTGGCGAGGGCAATTTCCAGGCACTGTTCGAATCCATTGAACTGGACCAGATCCGCCGTGGTGTGTTGCATGGAGAACCCAGCGATGCGTAACTGGATAAGCTTTCCTCATCGGGAGGGAACTCACTCCCGTCAGGCTCATGCCGATCTGCCAGAGCAGGCCATCTATGAGCGCGAACTGGGGCGGGCCGGCTTCTTCGGCCCCGCCACCCATATGCACCACAAGCATGCTCCCACTGACTGGACCAACTGGGAGGGGCCGCTGCGGCCGAGGGCGTTTGACTTGAACGGCTTGCAGGAGGAGGTGAGTTCCCTCTCCCCCTGGGTGATGCCGGATATTCTGCACAATGCTCACTGCCGCTACCGGATGTGGCGTTTGCACGAGCCTATGCCGTTTCTGGTGCGCAATGCCGACGGCGACGAGCTGCTGTTCATCCACGAGGGCAGTGGCGAGTTTTATTGCGACTACGGCCACCTGACCTTGCGGGATGGCGACTATGTGGTGATCCCCCGTGGCACCATGTGGCGCATCGAGCCCACGGCGCCCATGTTCATTTTGATGATAGAGGCGACCAACGACAGCTATCAGCTGCCGGACAAGGGGCTGGTGGGCAATCACGCCATCTTCGATCCGGCGGCGCTGGATGTGCCTGCCATCAATGAACGCTTTCTGGCCCAGCAGGATGAGAATCCCTGGTCGCTGCAGGTCAAGCGCCACAACCAGGTGTCGGTTATCACCTGGCCCTTCAACCCGCTGGATGCCCAGGGCTGGCACGGGGATTTGTGCGTGGTGCGCCTCAACTGGCGCGACATTCGCCCGTTGATGAGCCACCGCTACCACTTGCCGCCCTCGGCCCACTCCACCTTCGTGGCGAGCCGGTTTGTGATCTGCACCTTCGTGCCGCGCCCCATAGAGAGTGACCCCGGCGCCCTCAAAGTGCCCTTCTACCACAGCAACGACGACTACGACGAGGTGCTCTTCTATCACGCAGGGGACTTCTTCAGCCGGGACAATATCGAGCGGGGCATGGTTACTTTCCACCCCGCCGGTTTCACCCACGGCCCCCATCCCAAGGCGTTTGCGGCGGGGCAGGCCTATGCCAAGAAGTTCACCGACGAGGTGGCCGTGATGCTGGATACCCGCGATGCGCTCAATGTTGGCGGCCTGTGCGAGGGGATAGAAAACCCGCGCTACGTCAGCAGCTGGCAGCGTCCCGAACTTTCGACTGCCACTGGCAAATAAGGATTTTTATGAAACTTGCAACCTTGAACAATGGCAAGCGCGATGGCGCCCTGGTGGTGGTCAGCCGGGATTTGAGCCGTGCAGTGCGGGTGGCGTCCATCGCCCCCACCCTGCAGGCGGCCCTCGATGAGTGGGCTGAGACCGAGCCCAAGCTGGCCTCCATCTATCAGACCCTCAACGATGGCACCTGTGCCGATGCCTTCCCGTTTGATGAGAGTGCGTGTCTCTCGCCCTTGCCCCGTGCCTACCAATGGGCCGACGGCAGCGCCTACGTCAACCATGTGGAGCTGGTGCGCAAGGCCCGCGGCGCCGAGATGCCGGAAAGCTTCTGGCACGATCCCCTGATCTACCAGGGCGGCTCGGACTGCTTTCTGGCCCCCCGTGGTCCCATCGTCATGGGCTCGGAGGCCTGGGGTATCGATTTTGAGTCGGAAGTGGCCATCATTACCGACGACGTGCCCATGGGCACCAGCCCGCAGGCGGCCGCCGCCCACGTCAAACTGTTGATGCTGGTGAACGACGTGAGCCTGCGCAACCTTATTCCGGGCGAGCTGGCCAAGGGCTTTGGCTTCTTCCAGTCCAAACCGTCGAGCGCCTTCTCGCCGGTGGCCATCACGCCGGACGAGCTGGGCAGTGACTGGCAGGATGGCAAGGTGCATCTGCCGCTGGAAACGCACCTCAACGGCGCGCTGTTTGGCGCGCCCAATGCCGGGGTGGACATGACCTTCAACTTCTTCGAGCTGATTGCCCATGCCGCCAAAACCCGGCCGCTCGGGGCGGGCTGCATTATCGGCTCGGGGACTGTCTCCAACTATGACCGCAGCGCCGGTTCCTCCTGCCTCGCCGAACGGCGGATGTTGGAAATTATCGAGTCAGGTCAAGCCACTACACCCTTTCTGTGCTTTGGTGATACAGTGTCCATCGCGATGCAGGATCGCAACGGGATGAGTCTGTTCGGCACCATTTTGCAAAAAGTCACGCAACAGGATGCCAGCCAGACGAAGTGAATAAGCCAGCGCGGACACAGGGCCGACTGGTGAACGGCAGGTGCCCGTGCACCTGCCAACACAGGGACAGATTATGTTGCAGTTGTTTGGATATTGGCGTTCATCGGCAAGTTATCGGGTACGGATAGTCATGCAGCTCAAGGGGCTCGATTATGAGTATCACCCGGTCAACTTGAGGCAGGGCGAGCAGCGCGAGAAGGCTTATCATCGTGTCAACCCCCAGGGGCTGGTGCCCTTTCTTATCGACGGGGATGTGCAGTTCGGTCAGTCGGTTGCCATCATGGAGTACCTCGACGAAACCTATCCTGCCTATCCGCTGATGCCATCAGCCGCCCAGGCGCGGGCCAGGGTGCGCCAGATAGTCAACATGATCGCCTGCGATACGCACCCCCTCGACAACCTGCGGGTGCTCACCTATCTGGAGCAGGATCTGGGGCTAGGCAAGGCGCAGCGTGACGCCTGGTATCGCCACTGGATTGACGAGACCTTCAGGGTGCTCGAGCCCTTGTTGATGACCACGGCCGGCGTCTATTGCGTCGGCAACGAGGTGACCCTGGCCGACTGTATGCTGGTGCCCCAGGTCTACAACGCCCGCCGCTACGACATGACCCTGGATGAGTACCCCACTATCGCCCGCATCGTCGCCAACTGCGAGCAACTGCAGGCCTTTATCAAGGCCGCACCCGCCAATCAGCCGGATGCGCAGCCTTGATATTTGACTGACTCGAAAGCGTTTTTTGAAACCCATCGCCCCGCCCCCTTGTCTCCAACAGTGCGGGGCGATGGCGTTATGGGGTGAGTCGAGGCAACTCAGCTGCGTTCAGATGGTGGCTGGAAGAAGGCGATAAACTTGCCGAATTTCGCCTCGTCGTAGCTCCTTCCCTTCTCCAGCAGCCCGGTATTGACCGATTCCAGCAGCTTGCCCTTGGCATCCAGCACGTAGAAGTGGGGCACCCCCAGGTACTCGGGGTAGCGTTTCAGGAAGGGCTCATTCTTGTTCGCCTTGCTGACGTTCACCTTGACCACCACGAAGGTCTGGTTGAACTGACTGGCAAGGGTTGGCTCCCGGTCCAGGAAGTGGTTCATCTCCTGGCACCAGCTGCACCATTCTCCGCCGACCAGCAGCAACACCTTCTTGCCCTCCCTCTGTGCCTTGGCGGTGGCGGAGGCCAGATCCTGCGCCGGATCCCGCTGCTTGTCATATCCCTGACTGTAATCGGGCAGCGCCTTGGCCCAGAGATGGCCGGTGCTGTACGCCTCGCCATGGAACAGGGCCGTGCCAAGCACCAGCGGCAATAGCAGTCGCTTCATCCTTTTCTCCTTGTGTTGTTCGTTGCTTCCAAGCCTGAACAATGTGACACGAGCGAGCCCCTTCGCCAAGCAGCAAGCGTGGCAGGGAATATGCGAAAAATGGGAATGGATAGACGCGGAAAAACAAAAGCCCCTCAGCTGAGTGAGGGGCTTGGCAGTGATGGACTGGCTTGGTCGTGGGTATTTGCTTATCTGCGCATACCCGTCAGCCTGTCAGTAACTCTGCTGGTGGACGTCCATCACGGCGCGGCCGGACGGGTCGGCCATCTCCTTGAACTTGGCATCCCACTCCAAGGCGGTAGGAGTGGAGCAGGCGACCGACTTGCCGTAGGGCACGGTACGGGCGGCGGACTCCAGCGGGAAGTGCTCGTCGAAGATGGCGCGATAAAAATAGGCCTCCTTGGTGAGCGGGGTGTTGACGGGGAAGCGGAATGCCGCCGCCTCGAACATCTGATCCGTCACTTCGACCTCGACCATGGCCTTGAGGCTGTCAATCCAGGAGTAACCCACGCCGTCGGAGAACTGCTCTTTCTGGCGCCAGGCCACTTCGTGGGGCAACAGCTCCTCGAAGGCTTCACGCAGTATGTGCTTCTCGATCTTGCCGTTGCCACACATCTTGTCGGCAGGGTTGAGGCGCATCGCCACGTCCATGAACTCCTTGTCGAGGAAGGGCACGCGGCCTTCCACACCCCAGGCGGCCATGGACTTGTTGGCGCGCAGGCAGTCATACAAGTGCAGGGAGGCGAGCTTGCGCACGTTCTCTTCGTGGAACTCTTTGGCGTTGGGCGCCTTGTGGAAGTAGAGGTAACCACCGAACAGCTCGTCGGAGCCTTCGCCCGAGAGCACCATCTTGATGCCCATCGCCTTGATGTAACGGGCCATCAGGTACATGGGGGTGGAGGCGCGGATGGTGGTGACGTCATAGGTCTCGAGGTGATAGATGACGTCGCGCAGGGCATCCAGCCCTTCCTGCACTGTGAAGTGGATCTGGTGGTGGATGGTACCCAGATGGTCAGCCACCTTGCGGGCGGCGGCGAGATCCGGCGAGCCTTCCAGCCCCACGGCAAAGGAGTGCAGCTGCGGCCACCAGGCGGCACTGTTGCCATCGTCCTCCACCCGGCGGGCGGCGTAGATCTTGGCAATGGCGGAGATGACGGACGAATCCAGTCCGCCGGAGAGCAGCACACCATAGGGCACGTCGCACATCAGCTGACGCTTGACGGCCGCTTCCAGCGCGGCTTTCAGTTCCGCTCTGTCGCTGACCTTGTGCTCGACAGCGCCGTATTCCATCCAGTCGCGCTTGTACCACTGTTTGAGCTCACCATCCTTGCTCCAGAGGTAATGTCCGGGCGGGAAGGTTTCGACGCTCTTGCAAACCGGCACCAGGGCTTTCATCTCGGAGGCGACATAGAAGTTGCCGTGCTCATCGCGACCGGTATAGAGGGGGATGATCCCCATGTGGTCACGACCAATCAGGTAGGCATCCTGCTCGGCGTCATAGAGGATGAAGGCGAAGATGCCGTTGAGATCGTCCAAAAAGGCGGGGCCCTTCTCCTTGTAGAGTGCCAGCAGCACCTCGCAGTCGGAGTGGGTCTGGAACTGGAAGTCGACCTTGAGGTTCTTCTCGAGTTCCTTGTGGTTGTAGATCTCGCCGTTGACGGCCAATACGTGAGTGCGCTCCGGGTTGTAGAGCGGCTGGGCGCCATTGCCCGGATCGACGATGGCCAGGCGCTCGTGCACCAGTATGGCTTTGTCTGTGCTGTAGACGCCGGACCAGTCAGGACCGCGGTGACGCAATCGCTTGGACATCTCCAGCGCCGATTTGCGCAAGGCTGCTGCATCGGATTTGATGTCCAGAATGCCGAAAATAGAACACATTGGCGGTAATCCTCTTGATTTTTATAGGAGCCCCCACATACGGGCTCGAAATTCCATTTACATTCCTCGTCAATCACAATGCCTAGCGCAAAAACCTTTTGCAAGCGGGAAAACCGCAGAAAATCATGCCGTAAACGTCAAGCAGACGGGCAGATGGGCCGAGTGGAAAAACAGGGCGAGTTGACGCCAACGTCAAGCGGTGGCGGGCTCGAAGATCACATAGACCTTGCGACAGGAGGTGAGTGTCTCCCACTCCCCGACAAAGCCCGCCGGAATAACGAACTGATCCCCCGGTTTGAGGGCAAGTTGACCCCCCAGGCTGTCGTGGATCACCACATCCCCTTCCAGCAGCTGGCAATATTCGTGCTCCGTGTAGTGGATGGCCCAACGCCCCGGCTCGCAGGCCCAGAAGCCCACGTGAAACTGCTGGCTGGGATCCGAGTAGTGGTTCCAGAGGGTTTGTTCAGGGTTGCCGGCCTTGATGCGCTCGGCTGGGGGCGTGAGCGGGGTGGGGGAGACGGCGTGCTGGTTGAGCAGTACCCAGTCGTTAAGGGTTTTCATGGTGCATCCTTGCCAATGGTGAGTGAGAGATTGAGAGTGCGGGGCCATCCTGGCCCCGCATTCGTTTAGTTTGTTTAACAATGTTGACGTTAAGTTAAACGAGGTGGCCACTCCTTGACAAGGGGGGCCTCGGTGCCGAGTGGCTGCAACTCCCTGATGACGTGGCGAGCGAAGCCACTGCCTGCCTCGTCGTAGACGTTGAACACTGCATCGACGCCCTGTTCACGCAGCGAGGCGATATCATCCTCGAAGCGGACTATGGCCGCTATCTTGCCGTGAAAACCGTGGCTGCGCAGCTTGTCGATGGCGTAGAGGTTGCCCGAGTGATGGGGCATGGCGAGGATCACCAGCTGAACCTGATGGGAGAGGATCACCTTGTCCCAGAAGTCGGTATCGGTGGCATCCCCTTCCAGCACGTTCATTCCCTGTTCGCGCAGCAGGGGGGCCTTGTCCCCGTTGTTCTCGACCCCCAGTATGACGTTGCCATATTTGCGCTCCAGCTCATGATAGGCGCCCTGTCCGATGCGCCCCATGCCGAGGATGATCACCTCTGCATCCCCCAGTTCGATGGGCCTGTCATCCAGGTGCAGGGTGTCCGATTGCAGGCGGCGCAACCAGGGGCCTATGTGCTGATAGATCCACTCGCTGTAGCTATTGAGCGGGGCCGACAGCATGAAGCTGCCCGCCAGCGCCAGTGAGAGGGCGACCAGCCATTCGTGGGAGAGCCAGCCCGCCTTGGCGGCAATGGCGGCCACAATCAGGCCGAACTCCGAGTAGTTGGTGAGAGCCAGCGTCGAGAGCAACGCGGTTCGTACCCGCAGCCGGGCACCGCTGTAGACCAGATAATAGAGGGCGCTTTTGAGCGGCAGTGCCAGCATCAGCACCAGTGTCATCCACATGGTTTCCTGGGTCGGCATGCCGTTGAGGCCGATGGAGAGAAAAAAGCAGATGAGGAACAGATCCTTGAGGCTGAACAGGGATTTTGCCATCCCCGCCGCCGCAGGGTGGGAAGCCAGCAGCATGCCGATCACCAGGGCCCCCAAGTCCGGCTTCAAGCCGACAGCCTCAAAGGCGGCGGCCCCCAGCACCAGGGCCAGGGTGATCCCCATCAGCATCTGCAATTCACCGTGACCGGCCCGCTCCAGCAGCTTGAACAGCAGGGGGCGCAGGAAGGGCAGCGCCAGTATCCAGAGCGCCCAGATACTGGGTAATTTGCCGGTGGAGGCGGTCAGAAAACCCACTGCGAAGATGTCCTGCATGATCAGCACCCCGATGGCCAGCTTGGCATAGAGGGCATTCATGTCGCTGCGATCTTCCAGCACCTTGACCGCAAAGACGGTGCTGGAGAAGGAGAGTGCAAACCCCAACATGATGGCGTGGGGCCACTCCAGATCCAGCATCAAGGTCATGCCGACCCCCTTGCAGGCGAGCAGGATCACCCAGAACAGGCCGCTGGAGAGCAGGATATGGACGGTGGCAGTGCCCCACACGTCACGGCGCAGCAAGGTCTTGATGTTGAGCTTGAGGCCTATGGTGAACAGCATCAGGGTCACCCCCAGCTCGGCCACCGTGGTCAGCACTTCGGAGCTTTGATAGCCGAGGCCATTGAGCACAAAACCGGCGGCGAGAAAGCCGATCAGGGGCGGCAGCCCCACCAGGTTGACCAGCATGCCGCAGGCGAAGGCGACGGCAATGAAGAGCGGTTCCATGGATGACTCCTGTGATCACATCAGACGATATCGATATCCACGACTGAGTCGAAGATGTGGTTCGGGCGAAACGGCATGCGATCGATATCCGCGACCTTGCTCACCCCTGACAGCACCAGCACGGTTTCAAGACCGGCCTGGAAGCCCGCCAGAATATCGGTGCGCAGGTTGTCGCCGATGATGATGGTGTCGTCGGAGTGGGCCTCCATCCGGTTCAATGCCGCGCGAATGATCCAGGCGCTCGGCTTGCCCACATAAAATGGCTTCTTGCCCGTCATCCGCTCTATGGGAGCGCAGAGGGCGCCGCAGGCTGGATGCATCATGGGGCCATGGGTATCGGGGTTGGTGGCGATGAAGCGTGCCCCCTGATCCACGAACTTGGCCCCCAGCTGCATCATGGTCCAGTTGTAGTTGCGGGTCTCGCCCACGACCACGAAGTCGGGGTCTATGTCGGTGATGGTGAAACCGGCCTTGTAGAGCTCGTGGGTCAGGGCCCC
This sequence comes from Aeromonas sp. 5HA1, assembly GCF_029237245.1. NCBI lineage: Bacteria > Pseudomonadati > Pseudomonadota > Gammaproteobacteria > Aeromonadales > Aeromonadaceae > Aeromonas > Aeromonas sp. 5HA1. The sequence goes on from NZ_JAACFW010000027.1 coordinate 57,155, forward strand.
CTCGCCAATCACATAGGCCTTCTTGCCATCCTGGCGTTTGAGAAAATCGGCTGTGCCCATGGCGGAGGTGTAGAAGCACTCCTCCGGTACTTCGATCCCGGCGGAGCGGAAGCGGTTTTGCAGATCTTTCTGGGTCTGGGCCGGGTAGTTGGTGAGGAACAAGAGCTTGGTGCCCTGTTCCAGCAAGCGATGAACGAAGCGGTCGGCACCGGGGATGAGATCGTTGTTGTGCAGAATGACGCCGTCGATGTCACAGATGACGCTTTTTTTCATGGGAACTCCTTTGTATAGGGCACAAGAGTGAACGCGGGGCGGACGCCAACTCTTAATATCTTCAATCAGTTATGTTGTTTTTGTGACGCCATTATAAGTCGGTTTGATGACAAGTCTCCCCCTACCAGGCGAGATAGGTACACAATGAAAAGGGAGAGGGAAGGGATCCGCTCTGCAAGTGGCAGGTCTCGCTGTCTGTGTGCTGATGGAGCCGTCATCATGGATAACTTTATTGCCGGTTTGCCCAAGCTGGAGTTGCACCTGCATATAGAGGGGTCACTCGAGCCGGAGCTGATGTTTATGCTGGCCGCCCGCAACGGGGTGCCACTGCCCTGGCCCGATGTGGCCAGCGTGCGCGCCGCCTATGACTTTGACTGCCTGCAATCCTTTCTCGACCTCTACTATCGCGGTGCCAGCGTGCTTATTACCGAGCAGGACTTTTTCGACCTCACCTGGGCCTATCTGGCGCGTTGCGCTGCCGACAAGGTGGTGCATGTGGAGATCTTCTTCGATCCGCAAACCCACACCGCCCGAGGCATCCCCTTTGCCACCGTGCTGGGGGGCATAGAGCGGGCGCTGCAGGCGGGGGAGCGGGAGTTGGGCATCAGCTGGCGGCTTATCATGAGTTTTCTGCGTCATCTGAGTGAAGAGGCGGCGTTCGCCACCCTGGACGACGCCATGCCTTTTCTCGCCCGCATTCACGGCATAGGTCTCGATTCGGGGGAGAAGGGCAATCCCCCCGCCAAGTTTGCCCGGGTCTTTGCCCGTTGTCGCGAGCTGGGGCTGCCTGTGGTGGCCCACGCAGGCGAAGAAGGGCCGGCCGAGTATATCTGGCAGGCCATCCATGAGCTGCAGGTACGCCGCATCGATCACGGGGTGCGCTGCGTCGATGATCCCGACCTGCTGCGTTATCTGGCCGATACCCGGTTGCCGCTCACCGTCTGCCCCCTTTCCAATACCCGTCTGAGAGTGTTTGAGCGAATGGCCCATCACAATGTGCTGACCCTGCTGGAGCAGGGGTTGTGCGTCACCATCAACTCCGACGATCCCGCCTATTTTGGCGGCTACATGGCAGCCAACTTCCACGCCCTGGCCCATGATCTTGGCGCCAGCATGAACCAGCTTTGCCGCTTGTCGCTCAATGCCGTCGAGGCGAGCTGGCTCAGCCTGGCGGACAAGGCACGGCTGACCCGGGAGATAAGAAGCTACGCCGCCTGTTACGGCGTTGCCCTCTACTGACGCCACCCCCCAAAAAACGCGCCCGCATCAATAGCGGGCGCGTTTTACTGTGCGGCTTTGTGACCTAGGTGGGCGGTTTGCCAGTCTCAGGCTGACTGCGTCTCGGCTAGCGCCTGATAGGTCGGGTAGTCGGTCAGTCCCTTCTCACCACCGCCAAACAGGGTCGCCGGATCGTGGGGGGCGAGGGGGTAGCCGTGGCGCAACCGGTTCGGCAGATCCGGGTTGGCCACGAAGGGACGACCAAAGCCAATCATGTCGGCCCAGCCCGCCTTGAGGGCGGCATGCGCCCGCTCACCGTCATACTTGCCCGCATAGATGAGGGTGTTGGGGAAGGCATCTCGCAATCCCTGCTTGAAGTTTTCCGCCATCAGGGGCGCATCGTCCCAGTCCGCTTCGGCGATATGCAGATAGGTGACGTCCAGTTCACCCAGCAAGCGAGCGGCGGCCAGATAGGTCTCTTGCGGGTTGGCATCAACGGTGCCGTTGAGGGTGGTGAGCGGTGCAAGGCGCACTCCGACCCTGTCCGCCCCGATTTCGGCACTGACCGCTTGTGTCACCTCTTTGAGGAAACGCAGGCGATTTTCCAGTGAGCCACCGTAGTTGTCGGTGCGGGTATTGGACTCGGAGTCGAGGAACTGGTTGATGAGGTAACCGTTGGCAGCGTGCAGCTCTATGCCGTCAAAGCCGGCGTTCAGGGCATTGCGAGCCGCCTGGCGGAACTGGCCCACTACCGCATCTATGTCGCTTTGGGTCATGGCGCGCGGGGTTGTGGTCTCGACAAAACCGGGAGCATCGCTGCCGTTATCGACAAATACCCGCACCCCTTCGGCTCTGATGGCAGACGAAGAGATGGGCTGGGCCCCGCCGATATTGTCAGTATGCGTGACGCGCCCCACGTGCCAGAGCTGGGCAAAGATGGTGCCCCCCTTGGCATGGACAGCATCGGTGACCCCCTTCCAGCCCGCTACCTGCTCGGCGCTGTGGATCCCGGGGGTCCAGGCGTAGCCCTTGCCCAGCGGGTCTATCTGGGTGCCTTCGCTGATGATGAGGCCGGCCTCGGCGCGCTGGGCGTAATAAGTGGCCATGATGGCGTTGGCCACGTCACCGGGCTGGCTGGCACGGGAGCGGGTCATGGGGGGCATGACAATGCGGTTGTTAAGGTGCAACTGGCCCAGACGCATCGGGCAGAACAGGTTGTCGTGGCTCATTTTGTGTTCCTCATGGTGGGATTGAGGTCACTCTAGTCCTGCTTTTATTTGTGAAAAAGAGGGATAATTGCAGAAAAGAATTGCACTTGATGCAGCAATCAAGCGTCAAGCGGCAAACAGCCATAAAAAAGAGGGCCGCTTGGCCCTCTTTTTGGTAGGTGGTGCGGTTCGTGTGATCAGGGGATCAACGGCGTGACGCGCACCCGTTCGATGCGACGCTCGCTGACTTCGATCACCTCGAAATGCAACTGCTGCAATTGCAGCTGCTGGCCCGGAGTCGGCAGTGTGCCGAAATGGGAGAGCAGCATGCCCGCGAGCGTCACGTATTCATCGCTGTCACTCACCAGTCCCTCGTATTCCAGCACCTGCTCCACATGGTGGATGTTGGTGCTGCCATTGATGAGCCAGCTCTCGCCATCGCGCACCATGTCCGGGGTCTCGTCTTCATCAGGCAGCTCGCCGACGATGGCTTCCAGCAGATCGTGGGTGGTCACCAGACCCTGGATGACGCCAAACTCGTCGGCGACCAGAATGAGGCTGCCTTTGGCCTTGCGCAGCTCTGCCAGCAAGCGGATCACGTTGATGGTCTGGGGCACGATAATGGGGTCATTCTGTTTGGCCAGCTCGGTCAGGGACTGCCCCTCGTTGAGGGCAAACAGCAGATCCCGCGCCTTGAGCACACCTATGACCTCGTCCAGATCGCCGTCACAAACCGGGAACAGGCTGTGGGGCTCCCGCTGCAACACGGCACGGATCTCTTCGACCGAGTCATTGACGTCGATCCAGGCCATGTCGGAGCGAGGGGTCATGATGGTGCGGATGGATCGATCGGCAAGGGACAGTACCCCGGTCACCATGTAGCGCTCCTCTTCCCCGAAGCTCAGCGGCTCGGGTGTCGGTGCATCCAGATCATCATCCGGCCTGTCCTGATACGCCTTGCTGCCCATCAGTTTGAAGATGGCGGCCGTGGTGCGCTCGCGCAGGGGCAACTTGGCCTCATGACGCTCTGCGCTGCGCTGGGACAACTGGTTGAAGAACTCGATAAGCACGGAGAAACCGATAGCCGCGTAGAGGTAGCCCTTGGGAATATGGAAACCGAACCCTTCCGCTACCAGGCTGAAGCCTATCATCAGCAGGAAGCTCAGGCAGAGCACCACCACTGTGGGGTGGGCGTTGACGAAGCGGGTCAGCGGCTTTGACGCGAGCACCATCACCACCATGGCGATGGTGACGGCCGCCATCATGACCCAGAGATGTTCCACCATGCCCACAGCCGTGATGATGGAGTCCAGCGAGAAGATGGCATCCAGCACCAGGATCTGGGTGATCACCACGCCAAAGCTGGCATAGACGCCGACCGGGCCATCTTCTGGCTGTTTGGATTCCAGCCGCTCATGGAGCTCGGTGGTGGCCTTGAACAGCAGGAACAGGCCGCCGCCCATCAGGATGAGATCCCGACCGGAGAAGGCAAAATCACCGAGGTGAAGGATGGGGGTGGTCAAGGTGACCAGCCATGACATCACGCTGAGCAGGGCCAGGCGCATCAGCAGCGCCAGTGACAGGCCTATGATACGGGCACGATCCCGCTGGGCGGGGGGCAGTTTTTTCACCAGGATGGCGATGAAGACCAGGTTGTCTATCCCGAGCACGATTTCCAGAATGATCAGGGTAAACAGACCAACCCAGATGTGGGGATCCAGCAGCAATTCCATGTAATGACCTCAATAAATACAGACAGAGCGGGTATCAGTCACGGCAACGGTGGCCGCGGCAGTGCAAGGCAATGGCGTTATTCAGAGGCGCTGATGAAGCAGGTAAAGACAGAGTTTGACAGGAAGAAACGAAAGGTAACTTCGGGGGTTGTCCATGATGGGCAATAAAACCTCGGGTTAAAAATGAGCCCTGATGATAGCGAGAATCGGCGCTTTGGCAAGAGCAGGGCGATGAAGATGTGATGACGCAGGGGAGGCTGCCTGGCTGCACTCCCCCTGTGGGTCGTTACAACCAGCGTTTTTCGCGGGTGAAGCAGACCGAGAGCCAGGCATCCCCCAGGGTATCGCCGAGGCGTGACCAGAGTTCCTGGCGCAGGGCATCCTGGCGCTCGACAGGCCACTCCTGCCCCGGTGCCACCAGTATGTTCAACTCCAGATCGAAGCGACGACCGCTCTTGGCCAGATGGCTGTAGCACTCGATGCCATGGCGCTGGCGCAGGGCTTCAATTTCGCTGGCAACCCGCTGGGATACGTCCCCCTTGGGGGCAATCTTCAACACTTCTCGCAGATTGCGGCTCAGCACCTTGATGGGAATGAGGGTGGCGCACAGGGCCAGCAGAGAGACCAGCATGGGGTCTATGTAGCGGTTGTATTGACCATGGCCCATGGCATCAAGGCCCATGGCGACCAGAAAACCGACCAGCAGGGTGGCGCTTAAAATGGTGTCGACCAGCCACTCTTCGGAATCGACGCGCACCAGCTCCGAGTTGAACCGCTTGGCCATTCGCGCCTCGACAACATAGATAAGTGCACACAAGAAGGTGGAGATGGCGGCGCAGATGAGGGCGTGACCGAGATCTATCTCGCGACCACCGGCCAGCAGGGAGGTGATGCCGCTGTAGAGGGCACCGAGACAGAGCAGCAAAATGATGATCCCGTTGATGACGTTGGCAATGGGCTCGAAGTGAGCGTAGCCATACTGAAAGCGGTCATCTGAGGGGCGGGTAACCAGGTAGGCGGTAACCAGACCAAGGCCTGTCATGCCCATGCTGAACAGGCTGAAGATGCCATCGAGCATGATGGCGTGGGAGCCAACCAGCAGACCATAGCCAATCCCGAAGATGGCAAAGGCGATGCTGCCGAACAGTGACAGGGTCAAGGCCTGTTTCTCTGTGGTAATAAACGTACTGATAACATGGCTGTGGTGAGCCATAACAATCCTCCTTTCAAATGGTGAATATTGCCAAGCGCAAGCGGTTTTCTAGCTGATATACTGCCCGCTCACATGTGAGCAGACTGGCCCTGATACCCGCAAAGAGGCAGCCAGGGCAGTCTTTGTCGCCGGAGTGCCGGCATCAAGCAAAGGATGGGAACAAGGATTCATGATCCCGAGACTCGATTACCAGGACAGTTTGTCACCTACAACCCTGCAGTTTCTTGAGTTGCTGGCGCGATCAGCATTTCGTGGTGATATCGAAAAGTCTTATGCAAGCCGGTTGGCGATGGCGACGGATAACAGCGTCTATCAGGTCGTACCTCAGGCGGTGCTCTATCCGCGCAGTGCGGATGACATTGCAGTGATGCTCAAGTTGGCACGGGGGCCCGAGTACGCAGCCTTGAGTTTCTTCCCTCGCGGCGGCGGCACCGGCACCAATGGTCAATCCTTGGGCGGCGGCATTATCGTCGATCTCTCGCGCCATATGAACCAGATCATGGAAATTAATCTGGAAGAGGGCTGGGTGCGGGCCCAGGCCGGGGTGGTGAAAGACCAGCTCAACGCCTATCTCAAACCCCACGGTTACTTCTTCTCGCCGGATCTCTCCACCTCCAACCGCGCCACCCTGGGCGGCATGGTCAACACAGATGCGTCCGGTCAGGGGTCGCTGGTCTACGGCAAGACCTCGGATCACGTGCTGGGCCTCAAAGCCGTGCTGGACAACGGCGACATCATGGCGACCGAGCCGGTGAACGGCCAGCGCCTGGCGGACAAGCTGGCCCTCGAGAGTCGGGAAGGGGAGATCTACCGCACCCTGTATCGCATCGGCCGCGAGCGCCGCGCCGACATCGAAGCCACTTTCCCCAAGCTCAACCGTTTTCTGACCGGTTATGATCTCAAGCACCTCTATGCCCCCGACACCGACACCCTGGATGTGAGCCGGGTATTGTGCGGCTCGGAAGGCTCCCTGGGGTTTATCACCGAAGCCAGGCTCAATATCACACCCATCCCGCGTTCCCGGACCCTGGTCAACGTCAAGTACGACAGCTTCCCCTCGGCCCTGCGCAATGCCCCCTTTATGGTGCAGGCGCAGGCCCTGTCGGTGGAGACGGTGGATTCCCGTGTGCTGGGACTGGCCCGTGCCGACATCATCTGGCATTCAGTCAAGGCGTTCATTGAGGACGTGCCTGGCAAGGATCTGCAAGGGCTCAATATCGTCGAGTTTGCCGACACCAACGAGCAAGAGCATCAGGCCAAAGTGGCTGAATTGTGCCGGCGCATCGAGGAGCTGCTGGCGCAAGGGGAGGCGGGAGTCATCGGCTATCAGGTGTGCAGTCACCTGCCGAGCATCGAGACCATCTACGCCATGCGCAAGAAGTCGGTGGGGCTGCTTGGCAACGCCGAGGGGCGTAAAAAACCGGTGGCCTTCACCGAAGACACGGCCGTTCCCCCTGAGTCGCTCGCCGATTTCATCATGGAGTTTCGTGCCCTGCTCGACGGCCACGGCCTCGACTACGGCATGTTCGGCCACGTCGATGCGGGGGTATTGCACGTGCGTCCCGCGCTGGACTTGTGCGACCCCGAGCAGGAGGTGCTGCTGCGCCGCATCTCGGATCAGGTGGTGGCGCTCACCGCCAAATATGGCGGCTTGATGTGGGGAGAGCACGGCAAGGGTTTTCGCTCCGAATACAGCCCCGCCTTCTTCGGCGATCTGTGGGAGGAGTTGCAGCGGGTCAAGGGCGCCTTTGACCCCGACAACCGCATCAACCCGGGCAAGATCTGCATGCCTTATGGCAGCGGAGCTTCGCTTGTGTCGGTAGACGGGCCCAAGCGCGGCAAGTTCGACCGCCAGATCCCGATTGCGGTGCGGGAAAGCTATACCCGCGCCATGGATTGCAACGGCAACGGCCTCTGTTTTACCTTCGAGACCGACTCCCCCATGTGCCCCTCGGTCAAGATCAGCCGCGACCGTCGCCACTCGCCGAAAGGCCGGGCCGGGCTGATGCGCGAATGGCTGCGCCAGCTGGCACAGCAGGGCTTCGATCCCCTGGCCGAGGAGGTGGCGCTGCAAAGTGGCGGTCTGCGCTTCAAGCAGATTGTCGACAAGTTTCGCAACACCCTGGCCCGCGCCCGCGGCCAGTATGACTTCTCTCACGAGGTGATGGAGGCGATGGAAGGGTGCCTGGCGTGCAAGGCCTGCACCAGCCAGTGCCCCATCAAGGTGGATGTGCCCACCTTCCGCGCCCGTTTCATGCAGCTTTATCACAGCCGCTACCTGCGGGGCCCCAAGGATTACTTCGTCGGCACCGTCGAAAGCTATGCCCCCCTGCTGGCCAAGGTGCCGAAACTGGTCAACTTCTTCCTGGAGAAGGAGTGGGCCCAGAAGGCGACCGAGAAGAGCATCGGCATGGTGGATGTGCCCCTGCTCTCGGTGCCGACCCTGGCCGAATCCCTGCACGACAACAAGGCGCGCTATTTCGACCTGCCGGGTCTCGAAGCCATGAGCCCGGAGCAGCGTGCCAACGTGGTGCTCATAGTGCAGGATCCCTTCACCAGTTATTACGACGCCCCCGTGGTGCGGGACTTGGTGAAGCTTGCCAGCAAGCTTGGGCTGCAACCCTATCTGCTGCCGTTCAAGCCCAACGGCAAGCCCCAGCACGTGAAGGGGTTCCTGCGCGCCTTTGCCCGCACCGCGGCCAACAGTGCCCAGTTCCTCAACAAGATAGCGGCGCTTGGCATTCCTATGGTAGGGGTGGATCCCTCTCTGGTGCTCTGCTATCGCGACGAGTATGCCAAGGCCCTGGGTTCGGCCCGTGGCGACTTCCAGGTGCTGCTGCCTCAGGAGTGGCTGCTCTCTTTACCCGCTCCTGAGAGCAGGGTGAGCGAGGGTGAGCAGGCCGAGCCCTGGTATCTGTTTGCCCACTGCACCGAGAAGACCGCCAAGCCCTCGACTCACGGTGACTGGGGCACCTTGTTCCAGCGTTTTGGGGCCCGCTTGCAGCCTGTGTCCGTGGGCTGCTGCGGCATGGCCGGCACCTATGGCCACGACGCCAAACAGGTGGCAAATTCCAAGGGGATCTATGGTCTCAGCTGGGCAGAGCCCCTGTCGAGGTTGCCCAAAGATCGCTGTCTGGCTACCGGTTATTCGTGTCGCAGTCAGGTCAAGCGGATGGAGGGGGAGAAACTCAAGCATCCGCTGCAGGCGTTGCTGGAACTGCTCTGGTGCTGACCTTTCCCAAGCGGTTTCGGGTGCCGCAAGCCTACCGGCACCCGCACTTCCTGCTGTTGCCAGCCACACCGGCCCAAGCCGTGGTGGAGTTTGTGGCCATGCAGCGTGAACGGGAGCAGCTTCATCAACTGTTTCGCCCCCAGGATGTCTGGCCCTCTGCCAACTTCAGCCTGATCCAGCACGAAGGGGATCTGGAGTGGCAGCAGTCGGAGTTTCTGGCCAAGCGCTCGTTCGCCTATGGCCTCTGGAGCCCTGATCGGGAGCCGCAATTCTGGGGTGGGGTTTATCTCTACCCATCGGTGCTGCCGGAGGTGGCGGTGGAGCTCTTCTTCTGGAAGGTGGCCGAGGCGCCCATTACGGATGAGGAGCTGGAAACGCAGCTGCGCGACTGGCTCGCCAGGGTGTGGCAGTGGCCAGAACTCCGTCTGCCGGGGCGAGAGGTGCCGTGGGCCGAGTGGCCCGGAGTCACCTATCCCTGGTGACGCAAGGTGGTTGCCAAGATGCCCCGATCGGGGCATCTTTTTTTCTTTGTCTTTTTCGCCGACACTGCTCGCGTCCAACCCATTGATTACATAAGGAGTCTGCTCGCCATGAGTCAAGAAAACGCCCCCATCTGGCGCAAGCCCATCAGTCTGGAGGGGCTCAATGCCACCTCTCGCAACACTCTGATGGCCTATCTCGATATCCTCTATACCGGCTTTGGCCCGGACTGGCTGGAAGCGACCATGCCGGTGGATCACCGTACCCATCAGCCCCTTGGCATGCTCCATGGCGGTGCGTCGGTAGTATTGGCGGAAACGCTGGGATCGCTGGCAGCCAACATGGCGGTGGGACCAGATAGCTACTGCGTGGGACTGGAGGTGAACGCCAACCATCTGCGCGCCAAGCGGGAAGGGGTGGTCACAGGGCGTTGCTCGCCCCTGCATCTGGGGGCAAGGACCCAGGTGTGGCAGATTGAGATTCGGGATGAACGTGGGCGTTTATTGTGCACCAGTCGGTTGACCATGGCGGTGCTCAAACACAAGCGGGACAAGGACTCCAGCGGGGAGTGACCAGCAATAACGCACCAGTAGTGCAAAATAAGCAAGCCATAGTCGCGAGATCCCTCTATAATTGCCAACGTCTTGAGAGGCCTATCACATTTTTCAAGACAGCAGAACAAAGTGGCGCTATAATCGCCGCCTTTTTGCTATTCCGCGGTGCTTAGCCGCCTGCCTTAATCTGGAAGAATCTATGTCTGATACCGAACAACTGCCCCTTTTTAGTGAGCTTGGACTGGCCGCGCCTGTATTGAAAGCGCTGCAAGACGTGGGCTATGAGCGCCCGTCACCGATCCAGGCCGCAGCAATTCCCCACCTCATGGCGGGACACGATCTGCTGGGGCAGGCGCAAACCGGTACAGGGAAGACCGCTGCTTTTGCCTTGCCTCTGTTGTCTCGTCTGGAAGCTGGTAACCGCAACACCCAGGTTTTGGTGCTGGCTCCGACCCGTGAACTGGCCCTGCAAGTTGCCGAGGCGTGCCAACGTTACGCCAAGCACATGCCCGACTTCCACGTCCTGCCCATCTACGGTGGCTCTTCTTACGAAACCCAGACCCGCGCCCTGCGTCGTGGTGCCCAGGTTGTCGTGGGTACTCCTGGCCGTGTGATGGACCTGATCCGTCGCAAGAACCTGGATCTTTCCGGTCTGAAAGCTCTGGTGCTGGACGAAGCTGATGAAATGCTGCGCATGGGCTTCATCGATGACGTGGACTGGATCATGGAACAGTGCCCGAGCACCCGTCAGGTTGCTCTCTTCTCTGCCACCATGCCGGACCAGATCCGTCGTGTTGCCCAGAAGCACCTGAAGCAGCCCAAAGAGATCAAGATCGTCTCCAAGACCTCCACTGCACCGACCATCCGTCAACGCTACTGGCAGGTAACCGGTCTGCACAAGCTGGACGCCATGACCCGTCTGCTGGAAGTCGAGCCGTACGAAGCCGTACTGGTCTTCGTGCGTACCAAGAACGCTGCCGAAGAGCTGGCTGGCAAACTGGCCGCTCGTGGCCATGCTTGTGAAGCGCTGCACGGTGACATCCCGCAGAAGCTGCGTGAGCGTACCGTTGACAAGCTGCGTCAAGGCCAGCTGGACATCCTGATCGCCACCGATGTTGTCGCCCGTGGTCTGGACGTCGAGCGCATCACCCACGTGGTGAACTACGACATTCCGTACGATACCGAATCCTACGTGCACCGTATCGGCCGTACCGGTCGTGCTGGTCGCAAGGGTGAGGCCATCCTGTTTGTTGCTCCCCGCGAGCGTCGTATGCTGCGCGCTATCGAGCACGCCACTCGTCAGGCCATCGAGCCGATGAAGATGCCGAGCACCGAGGACATCAACCAGCACCGTATGACCAAGTTCAAAGAGCGCATCCGGGAAACCATGATGGGCGAAGAGCTTGAGCTCTACCTGAACCTGGTGAACGAGCTGATCGAAGAAGATTCTGCCGATCCGCTGGAACTGGCTGCCGCCCTGGCCAAGCTGGTACAAGGTGATCAACCGCTGCTGCTGGATGACTCCATCCCTGAGCCGCAGTTCAGCAGCAATGATCGTGGTGGTCGTGATTTCGAACGCCGTGACGGTGGCAATGATTTTGCTGACCGTGGTGATCGTCCTGCCCGTCGCATGCCGTCCCTCGAGCCGCGTCCGTTGAAAGACAACCCGGATGTCGAGATGGAGCGCTACCGCGTAGACGTGGGTGCCCATCACGGTGTCAAGCCGGGCCAGATCGTGGGCGCTATCGCCAACGAAGCGAACATCGAGAGCCGTTTCATCGGCAACATCGATATCGCTGATGACTTCTCCACCGTCGACCTGCCCAAGGGTATGACCGCCGATGTACTGGAAGTGATCAAGAAAGCCCGTGTTTGCCAGCGTCCGCTGATGATCACCCGCTACACAGAGGTGCCGGCTGGCAGCAATACTGCCCCCCGTCCGCCCCGCAGCGATCGTCCTTTCAACAAGGATCGCCGCCCCAGCGGTGACCGTCCGTTCAACAAGAGCGGGGAGCGCCGTGAAGGTGGCTTCAACAAGGATCGCAAGTTCGGTGGCAACAAGCGCCGCGACAGCTAAGTCCTGACTGCATTGATAAAAAAGGCCGCTCATTGAGCGGCCTTTTTTGTGCCTGTGTCCCGTCCTGAATATGGTTTACACCTTTCCCCCACATAAACGGAGAGCCCGATGGGACAAGGTGTGAAACGGACACAGCGCGATTACTCGCTGACTTTTAAACTGGCGCTGGTCGAGCAGATTGA
>NZ_JAACFW010000028.1:0-66267 GCF_029237245.1 Aeromonas sp. 5HA1
CTTTACGTTCACCGCTTGGCATCAGCCTCGCCGTGAGCACAAATAGTTGGTTGCGGGGGCCAGATTTGAACTGACGACCTTCGGGTTATGAGCCCGACGAGCTACCGAGCTGCTCCACCCCGCGTCCATATTTTTTCCGAATTGGCCGAGCAGTAGCCAGTTCGAATTATCTTTGTCTTCAATGCGTTAATCAGCGTTTTCGACTCTGATACCCAGATGGTTGCGGGGGCCGGATTTGAACCGACGACCTTCGGGTTATGAGCCCGACGAGCTACCGAGCTGCTCCACCCCGCGTCTGAGGTCGCCAATAATAGGCGCCAGCGCTCAGATTGCAAGTAAATATCCTAAAAAAACTTCATTCGAAGGTTAAAGCGGCACAAATTGAAGAAATTTGCAACAGGGCGCTGTTTTTTCAGACAAGCAGGTTTGGGGCCAGCTTGGCGCACTACACTCAAAAGGCTTGTCACTCCTCTTTTTAGGTAGCCTTATCATGCGCATATCCGCCGGTCATTGCCGTCAATTGGGGGCCACACCCGAGAACGACGGCGTCAACTTTGCCATCTGGGCCCGCCTGGCCAGTCGGGTTGAACTGCTGCTCTTCACCAGTGCCGATGATGACACCCCTGAGGTGATAGTGCTCTCCCCCCGTCTCAACCGCACCGCTTACTACTGGCACATCCATATCGAAGGCATTCCACTGGGCCAGCGCTATGCCTATCGCATCCAGGGCCCCTGGCGTCCCTACTACGGTACCCGCTTCGATGCAGACAAGGTACTGCTGGACCCCTATGGTCGCAGCATTGAGCTGGGGCCGACCTACGACCGCTGGGCTGCGGCCCGTCCCGGCAGCAACCTGGCTGTGTGTGCCAAGAACCGGGTGGTGGAGACCCGCGACTATGACTGGGAAGGGGACAAGCTCCCCGCTCACTCCCTCTCCCGCTCCGTGATCTACGAGCTGCATCTGGGGGGATTTACCAAGTCGCCGAGCTCGGGGGTGGATCCTGCCCTGCGCGGCACCTATCTTGGCCTCATCGAGAAGATCCCCTATCTGCAATCCCTCGGCATCACAGCCGTCGAGCTGCTGCCGGTGTTCCAGTTCGATCCCCAGGATGCTCCCAAGGGGCTATCCAACTACTGGGGCTACAGCCCTATGTCGTTCTTTGCCCCCCACGCTCAATATGCCAGTGGCGGCGATCCGCTCACCGAGTTCAGGGACATGGTCAAGGCCCTGCACAGAGCCAATATCGAGGTGATCCTGGACGTGGTTTACAACCACACGGCCGAAGGGGGCGACGATGGCCCCATCTTCTCGTTTCGCGGCATAGACAACGAGGCTTACTACATCCTCGACAGCAATCAGAAGGACACCAACTATTCGGGCTGCGGCAATACCTTCAACGGTGCCCACCCAGTGGTGCTGCGCATGATCATGGACAGCCTCCACTTCTGGCGCCAGGAGATGCACGTGGACGGCTTTCGATTCGATCTGGCCGCCATACTGTCGCGGGACGAGTCCGGCATGCCGCAGGCCAATGCACCAACCCTGCGCACCATAGACACGGATCCCCGCATCGCCGACATCAAGCTCATCGCCGAGGCCTGGGATGCGGGTGGACTCTATCAGGTGGGCAGCCTGGCCGGCGCGCGCTGGCGTGAGTGGAACGGCCAGTTCAGGGATGACGTGCGCCACTTTCTGCGTGGGGATGACAACGCCGTCACCCCCTTCGTGGAGCGACTGTGCGGCAGCCCGGATATCTATCACTATCACCACGCCGATCCGGAGAAAAGCATCAACTTCGTCACCTGTCATGACGGTTTCACCCTGTGGGACTGGGCCAGTTATGACCACAAGCACAACGAGGCCAACGGCGAGCAGAACCGGGACGGGTGCGATCACAACTTCAGCTGGAATCATGGCCATGAAGGGGTCACTGAGGATCCTCACGTCAATGCGCTGCGCATACGCCAGGCCAAGAACATGATGGTGGCCACCCTGTTGTCGGTGGGCTCCCCCATGCTGCTGATGGGGGACGAGGTGCTGCGCACCCAGCATGGCAACAACAATGGTTACTGCCAGGACAACGAAACCTGCTGGATGAACTGGCAAACCAGTACCATGGGACAGGAGATGTTCCGCTTCATGAAGGAGCTGATCCAGTATCGCAAGCACCTGTTCCAGCGACCGGAGCAGGAGAGCATGCCGCTGTCGCTGACCGAGATCCTGCGTCACAGCGAGATCTGCTGGCACGGGGTCAATGCCGCCCAGCCAGACTTCAGCCCTCACTCCCACGCCATCGCCATGTCGGCACTTTCCAGCGAAACCAAGCTGGCACTCTATGTGCTGTTCAATGCCTACTGGGAGCCGCTCACCTTCAATCTGCCAAGCCCCCCCAAGGGGGTGGGCGGCTACTGGCGCCGGATCCTGGATACCGCCCTGCCCTCCCCCCACGACATCTGCACCTTCGGCATGCCGCTGGAGGGGCTGACCCGGGAGTACCTGGCACAGCCGCGCAGCAGTTGCCTCTTTATCTGCGGGGCGGATGACTTCTACTAGGCCCGGATTGCACTGTTGCGGCCATCAAAAAGCCCACCCTGAGTGACTCGGGGTGGGCTTTTCTATCTCATGCAATGCGGTACGCTATCAGGTCAGCTGGTGCAGCACGCTGGTCGCCGCTATCTGGGCAATGACGAGGCCGCACAGGGCGGTGGAGACCACAACGGGCGCCGTCTCTTTTTGCAGGTAGATGGGACTGAACCAGAGCAGCAGGGCTGCAATCAGCAAGATGGCCTGGGTCAACACACCGGGGATCAGGGCATCAAGCGCGGCACCATTGCCCTGCCAGCCCACCAGCACGGCCAGCCAGAGCAGGCTCAGCATGGCAGCCACCAGCCCCGCCAGTGGCAGCAACAGATTGAACGCCTGCAGACGGTGGCGGGCCCGCAGCAGCATCAGGTGCGCGAAGGCAGCCCCCAGCAAGGTCATTTGCAGCAGGCCGCTCAGCCAGCCCTGGATCTGCAGCAGGCCGACCCCATAGACCAGCAGCGGCATGGCAGGCAGCCAGAGCAGGGTGGACGGGATGGCACGCTTGCCCTCCAGCCGTGACTGGGCAAGGGACAGCACTATCCCCAGGATCAGGGCGGCGCCACCGCTCCAGACGAGCCAGCTCGCCACCTTGGCCTCCACCGCCAGCATCAGTGAGAGCCCGGTGATCACCCAGATGGAGAAGAGCTGGGCCGTGATCCGCGAGCGCTGGCCCGGGCAGAGATCACCGCGCCACAACACTATGCCGAGGGCAATGAGGGCCCCCAGCGCCATCAAACCTGTCAGGGGAAAAAGCCAAAAAGGGAGTTGGACGAACATGACGCCTCCAGCAGCAAAGATTCGGGATGCGCCTGTGGGGCGCCAGAGAAGGGGCCGAGTATACCCAAACCCAGCCATGTCCCCAATCTCTGCAAGCGCCTTGCGAGGGATTTGACGCTCAGCGCCATCTGGATGACAAGGCGGGATCACACTTGGCCGGCACAGACCATCAGCCCTGACCGCGCGCCAGTGCCACCACCTTGGCAAACATCTGCCGGATCACAGATGGTATCTGCTCGCCTCCCAGGCGCTCAGCCTCCTCCACCACCGCCAGCGCCATGCCAGGCTTGCTGCGATGATGAATGGCCTTGTTGATGATGCGCCCGGCATTGAGGGTCGAGCGACCACCGACCCCGGCCTCACGCCTGAAAACCGCCTCGAAGCCGTTGTGATAGAGGTAGTGCTCGATATCAGCCGCCGGCAACTGGGTCAGCCGGTCTCGCTCCCGCTCCCCCTTGAGCAGCGCCCGGGCCGAGGTGGCGTATTTGATCCCCGCCTCGTCACCGTCGGTGAGCAGATGCCACTCGATGCCAAAGTCGCGCGCCACCTTGATGAGGGGCGACTGACCGCACTGGGCAAATTCGATGATGCGCACCCCTTCCGCCCGCAGGCTGTAACCGCAGATCTGGGCCAACTCGGAGAGCAGCCAGATCTCGGTCTCCCCCTCCACCAGCAGCCAGCAACGGGCAAACATCGACATGGGGCGATTGATGCGCACATGGAAGGCAATCTTGCGCAGATCATCGCTGCTGTAACGCTCGCCCCCCAGCTGATGACAGACGATGTCCTGCTGACGGCGCACCAGACGGCGCACCTGATTTAGAGGCAGGGAGGAGAGCAGGTCACCTGAATTGGTGGTCAGCAGCTTCTGGCCAGGCAGGTGCTCCAGCAGACCCCAGGCCAGCGCCATCATGGTGGGGTGCAGGCGACTCTCTGGGTCTTCCAGGATCATGATGGGCCGTGCCCCCTGTTCCAGCTCACGGTTGCCACGGGCGTTGAGCAGGGTGGCCGCCATGCCTGCCATCGCCAGTTGCAGCGCCCGGTTGTCGGCATTGCGCAGCAGCGTCTGCAGATTGCCGGGATTGCGCAGTGTCATGGGGCGATTGACGATGTCCCGCTGGCTGCGAGGCTTGTGCTTCATGGGGGCAAGGGCGTTGAAGTAGTGATCCATCAGCTGGCGCACGGCCTGCAGCGCCTCTTTCAGCTCAGCCTCACCGATGCGCTGGGGTTCGTCGATGAGCTTGTCGGCGAGCTGGCTCAACCGGTTCTGTGACAAATCCCCCCACTGCAACATCTCGACCCCGTTGCGTGCGGTGCGGGCATCCCGCAGCCGGAACACAGGGTTCATGGTGATCAGCAGGCAGACCAGTTCATGGGCATTGTCGATGGGCAGGCTCTTGCCGATGCCGTCGAGAAAATCATGGGTGGTGAGCACTGAACCATCGGCCTGCAATTCGGCACTGGCACGGTAGTGAATGCGGTGGAATTTGTCTTTGTGCTTGACCCAGGAGGCGCCAAGACGGGCAAGGCGATGGGAGTGCAGACACATCTGGGGTCTGTGTTCACTGAAGGTGAGCACCAGTTGCAGATGACGGGCGGGTGCGAGTTCGGGATCTTCCGGTTGGTGAAAATCATCGCTGCTGAACTGATAGGGTTCGGCATCCTGCCCCAACAGACACCAGAGGGCGCGCAGCAGGCTGGATTTGCCCCAGGCGTTCTCACCGATGAGAACCGTGGTGTTATCCAGCCCGAGCGAGAGGCGATTTATCCCGCGAAAACCTTTGACTTCAATGCGTTCCAGAAACATGCAGCCATATCCAATCCATTCAGATGGCGCAATAGTGGCAAAGTTGCCGGAAAAAACCTATCGGGTCGTATCGATTTTCAGCGGGAACTGTGAGGCACTACGGGTTCGGGAGGGGTGGGAATACAGGTGCGATCTTGGGGAGCATTCCAGTGGCTGAACCAAAGGTGACGAGTACGGGTCTGGCGTTTGCGATAATTCAATGGGCATTCCTTTCAATGGGTAAGTGGCAGATGGTACACCTCTTTTGCCCAGAGTCTCAGCGTTATCTGTGACGAGAAGATGACAATTGTGTACGCCACTGGCCCGGAGTGAGGCCAAACGCCTCGCGAAAACGATTGCCAAAATGCGCCTGGGAGGAGAAACCGCACAGGATGGCAATGCTGGCCAGGGAGTCGGATCCTGCCAGCAACTGTTTGGCCCGTTTGAGCCGCAGCCCAAGCAGATAGCGATGGGGCGGACACCCCAGACTCTGGCCAAACATGCGGGCGAAGTGATATTCGCTGAGGCTCGCCTGCTGTGCCAGCTCAGCCAGGGTAACCGGCTCGGCCAGATGGGCTTGCAGGTACTCCTGCACCCGCCGGATCACACCGGGTGCCAGGCCGCCACGCACCTCGGGCAGGCTCGGCGCCTCCCGGGTGTGGTGGCGATAAGCATGCAGCATCAGCATCCAGACGCCGTGGGAGAGCGCCATGCGGTCGATGCCGTGCTGCCACTCCAGCTTCATCAACTGTGTCTGTACCAGCGCCGATGCCTGGGGGTCATCGATGAAGGTCTTGTCTTCCAGCAGCAGATGGCGCCCCTCCTTGTCGCAGACCTGCTCGGCGATGCGGGTGAGGTGGGCCGGCGTGAAGTAGAGGTGGAAAAAGCGGAACTCTTCGCGCACCAGCCATTCGGATCTGTGATGATCCGGCATGATGCAGACCTTGCCGGTGCCGCCATGGCCGCCGGGACCATCGAGGCGCTCAGTCTGCTCGCCCCCTTGCAAATAGACGCTCAGGGTATGGTGACCCGGCTTGTGATAGCGGGTCTGATCGTAGCAGTTGCGCCAGCTGGCTACCCCAAGGCCCGGCTCCAGCCAGCAGGAGTCTTCCAGCCGCGCTCCCGTGCTGACCAGTGCATCAAATACGCCCGCCTGTCTTATCTGTTGCACCTTGCTGCCTCGCCCATCATGCCTTGCGGCCATCTTACCGCGCCGCTGGGCCAAACGCTGCGGCCCTGCGGAAAAAACCGCAAGATGGTGCAAGCCAGTCGCTCCGGCCCGCGCCATGCTGCTTCTCATGCCCTCTTCACGTAACCGGATCCCTCATGAACCTACTGCTCTATCTTGCCACCGTCCTTATCTGGGGCAGCACCTGGATCGCTATCGCCTGGCAGCTCGGCCCCATTCCCATCGAGGTCTCAGTGCTCTATCGCTTCCTGCTGGCGGCGCTGGCGCTGTTTGCCCTGCTCACCGTCAGCGGCCGTTTCCCGCGCCTGCCCTGGGCGGGCCAGCGCTACGCGGCCCTGCTCGGTGCCCTGCTCTTTTCCACCAACTTTCTCTGCTTCTATCACGCCACCCTCTACATACCGAGTGGCCTGTCAGCGGTGATCTTCGCCAGTGCCAGCATCTTCAACGGCCTCAATCTCTGGCTGTTCGAGGGCAAACGCCCCAACTTGCGCTGGCTGCAAGGATCCTTGCTGGGATTGTTGGGCACACTGTTGCTGTTCTGGCCCGTGCTGGCGGATGCGCAACTGGGTGCAAACGGCTGGAAGGGGTTGCTGCTGGCCTGTGGCGGCACCCTCTGCTTCTCGCTGGGCAACCTGGTCTCTGCCCGCGGCCAGCGTCACGGCTATCACGTGCTGCAACTGGTGCCCTGGGGCATGGTATACGGCGTCGTGCTGTTGCTGGGCTGGGTCACCCTGCTCGGCCAATCCCTGACCATTCCGACCGACGGCCATTATCTGGCGGCCATGGTCTATCTCGCCCTGTTCGGCTCTGTCATCGCCTTCACTGCCTACCTCACACTGGTGGGCAGGATTGGCGCCAGCAAGGCCTCCTACGCCACTGTGCTGTTCCCGCTGGTAGCGCTCACGCTCTCGACGTTTTATGAAGGGTTTGTCTGGCAGACGGTCTCAGTGGTGGGCGTTGTGATCAGTTTGCTCGGCAATCTGGTGATCTTCGCCCCACCCGTGCGGGAGTGGCGCTGGCGGCCTGCCAAGGCGGTGAACGACACTTGCTCCTGACGCCATCAGCCCCTAAGGTAACGCCATTCGATATACGGTGAGACACCAGGGGCCCTAATGTTACTGGAAGGATTGGAGACACTCAGCCTGCTGGCAAGCGAGGGCACCATGGCCAAAGTGGCCAGTCGCCTCTACATCAGCCAGTCGGCGGTGAGCAAGCGTATTGGTCAGCTGGAGCTGCGCCTTGGCAAGAAGCTGATCGAGCCGGATGGCCGCCAGATCCGGCTCACTCCCCAGGCGCAGGAGCTGCTCGACCGGGTTGCCCCGAGTCTCGCCGAGATGAAGGGGGTGCTGGCTGACAGCCAGACCCTCACCGATCTGACTCCCCTGCCAGTCGCCTGCTCCGAAACCTTGCTGGCGGGCTACCTCGCCCGCTTCATGCACGACTATCTGGGCCGCGATCCCCATATTGCCCTCTCCACCCATCACACCCCGGTGATCCTGGCGCGGGTGCGCAGTGGCGACGCCCTGCTCGGCATCTGTGCCGGCCGCCTGCCTCCCGGCCATGGCCTGGGAGCCGAGCTATTGCTGGAGGAGCCCTTCTATCTGGTGGGGGACGATCAGCATGAGGCGCCTTCGGCAGATCAGCGCAAGATCCTGACCATGGATCTGGATAACCCCTCCAACCGCTATCTGCGCGACCCGCTGGCGCAATTGGGGTTGGTGCCCGCAATGGAGCTGGACTCCTATCTGGCGCTGATAGAACTCGCCAAGGCAGGCATAGGCCCTGTGCTGCTGCCGGCAGGTCTGCTGGCACTGGTGGGAGAACAGGGGGAAACGGCTCGCCCCCTGCCTGGGCTGGGGCGCCCTTTGCATCTGGTCTATCGCCAGAGCAGCCTGAAGCGGGAACGCATTGCGCAGCTGGTGAGTACGCTGCGCAGGCACTTTCATCATTTCAGCGGGCCGAGTCAATAAACCCGTGCAAACAGTAGAGAGCACGGGTTGATAAGCAGATCTGCCGTCTCACTGGATCCAGGCAAACAGCTCGGGATACTGGCTCCACATCAATTTGGCTGACATCAGCACAGAGACAGTTACCAGCAGGGGCTTGATGAGCTTGACCCCTTTCTTCAGCACCAGTCTGGAGCCAACACGGGCACCGATAAACTGCCCCAGCGCCATGCAGAAACCAACGCTCCACACCACCTTGCCACCCAGAGCAAAAAACAGCAGGGAGGCAAGGTTGGAGGTTAAGTTCAGGAGCTTGGTGTGTGCTGTGGCCCGAGCCATGCCAAAACCCGCCAGCGCCACGAAGCCGATGGCAAAAAACGACCCTGTGCCCGGGCCGAAGAAGCCGTCATAAAAGCCCACTCCGCCCCCCACCAGCAGCGCAAACACCATGGGCGTCAGGCGGCGTGCGCTCTCTGCATCGCTCACTCTGGGGGAGAAAAAGAAGTAGCAGGCAAACGCCATCAGCAGGAAGGGCAAGAGCCGTTCCAGAATGGCGGCGTCTATGGTCTGCACCGCCAGGGTGCCGATGGCGGCACCGATAAAGGTGCAGATCACCGCGGGCCAGATCATGGCCCACTCCAGCAGCCCCTTGCGGGCATAAAACCAGGTGGCAGAGAAGGAGCCAAAACTGCTCTGCAGTTTATTGGTGCCCAGTACCAGCGCCGGCGGCATGCCGGTCGCCAGCAGGGCGGGGACGGTCAAGAGGCCACCGCCGCCGGCAATGGCATCGATAAAGCCGGCAATCAGCGCCACCCCGAACAGGGCGAGCAGGGTAAACAGTTCCAATTCCATCCATAGACCTCGCGAGACAGGGTCGCCCGCCAAAGAGGGGCCCCTTGTTGAATTTGCTGTGTAAACAAGCCGGACAAGCTGACTTGGCCGCTATCCTAAAGGCCATGGGTTCATGAGGCTAACGAAACAGTGGCAGCCAATCGATTCCATATTTTCATCAGTCTTATTCATCTCGCCCTGTTTTCCCCTTCCCGCCATCAGGCGGCGCTATCAGTCAGCGCCTCAGCCGGTGCGCTGGCCTTTATCGCAGCCAACGCCTGCTGCAGTTGCACTTCATCCTCACCGGGTGCGCGACTGACACGGCCCGCCATGTAGCGGCGGCTGAACAGATTGAACCAGAGCTGCAGCGCCTGTCCGGCTTGCAGCTGACCGGCCACCTCCAGCACACAGGCCGCCACTTCGGCGGTACAGAGGTGCTCGTCGCAATTGGCGACCCGCATGCCATAGGTGGAGAGTGCATCCGGTTTGACCGCCAACACGGGAAAACCATCCAGAAAGGGGCTCATGTTGAACATCTTGCGCGCCTCGGGCCAGGTGCCATCCAGCAGGATAAAGAGCGGCTTCTTGCCATTTGCCAAGGCCACGTGTTCGGTCACTCGCGCCGGGTTTTTCTCGCACGCGGGGAACACCACATAGGGCTGCCAAGCGGGATCGGCCAGCAGTGCCAACAACTCAGGATGGGGCTGGGTGCGCTTCCAGAGAAAGGCCCAGGTGGTATCCGGCAGGACGTCGGCGATGAGGCGACCCGTGTTGGAGGGTTTCATGGGCTCGCTGTCATACATCAGCAGGCAGAAGCCGGCCTCGGCCTTGAGCTCTGGCCGCCATTCGCAGGCGCACCAGTCAGAGCGCAACTGGCATGCCTCGCAGCGGGGCACTGTGCCACCACGGGCGAGAAACGGACGAGTAGAGATACTCTTGCGCCATACGCGCAGGCGATTGACGGCGTGATCTGGGATTGGCTTCATGGGGGCGCGGCTCTGGCGGTGCACGTTGCGGAAAAAAGGGGGCAGATTGTAACGAGCCGTCCGCCGCGCAGCAAGGCCCCCCATCCGGGGCAAGCCGGGGTGCCACGCCTCTCTATACTTGGTCGTCAACCCATGCGCCCACGCATGGGACACAGGAGGAAGACAATGGCAGAACAAGATATGGCAAGAGAGCATGCCCTGGCGGAAGGCTCTGCCTTCACCTGGCACGAGCTCTATGTTCCGGACGCCGAGGCCGGGATCCGCTTTTACACGGAAGTGCTCGGCTGGGAGAGCCAGACCATGGCCATGGAGGGAGGCAACTACCCCATGCTGGTCGTCAATGGCAGACCTGTAGCCGGGGTACAGACGACCCGTGACAATCCCGATATGGCCGGTGTTCCGCCGCACTGGGCAACCTACATAGCGGTGGATGACGTGGACGCCAGGGTGGCCAAGGTTAGCCAGCATGGAGGATCCGTGGTGGTGCCGGCCCTGAATATCCCGGAAGTCGGGCGCATGGCCCTGATTGCCGATCCACAAGGGGCGCATATCTGGCTGTTCACCCCTGATCCCATGTGAGCTGGACAAGCTGCAAACAACAGAGGGGCCCGCAGGCCCCTCTGTTGTTGCTGGCAAACCATCAGGCGGGTTTGCGCAGGATCTGCTCGAGGTAGTGAGCAAAGCTGTGACCGTGATGCTCCAGCAGTTTCGGGAACATGGAGATGGAAGTCATGCCGGGGAAGGTATTGATTTCGTTCAGCAGGATCTCGCCCTCTTCCGTCAGGAAGAAGTCGATGCGCGACAGATGGGTCAGTTTCAGCTGACGGAACGCCTTGAGGGCATACTCGTGGATTGCATCTTCCTGGGCCTGGGTCAGGCCTTCGGCCTTGAGGCTGGTTGCCGTGTGGCTGGCGCTGCTGTACTTCTCTTCATAGGTGTAGAACTTGTCCTGCGGCACGCAGATCTCGCCAGGGTAGGTGGCAATGAGCTCGTCACCGTACTGGTAGACAGCCACTTCCAGCTCGCGGGGCTTGACCGCTTTTTCGATCAACACCTGCTCGGAGTAACCGAAGGCATCCTTGATGCCCTGCACCAGATCGGTTTCGTTGCTGGCGGAGTAGCAGCCCACGGAAGAGCCCTGGGAGGCGGCCTTGATGAAGACCTTGCCCCACTTGGCCAGGGCGGCTTTTGCCTCGGCCAGGGCGGCGTCGTTCTGTTCGGTCAGGAACAGATAGGGGGTGTTGGGAATGCCGATGGCGGAGAGCCACAGCTTGGTGCTGATCTTGTTGAAGCAGATCTTGCTCGCCTCGGCATCGCAACCGAGATAAGGCAGGCCCGCCAACTCGAGGAAGGATTGCAGATCGCCGGTCTCACCCGGGTAGCCGTGGATGCAGGGCACCACGTAGTCCACCGGACGGGCCACGCTGTCAAACGAGAGCAGCTTGTCCAGCCCCAGCTTGCACTCGCGGCCATCGGCAGAGAGCCAGCGATCGGCAAACATCTCGACCCGGGTCACTTCGACACCGGGCACCAAACCGAGTTGTTGCTCAAGGAAATTGGCGCTGCGCAGAGAGACTTCGTGCTCGGCGCCGCCGCCGCCGCACAGCAGCAAGACATGCATGTTCTTCATTAGATGTGATCCCTTGGGAGAAGCGGCTTCGTCATGACAATGTGATAAATCAACCGCACTAAAAATGGACGAAGCCAGATACGAACATAAGTGCGAGCCAGTGTAGCAAGGGAAATAAAGCCTTGTCAGCTGATGGGGGCACCATCAGGCAGCCACGGCCCGTAAAAATCCCTTCTTGTGTCAAAAACGGGATGAAAAGGGCTCAGCGCGGCGGATCCACACGCCCCATGCCGTTGCCATTGACCCGAAACCAGCCGGCTATGCTGTAACGCTCACGATTGGCGGGCAGTACCTCGTGGGGGAACTCCTCCGACAGGAACAATACCAGCCGCCCTCCCTTGGGAGAGACATCCATCAAGAGCTGCTCGTCGTTGTCATAGACCCTGAGCACACCGCCCGCCTCAGGTTGCCAGTCGTTGTTGAGGTAAAAAACCGAGGTGAGACGGCGGTTCGACCGACCAGCGAAAGCATCGCGATGGGTGGCATAAAAATCCCCGCTGCGATAACGGGCAAAGTGGGCCTCGTAATCGAACAGCCCCAGCATCAGCATGCGGTTGGCGGCGAGGCGCAGGGACTCCATGCGACCGAGATAGTCCGCCACTGGCGCGCCAAGGGAAGGCTCCAGCCAGTGGATTTGATCACGGCGAATATCGGGATTGCCCTGATGCAGACTTTCCCGTCCAATCCCGGCCGGATGCCACGCATGGGGCAGACAGGCTTTGAGGGCATCCACCTCAACGGCGGTTAAAAAGTCATCCACAATCACCCATCCCCGGGTGTAAATGGCATCCATGACAGCTTGATAGTCCAAGATTGGCTCGCAATAAGTGGAGAGAGGGCGCTTTTTAGCGACTTCCTGGCCTGAGCACAAACCAGTTTGCTTCTCCTGAGAAGTCCCACCATCAATACGCTATCCCGCCACAGAAGGCGCCCTTTATCGTACCGGCCTCGCCGCCCTGTGATCTGGCTCGACAAAAGGATGCATGAGGGGAGGCAAACCCGGCACTTGCTGCTTGCCTCGGGATCCCGGGCCCGTTAACGTGCATAACCACTGCCCTGAATGGGCCCCATCCTCTCTGGAGTGCACCATGTCTCTGCCCGATCTTCCCCTGCAACGTCTCGATGGTACCGAGTTCTCTCTCACCGCCCTGCAAGGTCAGGTCATTCTGGTGGTCAATGTGGCCAGCCGTTGTGGTTTTACCCCCCAATACACGGGGCTGGAGGCACTCTATCAGCAGCTGGGACCCGAAGGGCTGGTGATCTTGGGCTTCCCCTGCGATCAGTTCGGCCATCAGGAACCGGGGGATGCGGACGAAATCGCCCGCTTCTGCTCGCTGGATTATCCGGTCAGTTTCCCCATCATGGCCAAGTGCGAAGTCAACGGCGAGCACGCCCACCCCTTCTATCGCTGGCTGAAACAGCAAAAACCCGGGCTGCTGGGGCTGGAAAACGTCAAATGGAACTTCACCAAGTTCCTCATCAACCGTGAGGGTGTGGTGGTGGAGCGCTTCGCCCCCCAGACCAAGCCAGAGAGCCTGCTGGACGAGATAAGCGCACTGCTCTGAGCCTCGCCACGGGATCAGACCCACGCAGCGGCCCGGGCAAGTGACACGGCTGCTGCGTGCAGGCCGCACATCTGCTATATTACGCCCCCATTATCTTTTCTATGTCGTGGCTGGCTACCCAGGTGGTCCGCTGCGTCTTATGTTGTGACAGGCCAGGCGTCAGCGCCTGCCTGTCACTCGTTGAGCCCAAGGCTCACCTCAGGAGTCTCTCTCGAACATGTCATTTAACGAACTGGGTCTGTCACCGCACATTCTGCGGGCCGTCAAGGAATTGGGTTACGAACAGCCAACCCCCATCCAGCAGCAAGCCATTCCGGCTGTGCTGGCAGGCCAGGATGTGCTGGGCGGCGCCCAGACAGGCACAGGTAAAACGGCCGGTTTCACCCTGCCCATGTTGCACCGTCTGATGGCCAACCATGGCCGTGGTGGCCGTCGTCAGGTACGCGCCCTGGTGCTGACCCCGACCCGTGAACTGGCCGCCCAGGTGGGCGAAAGCATCATCAAGTACGCCCATCACCTGCCGTTTCGCACCCTGATCGCCTACGGCGGCGTCAGCATCAAGCCCAACCTGGAGGCCATCAAGCTCGGCGTCGACATCCTGGTCGCGACCCCGGGCCGCCTGCTGGATCTGCTGACCCAGCGCGCCCTCACCCTGACCGAGCTGGAAGTGCTGGTGCTGGATGAAGCGGATCGCATGCTCGACATGGGCTTCATCACCGACATTCGCCGCATCATGAAGGCGCTGCCGGAAGAGCGGCAGACCCTGCTGTTCTCCGCCACCTTCTCCAACGAGATCAAGGAGCTGGCCGACGATCTGCTGAAGAGCCCGACCCTGATCGAGGTGAGCCCGAGCAACAGCACGGCCGAGCAGGTCAACCAGCGCATCATCAAGGTCGACCGCGAGCGCAAGCGCGAGCTGCTCTCCCACATGATCGGCCGCAATAACTGGCAACGGGTGCTGGTGTTCGTGCGCACCAAGCAGATCGCCGACCGTCTCGCCCACCAGATGGAAAAAGACGGCCTCAATACCGTCGCCATCCACGGTGACAAGAGCCAGGGTGCACGCAACCGGGCGCTGGCGGATTTTCGGGAAGGCAAGGTACGGGTGCTGGTCGCCACCGACATAGCCGCCCGTGGTCTCGATATCGATCAGCTGCCCCATGTGATCAACTTCGAGCTGCCGCAAGTGGCCGAGGATTATATCCACCGCATCGGTCGTACCGGCCGTGCCGGTCGTGGCGGCGAAGCCATCTCTCTGGTCAGCCAGGATGAACAGGATCAGCTCAAGGCCATCGAGTCCCTGATCGGCCTCAGCATACCGAGCGAGATCCTGGCCGGTTATGAGCCGAGCGGCAAACCGACTCGCCAGACCCTGCCGGGCAGCAAGCCGGTACAAAACCCGCCGCGGGATCGCGGCCATGCCAACGCCAAGCACAATGCCAAGGCGCCCGCCAAAGGCAGGGGCAAGCCCAAAGCCGATGGCAGCAAGCAACCGGCGCCGGTGCGCCAGAAGGATCGCGGTGGCGTGGACGCAGGGCTCACCCCGATGCGCCGCCTGCCCCGGGCCCAGCGCGACAGCTATCAGGACAACTCCAACGAGGAGTAAGGCCGGACATGAGCTGCCCGCACTGAAAAATAAAAAACCGCCTCGGCGGTTTTTTAACAAATGGAAATTTCGGTCAGATTTATGAGAAATATATTGTATGTATTTTCCCTATCTACTTTTATGCCTATAAAAACTTACAGTTAATCAAACAAACCGTCATCTATATTTTCTTGCTCGGTCTCTTTTATCATTATTTCGTAATTTCTGCCTTTCCTGTAAAGCCTACTAATTATGTGTTCAGTGAATTTAAATGCCGCTTTTTTTGCCCTATCATCTGCCATTATCTTATTAAGGTCAGACTCATAACTAACATGTTCCACTTCCGGCACACAGTTCTTAATTGGCTCTATTAATTTCGTTTTTGTTATCTGTTGAAGTAAGAAAGATGAACACAACATAACAATCTCATGCAAAGGTGTTGATATATCATCATCGAATGAAACTTGTGCTTTAATTAATCTATCCCTGCCTACATGAAAAGTCACCTTATAACCACCAAGAATAGATTTAACTAGAGACATAGTTATTTTTGGCGGCTCACCATCAAAATTAGATGAATTACCTACAATTTTCTTTACGCAGGGAATGAAAAAGTATTTTGCGTATCTATACTCATCTATTTCAGATAGAAATTTAATCTCTGCTATCCAATCTTGCCTATATTTTTTGGCCAATTCAGAATATATTTTCTTTGCATTATTTTCAGGGACCCTACGTATGTATGAGGCAGTAAAGTACTCTTGTATACTTTTATGTATAAAACGCCACTCATCACCTTCGCTAATTATTAAACATGTCACATCAGATATATCACTTATAAAGTCATCTGCTTCTGTTTCAATGTTTGCCTTTTTAAGGCTACACTCAGCAGTAGTTAACATTTCATCCACTGTTAGATTCTGTTTTTTATGTTTTTTTGATAGATAACAAAAATATTCAAAACCATCCCTGAATTTTGTATCGTTTAACTTTGTTTTTCTTGGCCTCACATAAGATGGCTTTGTTCCGTCATGTCGCTGTAGCAGTACTCGAAAAAGCGAGTCATAAAAGTCTGATAACTGATCCGGAATTTGCTGATAAGATTTATACGATATTACAAGTAGGGTTATAAATAAAGGCGTACACAATATACCTTTAATATCTTGCTTGTGAGACTCAACAACTTTTATTAAAGCATCAGCATACTCTCTATTGTCAGATATTTTATATACAACCTCTTTATATTCATGTTTAATAAGTTTATCCAATTGAATAACATCTAGGCACGCAAGAGACCTAATTGTTTGAAAAGGCCTTGATGTTATTAGTAAGCGGCATTCTCTCTGAGCAACACATAGAGACTCAATTTCACCTACAAGTCTATCTCTAACTTCCGGATTTACTTCATCAAAACCATCCAAATAAATCGTAACCTTTCCTTTCTTTAAAAATTCATAGAATGAATCTTTATCCACCTGAAGACCAAGAATCTCTAAGTATCTTGCTATATAATCAAATATACATTCTTCCTTTCTTATTCTTCTTAGCTCAATAAATATAGGGATTCTTGTGCCTTCTAAAAGTTCTTGAGAACAAAGATAACGCATTAGCATTGACTTGCCTTGTCCTGCTATACCCTCTATTAATACACAACGCCCTCTTGGTATATCATCAACACTAAATACTTTCATTCTCTCTGTCCCGACCTTTATATGAGGAGGGACATAAAATTCCTTTAAATCTACAGCTCTATCAATTTGCCAGATGGTTTTTACATTTCTTATCGACTTTACATGGACTGATAAATCTTCGACCCCGCGCTCGGCCCTCCATTTCGCAACAGCAATCTTAGATTTCCCTTTTAAAAAATCATATAAGTCAGAAACCCCCTTCTTAACTGACTCTGAAATAACAGTATTTGCAGCTACAGCCATGATGGTTGACTCGATCATAAAGACACAATCCTTTGGAAATAAAAACATGTCATCATATATACTGGGCTTCATAGGCCCAATATATATGGGAAATATATTAGCGGGTTTTAACCGCTTGCAGCAGGGCTGACACATCCGGCCCGAACTGACGGGTGCGAATGGCCTCGCGGATATCACTTTCGCTATAACGGCTGGCCGGATAGACCAGCACACAGGACGTATCGCCGGGCTTGAGGAAGTGGGTCTCACCAAACGAGGTATAACGGGTGGCGCCTATGCTGATCAGTGCATGTGAAGGGTGCCCAGCCTGGGCCAGCAGCCCCTGAATATGCTCTGCCGGGCCCTCATCCTGCTGATGGTTGAACTTGTCGATGGCCCAGTCCAGCAGCTGTCGATGAAAATAGCTGTAATCAACGGCGGCGCTGTCTACCCCGTAAGCGTACAGCTCGCCGTCACGCTCCAGATAGCAGGCGATGCGATAGTCATCAAGCTCGCAACCCGCGGTAAAACCAGTGAGTGGCAGCAGATTGGCTGCCAACCCCTTGCTCTCTTCCCCCCAGTTTTTCTTCTCGCTGATCTTCTTAGCATTGGGACGACGAATGGAGCAGTCGTTATAGGCCCCAAAGGCGCGAGGATGGATGGCAACTACCTGGGTGCCTGCGTACTCCAGCTCGCACCAGAGCGCCACTTCCGGCTCGATCTGCACCTTCTCGTCACCACTGATCGCCGCCTCTGGCAGCAAGATGGCCTTCTCGCTCAGGGAGAAGACGCCGAGCTGACCCGGGTGACCCGGCACATAGAAGGGAAACAGCGCCTTGGGCGCTGTGGTATCACGCACCACCACAGCCACGAAATCCGAGGCTTCTCCAGCTTGCTCCAGGTGGCCGGCAAAGTTGCCCGCCACCCCGAGTCCGATAAATTTGCTCTCTGCTGTCACTTGCATCTGATCACCTGCATCTTGCCAAAGCGGGGGTAGCTGGCCTATCAAGCGGAAGCAGCTACCGCGAAAGTGGCAAGGATTAAACCACAGGGGCCTGTTCCCGCCCAGTCCGGGCGCCCCATCCTGTGCGCCAGCGCGAACTTTTTGGCGCCCATTGGTGACTCTCTAACCAGGGACTCACCACCTGTTAACACCCGTTTTTCATTCCCTCTCTTGCTGACAGAGTGGCGGCCAGCCAGATCACTGACAAAGGCAATACGCCGATCAGCCACGCCTGCAGAAAAGCGCTCTACTGGAAAATCACAAAGCGCAAACGAACCCGACGGGAAACAGAGCGTTTCCATCTCCAGCAAGGCTGACCCCTTGGGCCACCCCCTCAACTTTGGTAGGCTGCCACCCAGCAAACGCCAGCAGCTTACAAGGACAGCCTCAATGTCACAGGATCATTTTCAGGGCCGCTATGAAGTCGAATTCAAATATCGACTGGATGACAGACCCGCCTTCATCTCCACGCTCAAGACGCTGGATCCGGAAGTCATGCTGGAAAACAATCTGGAACAGGACAGCTACTTCGACACACCGGAACCTACCCTGGCCACAGAGGGCAAGAGCCTGGTGATCCGTACCATGCAGCCTTCCGGCATAAAGCTCTGGATCGTCAAGGGGCCCGAGCGGGATCGCTGCGAGGCGGTCAATATCACGGACGCCGACAAGGCTGCGAGCATGCTGCAGACCCTGGGTTATCAGCAGGTGCTGGCCATCAGCAAGCGGCGCAGCATCTACTTTGTTGGCCCCTTCCACGTCACGCTGGATCACTTGGACGGGCTCGGCGACTTTGCCGAGCTGGCCATCATGACCGATGACGAAGATCGGTTGGAGGAATATAGAGCCGAGTTGGAGCATCTGGCGATAAAGCTGGGCTTGAAGCAGCGAGAATATCGATCCTATAAGGAGTTATGTGAGCTTAATCAATAAGTTATATTTTTAACTTTGGTATAAAAATCACGCTTTATCTAAACATCAAAAAACAACTGATTAAACAAAGGAATGTATTTTGAAACCCTATCTCGGTGCCCTTTTTTCCTTGCTTGCTGTCGGCTGCAGCTCGACCTATCAACAAGCCGATGTACAAACGATGACCAATAAACTCGATGCCAGTCAGGGGGTACTCATTTCGCAACCCCAAGATGGGTCATATGAAACTACGCAGTATCAGAATTCGGGGCAAATGACGGCCCTGGCAATCTATGCGGCATTTTCCAAGAAGGCTCACAGAGTCGAGATCACGACCAGTTGTCATGGAGATCCTTGCCTGACCAACATTGAGCCGACTCAGTTCAGATATTATGTGAAACCCGTCATTCTACATTGGGAGGAACGGGCAACAGAATGGTCTGGAAAACCGGATGTAATTGAAATTCAGGTAGTTATCTACGATACCTTGAGCAAAAAGAGCATAGCCAACAGCTCATTTAAGGGAAAAAGCAAATGGGCTACATTTGGTGGTGATCATCCACAAGATCTGCTGCCGGAACCGACTGAAAAATACGTGAATGCTCTCTACTGACCATTTGAACCACCGGGACACAATCATGATCGACAAACTCGCCTGGCTGACCTTCAAGGATCAGCAACTGCTCTGCGCCCGTTCCCACGGCAAGGCCATCTACTACATTCCCGGCGGAAAACGCGAAGCGGGAGAGAGCGATGAAGCGGCGCTGATGCGAGAAATCGAGGAGGAGCTGAGCGTGACCCTGCAAGCCGACACCTTGCGCCTTGCCTGCGAATTCAGCGCCCAGGCCGATGGCAAGCCTGAAGGTGTGCAGGTCCGATTGCGCTGTTACACCGGCGAGGCCAGCGGTACACCTGTTGCCTCGGCCGAGATCGTCGAACTGCGCTGGCTCGATAGCCGCCACCTCGAACAGATTTCCCCCGTGTCCCGCCTGCTGTTCGCCTGGCTGGTAGAGCAAAACCTTATCCGCTAAGACGTGCGGCTGATGAACCCGTGGTGGGGCTGATGGACAAGCGTGATCCTGCGCACCCTGCAGAGGTGCCCGACTTGAAATCGGCATCAGAAAAGGCGAGTCTGACCAGTCATGCTGATGACACTGGATTGTATCTGTGCATTCAGCCGCAGCGGGCCAGACCCGCTGTCGCGACCACGTTTGACAAGGACTCTCGATGGACATAGTTGAGGTTGATACCACCCTGGGCATCAAGCCTGCGCTCATCACCCTGCTGCAAGACAGCGTGGCCAATGGCGCCTCGGTGGGATTTTTGCCGCCACTGACAGAAGATCAGGGACTGGGATACTGGCAAGGGATCGAGACTGAGCTGGCAGCAGGCAGGCGTCGGCTTTGGGTTGCCTTCGAGCAGCACCACCTGGTCGGGGCCCTGCAACTGGCGCTTTGCACCAAGGCAAATGGCCGCCACCGGGCCGAGGTAGAAAAACTGATGGTGCACAACCACGCCCGTGGCAAGGGCGTCGGCCGCGCCCTGATGGCAGCCATGGAGCAAGGCGCCCGGGATAAGGGACGCACCCTGCTGGTGCTCGATACCCGGGTCGGCGACGTGGCATCCAGCCTCTATCGCCAGCTCGGTTATCAGGAAGTTGGCCAGATCCCGGACTTTGCCCGCAATGCCGACGGTACCCTGGCCGCCACCCTCTTCTTCTACAAGCAGCTCTGATAAATGCCCTCCGGGAAAGCAAGGCGCCACTCTTTCCCCGGAGGGCGCATTGTGCTGCGGCGTTGCGCGCTTGTTCAAGCAGGGCACGCCCCTTTGCAAAAACAATCAAAAACGCCAGTTGATTAATTTTGACAAGGAGCCTGCGCCATTACCCCTTCACCTGATGGCGAGCGAGGCGTATTGTGTGGCAGGAAGACCCGTTTGCATACCTAACGGGTGTCACTCACTGCCTTGAGGAATCCTGCATGCCTATTCTGCCTCGTACCGTCACCTCCCCCAAAAAGTTCATCATAGGTCACGACCTTCTGCCTCAACTCCATGATCATGTGAAAGATTTTGGCGACAACGCCCTGCTCGTCAGCGATGAGTTCATCCTGGAGCGGGTGCGCGAAGAGGCGCTGGCCGGTCTGCTGCAAGCAGGCTTGAAAGGACGGGTCGAGAAGTTCAACTACGAATGCACCGATATCGAGATCCGTCGCCTCTGCGATCTCGCCGAACAGCAGGGCGCCAACGTGATCGTCGGTATCGGCGGCGGCAAGACCCTGGATGTGGCCAAGGCGGTTGCCTTCTACCTGCGCCGTCCCGTTGTGCTGTTCCCCACCATTGCCTCCACCGATGCGCCCTGTACCGCGCTGGCGGTGATTTACAATCAGGCGGGCGAGTTCGAGCGCTACCTGTTCCTCCCCCAGAACCCGGACGTGGTGATCGCCGATACCGCCATCATAGCGGCGGCCCCTGCCCGCTTCTTCGCCGCTGGCGTGGGGGATGCCCTGGCCACCTATTTCGAGGCCCGCGCCTGCTATCGGGCCGATGGCATCAACCTGGTGGGCAAGCGCCCCTCCCGTACCGGACTTGGCCTGGCAAAACTCTGCTATGAGCTGCTGGGGGAAAACATAGAAATGGCGATGGATGCCATTCACCATCATGTCACCACACCGGCGCTCGAGCAGATCATTGAAGCCACCATCTACCTGAGCGGCGTCGGCGCCGAGGCCGGTGGTCTGGCGGCAGCCCATGCGGTCAACAACGGCATGTCGGTAGTACCTGACTTGCACCGGGCACAGCACGGGGAGAAGGTGGTATTCGGTCTGCTGACCCAGCTGGTGCTGGAACGCGCGCCCCAGACCGAGGTCGATGAGGTCATGCGCATCATCCAGGTTGCCGGTCTGCCCATGACCTTGCAGGAGATGGGGCTGACCCGTTTCATCGAGAGCGAGTGGCGCAAGGTGGCAACGCTTGCCTGCGATCCCCTCGACACCATGGTCAATATGCCGATGGCCGTGAGCGAGCAGGATGTTTACAACGCCATGATAGCGGCCAACGCCATGGCCGAGCGCTATCGGGCCCGTTATCCGCGGGATTGATCCGGGATAAAAACCCTTGATGATCGCCAACGAACAAGGCCAGCCTGACGGCTGGCCTTGTTCGTTGTGGCCTGAACTGCTGAAATGGCGCTTCCCCCGTCAAGACAAGGAGTCATCATGATATTGGAAGTCGCCCATCTGCAGGTTGTCCCGGGTCAGGCCGCCGCCTTCGAACAGGCTTTTGGGCAAGCCCAGACCATCATCAGCACCATGCCAGGGTACGCCGGACATCAGTTGCAGCGCTCGCTGACCGATCCTCACCGTTATCTGTTGCTGGTCAGCTGGCAGCGGCTCGAAGATCACACCCAGGGCTTTCGCGGCTCCGCTCAGTACCAGCAATGGAAGGCACTGCTGCACCACTTCTACGACCCCTTCCCCACAGTGGAACACTATCAGGCAGTGGAACACTGTCAAGGAGTGGAACACTGTCAGGCAGTCTCGTTGGGAGTGAACACGGCGGCCCTGCCTGCTGTGTGATCATGGGCTCGCAAGCCTGGATGATCAGGCCAACCGCTCGGCGCGCACCTTGATCACTGGCTCGGCAAACGCATCCTGGGCTGAAATCAGTTGCAGTTCGTAAGCCTCTGCCTGCCAGGTGTGCAGCATCACAGTATCCACCGCCGCATTGGTTCGCTCAAAGGCAGTCACGGCATCGTAGCCGGTCTGCAGATTGGCCAGCATCAGAGCACTGATAAGATCCCCTACCCCCACTGGTTGGCGGGCAAACGCATAGAGCGGACGGGCGATCAGATAATCGCCCTCGGGGGTGGCCAGCAGCATCTCGAAACGACCCGACTCCTGTGCGGCACGCCCCAGATGCTTGACCAGTACCATCTTGACCCCCTTGGCCAGCAGCTGATGGGCAGCCACCCGGGTCTGGGCCAGATCCGCCAGGTGGGTGTCACACAGTGTCTCCAGCTCCAGCAAGTTGGGAGCCATGATGTCGGCCACCGGCAACGCCTGCTCGGTGAGAAAACGGGTGACACCGGGGGCGACTATGCACCCCTTCTCCGGATGCCCCATGACGGGATCGCAGAAATAGATCGCATTGGGATTGGCGGCCTTGACCGCGGCCACCACCGCCAGGATCTCGTCCCCCTGCTCGGCCGAGCCGAGATAACCGCTCAACACGGCGTCACACTGGCCCAGCACCTCGATATCACTCAACCCCTTTACCAGGGCGCTGATGTGACCGGCAGGCATCGCCATCCCCTGCCAGCCCGCCGCGTACTGGGTGTGGTTGGAGAATTGCACCGTGTTGACGGGCCACACCTCCATGCCGAGACGGCGCATGGGAAACACGGCGGCGCTGTTACCGGCACAGCCAAACACCACGTGGGACTGGATAGAGAGAATGCGTTTCATCGACATCACCGCAGAGAAGATCAGGGAAAGGCGCAATATATCGGATGAGGAGATTGCACTTCTACTTTTGTGCGGCACAAACCGCTATTTAGCCCCGAAAATCACCATCAAACGATGAATTTGTCATCACAATCCCACCCCATGCCCTGTTAGTGCCATTTTTGCCCTGCCAGACCAGGGGCGGTTCCCTCTGGCTTGACCGAGTTTCACAGGGTGATCCCATGATTTTGTTTGATGGCATATGAGAGCAATAAGTCAGCATCGGATCTGGTTGCGTGATGGCACTGAGGAAAGCAAAGAAAAACCCGGGTGCCCTGTATAACACCCTGCAGAAAAGAAGCAGAACAAGGCCGAGAGGTCAGTATCCGGCCCTGCTTTCAAGGGCGCGCGAAGTGATAGACCCAGCCTTCATCCAGTACCATGTCGGCGGGCGCTTGTATCAGGGGTGGCAGCAGATACACAGTCCCCTTGGCGGCGTATTGCAGCGCCATCAGGGCGCAGATGGCAGCGTCATAGCGATCCGTGCCCGTCGCCAATTCTGCAGGCAGATGGGGTTGCAGCTCGGCCCTGACCGCGGATGCCTTGCCACCCACTTTGGCCAAAGCGGGATAGACCTCCAGCACGGCGCGATCGGCCTGAGACTGCAGCTTGGGTACGAGTTGCAGATCCCCCAGCCGGGGCAGCATGGAGAGCGCCAGCGTGGCGTTGTTGCCGAGCCGGTCGAAGGTCGCGGAGAGGGGCTTCTTGCCATATTGCCGGTGCAGCCAGCGCTCGCAATCGCGATAGGCATAAGGGTTGTCAATTTCGCGCTGGGGCACAGCGCACTCGGTCGCCCTCCCCGCCAGCAGATCGCCCAGGGCACGTGGAAAGGCGAGCGGCGCATCGATACCCAGTGCCAGCTGCGGGCAAGCCAGCACCTGCATCAGATTCATCTCATCTTGCAGCGCCGGGCGCAGCAGGGCATCCAGATCCGGCGCCACCCGCGAGCTCAACCGGAACAGGGGCGACACCCCAAACCAGTGCAGGCACTGCTCGCGCGCCTGCCAGCCCACCACGGCCACCGCCTGGGCATTGCCCTGCCAGCCTCTCACATCCCAGCCGATGCCGATGGCGTCCATGTGTTCCATTGTCATGCCCGTGTCACCTCTGCGCGCTATCAATGGAGCACAGGGTAATGGCTGCGGCCCCTAAAGCAAGGCCGGGAGCCGGCCTTAGAAAGATTTCTTGAAATTGATCAGCGGCAGTATGGGGAAAATACCGTTCTCGGCGTAGTTGGCCAGACCGATCTGCAGCCCGTCCAGATGCTTGGTGGCATTGATGAAACCCAACTGGAAGGTGGTGCGTTCGGCATAGTTGACGAAGCCCACGTTGGCCAGAGCATTGCCCTTGGCGATGTTGACGGCGCCCCAGTTCAGGCCCTGCACATTGTTGGTCAGATTGACGAAGCCAAGGTTTACCCCCTTGTCCTGTCCCTCGTGCCAGTTGACGGCATTGATGGCCACCCCATTGAACTGGTGGCGCACCCGTCCGGCGCCGAGGAAGACGCCAAGCTGCAGACCGCTGAACTGATCCACATCGGAGAGGGCCAAGATGGGCAGATCTATCCCTTTCACCTGACCGGTGTGGCCATAGAGAAAGGAGGCTCTGGCGCCTTCAACCTGATGAGAGGCAGGCAGATTGACACCGGGCAGCGAGACCTGAATCGGGGTGCTGGCATGGGAGACACCGCTCAGGGCTAAAGAACCACAGGCAAGCAAGAGGTGGGCAGGTTTCATCGGGGCTTTCCTTGACGGTCAGAGAGTGGCGCCAGCCTATCAGTACTGGCAGGAAGGAACGAGACCGGGCAGGCGTGGCTGCGTCATTCCCCGTCTGAATTCACTCGGTCACCTGGCCAGACCAGAATCAAAATTTAAGCAAAAATTAACATTTATATTATTTACATCAAGCCTCATTTGGTAACACAATGCTCAAACGTGCGTTTGAACAGAGCAAACGACACGCAACGACTTCAGGATGTAGTCGAACTGATGTAACCAAAGAATGGGCCTGTCGGCCTTTTGCAATACCCTGCTGTCAACCACGGAGACGCGCGATGAATATGGACGTAATCAAGACCTTTACCGAGCAGATGCAAGGCTTTGCTGCCCCCCTCACCCGTTACAACCAGCTGCTGGCCAGCAATATTGAACAACTGACCCGGTTGCAGCTGGCTTCCGCCAATGCCTATGCCGAACTGGGATTGAGCCAGTTGCAGGCGGTTGGCAAGGTGCAGGATGCCCAGAGCTTGGCGGCCCTCGGCACTGTGCAGCTGGAAACCGCCAGCCAGCTATCCCGCCAGATGCTGGATGACATCCAGAAGCTCAATGCGCTGGGTCTGCAGTTCAAGGAAGAGCTGGATACCCTGGCGGCCGACGGCATCAAAAAGAGCACGGGCAAGGCCTGATATCCCCCTGGCTGCCCGATGCGGGCAG
This sequence comes from Aeromonas sp. 5HA1, assembly GCF_029237245.1. Taxonomy (NCBI): domain Bacteria; kingdom Pseudomonadati; phylum Pseudomonadota; class Gammaproteobacteria; order Aeromonadales; family Aeromonadaceae; genus Aeromonas; species Aeromonas sp. 5HA1. Next base: position 25,642 of record NZ_JAACFW010000028.1, read on the forward strand.
CCACATCTCCCCATGACCCGACACGACAGGCTCGCCCTGTCACGGGTGTGGGTGAAGGAGAGAACATGAGCCAATCATCTTACGGCCCGCTGTTCGAGGCCCTGGCCCACTATAACGACAAGTTGCTGGACATGGCCAAGGCACAGACGGAGCGCACGGCGCAGGCGCTGTTGCAGACCAATCTGGACGATCTGGGCCAGGTACTGGAACAGGGCACTCAGCAACCCTGGCAACTGATCAATGCCCAGATGAACTGGTGGCAGGATCAGCTCAAGCTGATGCAGCACACCCTGCTCAAAAGCGCAGGCCAGGAGAGCGAGCCGGTGATCACACCCGAGCGCAGCGATCGCCGCTTCAAGGACGACGCTTGGCGTGACCAGCCCCTTTATGACTACCTCAAGCAATCCTATCTGCTGACCGCCAGGCACCTGCTGGCCTCGGTAGATGCGCTGGAAGGGGTGCCCCAGAAGAGCCGGGAACGACTGCGCTTTTTTACCCGCCAATACCTTAATGCCATGGCGCCCAGCAACTTTCTGGCCACCAACCCCGAGCTGCTCAGGCTCACCCTGGAATCCGACGGCCAGAATCTGGTGCGCGGACTGGCCCTGCTGGCCGAGGATCTGGAGCGCAGCGCCGATCAGCTCAACATCCGCCTGACCGACGAGTCCGCCTTCGAACTGGGGCGGGATCTGGCCTTGACGCCGGGCCGAGTGGTGCAACGCACCGAGCTCTACGAGCTTATCCAGTACAGCCCGACCACGGAAACCGTGGCCAGGACACCGGTGCTGATAGTGCCGCCCTTCATCAACAAGTACTACATCATGGACATGCGGCCCCAGAACTCTCTGGTCGCCTGGCTGGTCGCCCAGGGCCAGACGGTATTCATGATCTCCTGGCGCAACCCGGGGGTGGAGCAGGCCAATATCGATCTCGACGACTACGTGGTCGATGGGGTGATCGCCGCGCTGGACGGCGTGGAAGCAGCCACCGGCGAGCGTGAGGTGCACGGCATCGGTTACTGCATCGGCGGCACCGCCCTGTCGCTCGCCATGGGCTGGCTGGCGGCGCGGCGCCAGAAACAGCGGGTGCGCTCCGCCACCCTGTTCACCACACTGCTCGATTTCTCCCAGCCGGGGGAGCTTGGCATCTTCATCCACGAGCCCATCATAGCGGCGCTGGAGGCCCAGAATGAGGCCAAGGGCATCATGGATGGACGCCAGCTGGCGGTCTCCTTCAGCCTGCTGCGGGAAAACAGCCTCTACTGGAATTACTACATCGACAGCTACCTCAAGGGCCAGAGCCCGGTGGCGTTCGATCTCCTTCACTGGAACAGCGACAGCACCAACGTGGCGGGCAAGACCCACAACAGTCTGCTGCGCCGTCTCTATCTGGAGAACCAGCTGGTGAAGGGGGAACTCAAGATCCGCCACACCCGCATCGACCTGGCCAAGGTGAAGACCCCTGTGCTGCTGGTCTCGGCCATGGACGATCACATCGCCCTCTGGCAGGGCACCTGGCAGGGCATGAAGCTGTTTGGCGGCGAGCAGCGCTTCATCCTGGCCGAATCGGGCCACATTGCCGGCATCATCAACCCGCCTGCGGCCAACAAGTACGGCTTCTGGCACAGCGATGCGAGCAGTGACACCCCGGACGCCTGGCTTGAGCAGGCAACCCATCAAAGCGGCTCCTGGTGGCCCGAGATGGCAGCCTTCATCAAGGGGCGTGAAGAGGAGGCCACGTCCGTACCCGCCCGCATCCCGAGCGAGGGACTGGAGGCGGCCCCCGGCGGTTATGTCAAGGTGCGGCTTAACCCTGTCTTTGCCAACACCCCGGAGGAGGAGCCCGCATGAACACACTCCCCCTTGAAATTGGGCAAAAAGCCAGCCTGACCAAACGGTTCGGCGCGGCCGAAGTCGCGGCCTTCGCCGGCTTGTCGGAGGATTTCAATCCCTTGCACCTGGACTCGGCTTTTGCCGCTACCACGCCATTCGAGCGTCCCATAGTGCACGGCATGCTGCTGGCCAGCCTCTTCTCCGGGCTGCTAGGCCAGCAGTTGCCAGGCAAGGGCGCCGTCTATCTGGGGCAGAGCCTCTCCTTCAAGCAGCCGGTATTTGTGGGAGATGAGGTGACGGCCGAGGTGGAGATCATCGCCATGCGCAGTGACAAGCCCATCATCACCCTGGCCACCCGCATCCTTGCCGCTGGCGGCGCCCTCGCCGTGACCGGAGAAGCCGTGGTGAAGGTGGGCTGACATCAATACTTGCACTCCCTGAGTCAGCCCGGCACCCGCTGGGCTGACGCTTGTCGTTCACATTGTCACGCTGCTTTTATGATGCCTTCTCTACCCCGCCCTTTCATTGCTGGCCTGAACTGCCTAAAATACTCGCCCTGCTGTTTCAGCCATTCATCCATCTAGAGGATTTCCCATGGAGACGTTTCTGCTCGAAGGCCACCCCTTCGTTGCCTTGTGTGACCTTATCAAGCATCAGGGTTGGGCCGATTGTGGCGGCGCGGCCAAGGCGCTCGTCGCCGACGGTCTGGTGGAAGTGGACGGTCAGGTCGAGACCCGCAAACGCTGCAAGATAGTGGCCGAGCAAGTGGTCAACTTCAACGGCATGAAAGTCGTGGTAAAAGAGGGCGTGAGCCCTGAGATCCTCTGATCCCCGCAAGCACTACCAGAAGATCAGAAAAGTGACCTAGTCAGTGGCTGGCATCCGCGACATGACAGTCGTGATGCAAGCGGAACCGAGCCAGAAGACCGGCCGCTTCCCTCCTGCCAGGAGGTGCAAGTGAGCCGGTTGCTGACTAGCTGGCCTTGATCGACAAGGTCAGCACAAAGCGCGCCATCGCCTCATCCCCATTCAGTGACGGGCAAGTCGCCACCACCTGGATGGGACGATTGACTCTCTGCCCCGTCGCCAATGATTCGTCGATCATGGCATCTATCTCTTCCCCGGCGGCGCAATCAAACTGCACATCCGCCTCGGGCCGCTTCAGAAACTCCCCCTGTACATCTTTAAAAGCAAAATGTACCTTCTTGCCTCTCGTCCGTCCCTTCTCCATTACCAGCAATCCCCCCACCAGATCGGCACCGGTCGCCAGGGCGCCGAAATACATGCTGCCCAGATGGTTGCGAGTACGCCAGCCAAGGGGAATGCGAATGCGCAATGCCTTCGCATCCATCCGTTCGATCACGGGGGCACAAAAGCCGATAACGGGAATGTAGCGCCAGGCAAACAGCCGGAGCGCCAGATTGGCTTTGAAACGTTGCAGGTCCATATGCAAACTGATCCGATGAGTTAATGTAAACAGCATGTTGCCACGCAACTACCCTGCTCTACAAGGTTGCCGATCACGCTTCTGCTGCTTGTCGGTGAACACAAAAAAAGAGAGGGAGCCCTCGGGCTCCCTCTCTTTTTTACAACGGGCCTTGCGATCAGGCCCGTTTCTCTTCCAGCCAGGCCCCCTGACTCTGCATCTCGAACAGCTGGGCGTAGTGTCCTCCCTGCGTCATCAGCTCACCGTGGGTGCCCCGCTCATTTACCTGACCGCGGGAAAGCAGCAGGATCTCGTCGGCATCGACTATGGTCGAGAGCCGGTGAGCGATGGCGATGGTGGTGCGGCCACGGCGGGCTGCTGCCAGCGCCGTGGAGAGCGCCAGCTCGGTCTGGGAATCCACGCTGGCGGTGGCTTCATCCAGGATGAGGATGCGCGGATCCCCCACCAGGGCGCGGGCGAAGGAGAGCAACTGCCGCTGACCGGCGGAGAGGTTCTTGCCCCCCTCCTCCATCAGGGTACCCAGCCCATCCGGCAGACTCAGCACGAAGTCTGCCAGTTGTACCTCGGTCAATGCCTGCCAGAGCCGTGCCTCATCGATGCCGTCACGGCCGAGCCGCAGGTTTTCCGCCAAAGTTCCAACGAAGATAAAGGGATCCTGCTGCACCAGACCTATGCTGCGGCGCACCGCCGCCAGCGACAGTTCAGCCATGGGATGATCATCGAAGCGGATGGTGCCCTGATCCACCGGATAAAACCCCATCAACAGGCTGATGATGGTGGACTTGCCACTGCCGGTGTGACCCACCAGCGCCAGCATCTGGCCAGGGCGAGCGGCAAAGCTCACCTCCCGCAGCACCTGTTGCTGGCCATCGTAGGAGAAGCTCACCTTGTCGAAGCTGACCCGCCCCTGCAACGCAGGACTCTCGCCTTGCGTGCTCTCACGGGACTCGTCGAGCAGAGCAAATACCCGCTCCCCGGCCACCATGGCCTGTTGCAACTGGTTGAGCTGGTTGGTCATCTCGATGAGCGGCTCTATCATGCGACCCAGATAGCTGATGAAGGCGTAGAGCACCCCCACCTGGATGGCGCCACCGGCACTCAAGCCCTCGCGGGCAAACAGGGCCAGCAGGCCGATCAACACCATCATGTAGAAGAGGTCGATAAGGGGGCGCAGCAGTATGCCGTTGATCTTGAGGCTCTTGAGGCGCGCCGACCAGTGCTGCTGATTCACCTCGGCAAAAGCGTTGGCAAAGTGGCGCTCCTGTACCATGGCCTGAATGACCGGCATTCCCTGCAGCGACTCATTGAGGCGGCTGTTGATGTCGGAGAGCAGGCTGCGGGTCGCCCGTACCACGGGCACGCTCAATTTCTGGTAGAGCCACATCACAGCCGCCACTGCCGGCAGCAAGCAGGCGCACACCAGCATCAACCGCACATCCAGCAGGGCCATGGAGATAAGGATGCCACACAGCAGCACCACTTTTTGTACCAGCAGGCCGATCACCTGCACATAGAGGTTCATGATGGCCTCTGTGTCGTTGGTGATGCGGGAAATAAGCGAGCCGGAGCGATGTTGGTCAAAGTAGCGGGCCGGCAGCCGGATCGCGGTGGCAAACACTTGCTCGCGCAAGGTCTGCACCACAGCCTGGGCGATGCGGTTGAAACGCAGGGATTGCAGATAGAAACCCGCCGCCGAGAGCACTTGCAGGCCAAGATACCCAGCCGCGATGGCAGCAATGGGAGGCCACACCAGCTGGCGGGGTGCCAGATAGTCATCGATAAAGAGCTTGATGAGCAGAGGGCCGGCCACTTCGGCGCCGGTGGCCAGCAGCAGGCAGATCCCCGCCTGAACCAGCCAGCGAGGATAACGGGCGCAATAAGCGAGCAGGCGTTTGATCGTTGGATTCACAGCGTCTCCCCACATCTTGTTTCAGACGCGAGTAACGGGCGCAACCAGGCAGTCAGTCGCCATTCAATGGTCGGGTTCACAAACTCTCCTCTACATCTTGTTCCAGTCGCTGGTAACGAACCATGTCTGCATACCAGCCGTTGTGGGCCATCAGGGCGCCATGGCGGCCCCGCTCGCTGATGTAGCCCTGCTCCAGCACCAGGATTTCGTCGGCCTGCTCCACTGCCGTCATGCGATGACTGACCAGGATCAGCGTGCGTCTATGGGCCTTGAGCGCTTGCAGTATCTGCTGCTCGGTATGGGCATCCACCGCCGACAAGGCATCGTCCAGCACCAGGATTGGCGCCGCCAACAGCAGGGCGCGGGCAATGGAAAGTCGCTGTTTCTGACCACCAGAGAGGGTCACACCCTTCTCCCCCACGTCGGTCTCATAGCCCTTGGGGAAGCGGCAGATGTCATCGTGCACACAGGCGATGCGCGCCACCCGCTCTATCTCCTCCTGGCTGGCATCGGGCCGGCCAAGGGCGATGTTGGCCGCTATGGTGGTGGAGAACAAAAACGGCTCCTGGGGCACATAGGCAAACTGGCCGCGCAGATCGCCAAGGGCCAGCTGCGCTATGGGCACGGAGCCCATGGTGAGCTCACCAGACGTGGGATTGGCAAGGCGCATCAACAGCTTGAGCAGCGAGCTCTTGCCAGCCCCGGTGCGCCCGACGATCCCCAGCATGCCGCCTCTGTGGAGGGTGAAGTCGATATTGCGCAGCAAGGTGCGCTGCTCCAGCTGATAGCTCACCCCCTTGGCCTGGAGCGGGAAGGGAGAGACAAACATCGCCTGCTCCGTCGGCTCTTCGATGTCGCTGCGCTCGGCCAGCATGCTCTCGATGCGTGAATAGGCGGCGCTGCCCCGCTCTATGATGTTGAACAGCCAGGCGATGGCAAACATGGGCCAGATGAGCTGACCCAGATACATGGTGAAACTGGTGAGCTCCCCCAGCGTCAGCTCGTCACGCACCACCAGCACGCTGCCACCGGCAACGGCGAGAAAGTAGGAACAACCGATACAGAGGTAGATGACGGGGTCGAACTTGGCATCGATGCGGGCCACCGCCATGTTGCACGCCCCCGCCTGTCGGGTCAGTTCGGCAAAGCCCTTGTCTTCCAGGGATTCAACCGCATAAGACTTGAGCACCCGCACGCCAGAGAGCGCCTCCTGGGTCTTGTTGTTGAGACGGGAGAAGGCTCCCTGCGCCGCCTTGAACTCCTTGTAGATCTGGGTACCGAAGCGGTTCATGAAGAATGCCATCACAGGCAGGGGCAGCAGGGAGAGCAGGGTCAGCTGCCAGGAGTACTGGCTGCACATGATGGAGAGCACCAGCACCCCGACTATGATGGAGTCCACCAGGGTCAATACCCCTTCCCCGGCTGTCATCTCCACCGCCTGGATATCGTTGGTGGCGTGAGCCATCAGATCACCGGTGCGGTGGCGCTGGTAAAAATCGGGGCTCATGCGGGTGAAGTGGCTGAACAGTCGGTTGCGCAGCACATAGGCAAGCCGATAGGAGGCACCAAACAACATGACCCGCCATACGTAGCGCAGCAGATAAATGAGCAGACCGAGCACAAACAGCCCCGCCAGATAGCCCATCAGGGTGTCGTTGTCGAGAGAGCCTTTGGCGATGCCATCCACCACCCAACCCACCACCTTGGGCGGGATCACGGTCAACAGTGCCACCATCATCAGCAAGGAGATGGCGATCAGATAACGCCGCCACTGCTCCTTGAAGAACCAGCCCAGCCTTGAGAATACACTCACGTAGATGTCCTTTGTCGCGGCCAGCCCAAGGCTGCCGCCCGTCACGGGGAAACGTAATGCAATCGCCCCCAGAAGGGGGCGATACGAGAGGGTCATGATAGCCTGAAGTGACTGGCTTGAGAATTATTGCTATTTGTCTCCCTACAATAAGCGATCATCTCGCTGCCCCACGGGGCTGTATGGTGATTCATGCTGCTCTCCGGTCAGCAGAAAGTGAGATACCTCCTCCCGGGTCTGACTGAATACCTGCTGCAACTGCTCCAGATCCGGCTCGGTCAACTCCTCTTGCTGGCGAAGTCGCCACTCCAAATCACCGGCCATGATCTGCAGGCGAGCAGCGGAGATATTGGCCGACACCCCCTTCAGGGTATGCAACAGACGACAGGCCACTTCGGGTTGCTGGCGACGCAGGGCGGAGCGGATCTCCCACAGATCATCCTTGTGCTCGGACATAAACAGCTTGAACAGGATCTGCAGCGCCTCCTTGTCTTGCTCCAGCCGTTTGAGGGCATCTTCCAGATCCAGTACTCCCATCAGATCAGGGGGTTTCACCTCCAACGGGATCCGGCGCTCGCCGTTGGCGCTCTTCACCCACTGCAACAGGTTGTTGTAGAGATCCAGCTTGCTGACCGGCTTGGTGACATACCCGTTCATACCGACACCGAGGCAACGCTCCCTGTCACCGGGCATGGCACTGGCCGTCAGCGCTATGATGGGCACGTCATGCTTGTCGACCATTTTGCGGATCTGGCGGGTCGCATCCAACCCATCGAGTACCGGCATCTGCAAATCCATCAGGATGACGTCAAAAGGCTGCTCGGCTACCCGTTCGACCGCCTCGCGCCCGTTACCTACCACGGTCACCACGGCATCGATCCGGCGCAGATACTCGATGATGAGTTGCTGGTTGACTCTATTGTCCTCCGCCAGCAAGACCCGGACACCTTGCAGCAGCTCACGAAAGTGCTGCTGATCTCCCTGGGCTTCTGCCTGGCGGACTTGATGATCATGGGAGCTGCCATTGAGCAGCTCATCCACTTTGGCCAGCAGGGAATTCTCGGTCATGGGCTTGGGCAGAAAGTGGGTCAGGCCCATGCTCTCCATCCGCCCGTGCAGCCCCTCCTTGGCCCAGGCACTGGTCATCAGGATTGGCAGTCGCCGCCACTGGCTGTGCTGGTACATTTCGAGGGCCAGATCCAGGCCATCCTCCTGTCCCATGCGCCAGTCCAGAATGGCCAGCCGGATATTCTGCCCCTCTTCCCGCAGCACCTGACGCGCCCGGGAGAGGCTGTTGACGGCCACGACCCGGACACCGGCACGGCCGAGAATATCCTTGGCCAGGTCCAGCACCAGTTCATTGTCATCCATCACCAGAATGAGCGGCTGATGCTCGAAAAAGACCCGGCGGCCCGATACCCCGTACACCGCCTTGGTCATGGGGATCTCGAACTGGAATACAGAGCCGGACCCCGGCTTGCTCTGCACAGTGATCTGCCCGCCCATCAGTTCGACCAGACGCTGGGAGATATTGAGGCCAAGACCTGATCCACCATATTTGCGGGTGTTACCCGCCTCCAGCTGGGTGAAAGGCTGGAACAGCTGGTCCTGCTTATCCTCGGCGATGCCAATCCCGGTATCCCGCACGCTGAAACGCACCCGCATGGGATGCTGGTTGACCAAGGTGATGACCACTTCCACCTCGCCCCGCTCGGTAAACTTGATGGCGTTGTTGACCAGATTGACCAATACCTGGCCCAGGCGCAGCGGATCGCCGCGCAGGAAATCGGGCACAGCCGGGGACTTGTTGATGATAACCTCGACCTGCTTGCGCTCGGCCAGATCGGCAAACATGCCGGCGAGCGAATCTATCTGCTCGCTCAAGTCAAAATCGATCTCTTCCAGGGTCAGCTTGCCGGACTCCACCTTGGTCAAGTCCAGAATGTCGTTGATAAGCAGCAGCAAGGTATCTGACGAAGACTTGATCTTGCTGAGGTAATCCCGCTGCTGCTGATCCAGCTCGGTTTGCAGCGCCAGGGAACTGAAACCTATGATGGCATTCATGGGAGTGCGGATCTCGTGGCTCATGTTGGCCAGAAAATCGCTTTTTGCCTGCGCCAGCAAGCCGGTCTGGCGTGACAACTCGCTCAACTTCTGGTTGCGACGCCACAGGGTCACCGCCACCAGCGCGAAGCAGACCATGGCGCCCGCGAGTACCATCAGGTAGAAACGGCTCTTGAGGGAGGAGGCTTGCTCCATTTTGCTTTGTTTCCAGACCGACAAGCCATCCAGCTCATGCATGTCGATAACCTGGTTGCGCAACACATGGTAATCCACCACCTGACGGCTGACGTCCTCGCTCAACTGGGCAAGCCCGGCCACCTGGGGATACTCGGGATAGGCGGTCTTGAGTCGTTGCTGCAGCGCTTGCAGTTGCCGTTGCTCACCCCTGTCCCAGCTGCGCTTGAGGTAGTGGCTAAGCTGCGCCAGTTCGACCAGATCAATGGCCAGCGCAGAGCTGGCAGGCAGGGTCGCCAGCAAGGCATTGAGCTGCTTCTGAAAAGGCTGCTCTATATACTGGATGGCCATCTCCATGGAGTAGAGCTTGGCCAGGTCCAGCAGGTAGCTGTCGATATCGTGCAGCAGGGATTGGGAGTTGGGACTATCGGCCGTATCCGGATCGTTGCGCACCTGGCGCACGAAGCTGTCCAGGTTGCTCGACAACTGGTTGAGGCGTTGCTGTACATTGCCATCATTGGCTTTCTCGCGTCCCAGCAGATAAATAGTGTCGGTATTGACCCGATTGAGGATCAATTCCGCTGCCACACTCAGCTCGGAGGCCTTGTGTTGCTGGCTGAGCAGTTGCCAGCAATAGCCGGCAAACGCCAGCAGCGCGACGATGATCAGGCTCAGGACAACACGATTGACCCGTGTCACATTATTCATCCCGTCTCGATTCTCATGTCATGACCGTGTATCCGCCAACGGACCACTGGCTGTGAAAGATAACTGACTGCTATGTTACCGTTACTCTGCCCTGTCAGTGCAATAAAGATGTTGCAGGGCTTATGCTTACAGGAATCAATTATGTCATTTATCACTACCTATTGTAGCCATTGCTTCACCAGAAACCGCCTGCCCGCCGAAAAAATGGATTCAAATGCGAAATGTGGCCGCTGCAAGTCCTCGCTGTTTGGCACCACCCCTGTCATCGGCCGTGAGGATCAATTCGATACCCTGATCCAATCCGACCTTCCTGTCGTGGTGGACTTCTGGGCCAGCTGGTGCGGACCATGCTTACAATTTTCACCAATTTTTCAGCAAGTTGCCAGCGAGCTTGAGCCCAACTTCCGTTTTGTCAAAGTCGACACGGAACAACAAGCTGCCATCGCAGCCCGTTACGCCATCCGCAGCATTCCCACCCTGATGATATTCAAGCAGGGCAAGATGGTGGCACAACGCAGCGGCTCTCTGCCCAAGAGCCTGTTCAAGGAGTGGGTGACCTCCGTCATCCAGCCCTGAATGATAAATAATTGTTTAATTTTTGTTTTTTAAGTGTTTCTTGCCGATTTGACTCTGTGAGTCCCGGCATGGTTTGACGACTTTCCCCTGTTTCAAACAGGGGAATAATTGTAATCTCGGCAACACAACAACAACCATAAATTAACCGAGAGAACAATATGCACACATCGGCTGTACCCTCGACTACTCCATCTCGCTGGCTGGACATCAAATCCGGGATTGTCATCCTGGATGTGCTGTTGCTCTGTGCCATGCTGGCCTGGCTGCCGTTTGATCCCATGGTCAACAAGGGGCTGGGGATCCTGGTCTTCATCGCCATTCTCTGGCTGACCGAAGCCCTGCACGTCACCATCACGGCGCTGCTGGTGCCCCTGCTGGCCACAGTGCTCGGGGTGTTTGACATGGGCAAATCCCTCACCGACTTTGCCAACCCCATCCTGTTCCTGTTTTTCGGTGGTTTCGCCCTCGCAGCCGCCCTCTCCAAGCAGGGGCTGGATACCCTGATGGCAGGCAAGGTAATGCACCTGGCCAATGGCCATCTGGGTTGGGGTGTCATACTGCTGTTTACCATCACGGCGGCCATGTCCATGTGGATCAGCAACACGGCAACCACCGCCATGATGCTGCCGCTGGCCATTGGCATGCTGGCGCGTCTCGACAGCCAGCAGGATCGTGCCACCTTCGTCTTCGTGCTGCTGGGTATCGCCTATAGCGCCAGCATAGGCGGCATCGGCACCCTGGTCGGCAGCCCACCCAATGCCATCGCCGCCGCCCAGATGGGAATTGGCTTTACCGACTGGATGAAGTTTGGTGTGCCTGTGGTGCTGATCCTGATGCCTTGCGGCATTGCCCTGCTCTATCTGGTGACGCGTCCGCAGCTCAACCACAGAGTGGAGATCCAGGATGTCACCATCAACTGGACCCGCGAGCGCAAGGTAACCCTGGCAATCTTCCTGACTACGGTCGTACTCTGGATCGGCTCTCAACCCATTGCCAAGGCACTGGGGGGCATCCCGCAATTTGACACCCTGATCGCCATGGGTGCCATCATTGCCATCGCCGTCAGCCGGGTCGCCAGCTGGGATGACATCAATCAGAACACCGACTGGGGCGTGCTGATGTTGTTTGGTGGTGGCCTGACCCTGAGTGCCATTCTCAAGGCAACCGGTACCAGTGCCTTCCTGGCCAGTCACCTGTCGGCCGTATTGGCCGATGCCAATATCTTCATCATTCTGCTGATGCTGGCGGCATTCGTGGTGTTCCTGACCGAACTGGTCTCCAACACCGCCACCGCCGCCCTGCTCATCCCGCTGTTTGCCGGTGTTGCCGAAGCCCTGGGGGTTTCTCCTGTCGTCATGGCCGTGTTGATCGCCATAGGTGCTTCCTGCGCTTTCATGCTGCCGGTTGCCACCCCACCCAACGCCATCGTCTTCGCCAGCGGTCATATCCGCCAGAAGGAGATGATGAAAGCCGGGATGGCCCTCAACATTGTCTTTGTCATTCTACTGGCGGTCCTGGCCTACTTTGTTGGCGACATTCTCTGATCCCCAAGTGGCCCTTGAAACAAAAAGCCCTCGCATTGCGAGGGCTTTTTCATATCAAGAAGTTATCAACCTTGTACGTTGCAGCTCTTCAGGTTCCAGATCCGATCCACGTAGTCCTGGATGGAACGGTCCGAGTTGAACTTGCCCATGGTAGCCGAATTGATGATGGCCTTCTTCGCCCACAGCGCCGGATCCCGGTACCAGGTATCGATGAGCTTGTGCGCATCGGAGTAGGAAGCAAAATCGGCCAGGGTCAGGTAGGGATCCCCCCCTTCCAGCAAGGAGCGCTTGATGGAGGAGAGTTCCCCCGGCTTGCCCGGCGTGAAATAGTCGGTGTCGAACCAATCCAGCACGGCCTTGAGCTCGGAGTTGGCATAGTAGAAATCGTACGGGTTGTAGCCGCGCGCCTTCAGAGACTTCACCTCATCCACGTTCAGACCGAAGATGGCGCAGTTTTCGGCACCCGCCTCTTCCGCGATCTCGATATTGGCCCCATCCAGCGTGCCTATGGTGATGGCGCCGTTCAGTGCCATCTTCATGTTGCCGGTACCGGAGGCTTCGTAACCGGCAGTGGAGATCTGCTCGGAGACATCGGCCGCCGGGATCAGCTTCTCGGCCAGACTCACGCGGTAGTTCGGCATGAACACCACTTTCAGCTTGCCCTGGATGCGAGCATCGTTGTTGACCCGCTCCGCCAGCTTGTTGATGGCGTAGATGATGTCCTTGGCCAACTTGTAACCGGGCGCCGCCTTGGAGCCAAAGATGAACACGCGCGGGTGCATGTCATAGTCAGGGTTCGCCAGCAGACGACGGTAGAGCGCCATGATATGAATGAGGTTCAGCTGTTGGCGCTTGTACTCGTGCAGACGCTTGATCTGGACATCAAAGATCGCCTCGGCACTCACATCGATGCCGGTTTCGGCCTTGATGACCTTGACCAGTTTCTCCTTGTTATGACGCTTGATGGTCATGAACTGCTGCTGGAATGCCTTGTCGTCGGCAAACTTGGTGACGGCGCGCAGCTTGTCGAGCTGCAGCGGCCACTCTTTGCCCACCACTTCGTTATAGAGCTCGGCCAGCTCTGGGTTGCAGGCCAGCAGCCAGCGACGTGGGGTCACGCCGTTGGTAACGTTGCACATCTTCTCTGGCCACAGCTCGGCGAACTCGGGGAAGAGATCCTCTTTCACCAGCTTGGAGTGGATCTCGGCCACGCCGTTCACCTTGGACGAACCGATCACGCACAGGTTGCCCATGCGCACCTTGCGTACATCCCCCTCTTCGATGATGGAGAGCTTGGCCTTGATGGCATCGTTGCCTGGCCACTTGGGTTCGACCAGATCGCTCAGGAAGCGGGCGTTGATCTCGTAAATGACTTCCAGGTGACGGGGCAGCACCTTCTCAAACAGGCTGACAGACCACTTCTCCAGCGCTTCCGGCAGCAGGGTATGGTTGGTGTAGGAGAAGACCCGATAGCAGATGGCCCAGGCGGCATCCCAGTTCAAGTCTTCCTCATCCACCAGCACCCGCATCAGCTCAGGGATAGCTACGGTCGGGTGGGTATCGTTGAGCTGAATGGCAATTTGCGCGGCAAAATTGCTGAAGTCACTGCCATGCACCCGCTTGTAGCGGCGCATGATGTCCTTGATGGAGCAGGCACAGAAGAAGTACTGCTGGATCAGGCGCAGCTCTTTGCCCGCATCTGTTTCATCATTCGGGTAGAGCACCTTGGAGATGGTTTCGGCCTGGGCTTTTTCAGCCTGGGAATCGATGTAACCACCGGCGTTGAACACGTCCCAGTCGAAAAACTCGGAGGCGCGGGATTCCCACAGACGCAGGATATTGACGGTGTGACCGCCAAAGCCCACCACAGGGATATCCCAAGGCACCCCTTTGATCTTGCGGCCTGCGTGCCATACCTTCTTCAGGCCACCCTTGTCGCCGAACACGGTTTCCACATAGCCGTAGAGCGGGATCTCCTGCACGGATTCCGGGCGGCAGATCTCCCAGGGATTGCCATATTCACGCCAGGAGTCCGGGCGTTCGATCTGGCGACCATCCTTAATCTCCTGACGGAACAGGCCGTGCTCGTAATGGATGCCATAACCGACAGCCGGGTAGTTCAGGGTGGCAAGGGAGTCGATGAAGCAGGCAGCCAGGCGGCCAAGGCCACCGTTGCCGAGCGCCATGTCCGGCTCTTGTTCACACAAATCGGTCAGTTCCAGACCGAGTTCACCCAGCGCCTCTTCACACACTTTGTACAGGGAGAGGTTGTGCAGGTTGTTGGAGGTCAAACGCCCCATCAGAAATTCAGCAGAGAGATAGTGAATCGCACGAGTATCTTTCTTGAAGTGAGTCTGCTGAGTACGGGTCAGGCGCTCGTACACCTGTTCGTTGACGGCGGCTGCGGTTGCTTTCCACCACGCTTCTGGCGAGGCTTTCTGTTCGCTTGTACCCAAGGTAGAACGCAGGTGACGCACGATACTCGCCTTGAGCTGATCTTTATCCAGTTGGAGATCCTGGTCTGTCTTCTTCTTGGTAGCCATAAACCATTTCCTTCGTTACAGAATAATAAAATTGTTATCCCATCAGGGACCGGTGCTGTTGTTATCTCAGAATATGTTCCGGCGTGGGCATACTAGCTAAAGCCGATGGTTTAAAAGTTAACGCAAGTCACACTTTAACGTATAAAAATGACAGTTCAAGCTTGAAAACCCTTTCCTGAAACTTATTAACCAGGAACGCAAATTTCATTTAAAATCAGCAATTTAACAAATAAATGCAAATATAAATCCGTGAATAGGTTTTCAATCATTGCCAAGTACTGAAAATCCATGAAAATAACTGAAAATTCAGCGCACATTGAAAACGATTTCAATGTGCGCTGTTCATAAAGCAAGATTGGACCCCCGATGACGACGATCGACTCCCCTTCAACCATGGGCCTTGAACTGATTGCTCATGGGGTCGTAGTGATAGCCTATCTGCATTAACCGGGTAGCCAGTTGATCCTCCGTCATGTCGTAATA
The DNA here is from genome assembly GCF_029237245.1 of Aeromonas sp. 5HA1. Lineage (NCBI taxonomy): Bacteria > Pseudomonadati > Pseudomonadota > Gammaproteobacteria > Aeromonadales > Aeromonadaceae > Aeromonas > Aeromonas sp. 5HA1. The sequence continues at coordinate 40,732 of NZ_JAACFW010000028.1, forward strand.
AGCCAGTAGCTCCTCCAGGCCATCACACTCCAGGCGCAGCTTTTCATTGATGATCCCGAGCAGGATATTGGCATCCAGCCGTTGCAAGGTACTGACGTCCATCTTCATCTCTCCTCTTCATCCAGATACTGTATAACCATGGGCGCCACCTCCCTCTTTGTCCACAGCCTAAAAAATAAGCGCCCCGGTAAAAATAAAATATCTTTTACAATCAATTATATGAGTTCATCCCCTGCCAGCTTGATCACATTTTTGGCCATAAATGGCTTGTCACTGACCTGAGTTGCAACTACTGTATACACATACAGCATGGTTATCCATACAGGACAAACATATGAGCCAGCCCATGAGTCACCTCCCTTTCGCCGCGTCTGTCAGCATGAGCAATCCCTGGCCAACCCGCCATCAAAGCAAGGTGGAAGAAGCGTGCCACACCGCGCCTGCCAACGATGAGCTGCCATTGCTTGATGAGCTGGTGAGGTTGAGCCATGGCGACACGGGCTGGATCCTGCTGATTGCCCCGCCAGGCCTGCCAGTGGCCAAACAGCTGCAGGCTCAGGGGATCAACCCCGCTCGGGTGCTGGTGGTTCACAGCCCCAAGATCAAGAACTGGCAGCTAATGCTGGAGCAGAGTCTGGGCAATGGTCACTGCGCAGCCGTCTTGACCTGGCTGCCTGCACAGGTTTCGCTGGATCGCGTCAAGCTGAGCAAACTGGGGCAACGCTTCGGGGTGCTGACCCGCTTTTTCGAGCCTGCAGGAACGCTACTGCCCGTGCACAGCGGCCCGCTGGCCTACGGCGGACAGGATGTCTACCTCAACCACTGATGGTCCAGAACAGCCTGGAGACTCGGAATCGCCGTGAAGAAATGGACCAAGGGGAGAAGGGATCAGGCAAGAGCGCCAGAAAAGGGCCCTAGAAGAGTGACCAAGCAGAAGTGACTCGTCTGGTCTGTGCGCCTGAGCCAGTACCAACGCCAACCTGCGGGGCGATAGAAAAAGGCGACCCTGAGGTCGCCTTTTTACGCTGTCACCCAATGTCACAGACGGCCTGGTCGTTTGCTCATGCCACCCCACAGGAATGATGCGAGTATCCTTGGCCCTGGCTCAACACGACGCTCAGGAGAGCTTGCCATCCAGCTCGGCAATCTTGGCCGACCAGTAGGCCGGGCCTGTTTCGTGGATATTGTTGCCTTGAGAATCAACAGCCACCGTCACTGGCATATCTTCCACCTCGAACTCGTAGATGGCTTCCATACCCAGATCGGCAAAAGCCACCACCCGCGACTTCTTGATCGCCTTGGCGACCAGATAGGCTGCGCCCCCCACGGCCATCAGATAAACGGCTTTATGCTGCTTGATACTCTCGACAGTTTTGGGGCCACGCTCTGACTTGCCGATCATGCCGATGAGACCGGTTTCCCCCAGCATCATGTCGGTGAACTTGTCCATTCGGGTGGACGTCGTGGGACCGGCAGGGCCAACCACTTCGTCACGAACCGCATCAACCGGGCCAACGTAATAGATGAAACGGTTGGTGAAATCGACCCCTTCCGGCAGACCCTCGCCATTTTTCAACATGTCGGCAATGCGCTTGTGGGCTGCATCGCGACCGGTAAGGATCTTGCCGGAGAGAAGTACTGTGTCGCCGCTCTTCCAGCTGGCGAGCTCCGCCTTGGTGATACCGTCAACATTGACACGACGCACATTGGCCCCGGCTTCGCGGGTGATCTCCGGCCAATCGGCCAGTTTCGGCGGGGTCAACTCGGCCGGCCCCGAGCCATCCAGCTCGAAGTGGACATGGCGGGTGGCGGCGCAGTTGGGGATCATCACCACCGGCTTGGAGGCGGCATGGGTCGGGGCACTCTTGACCTTCACGTCCAGCACTGTGGTGAGGCCGCCCAGACCCTGAGCACCGATCCCGAGCTTGTTGACCTTGTCATAGAGTTCGACCCGCAGCTTCTCTTCGGTGGTCTTGGGAACACGGGCGATAAGCTCCTGAATATCGATGTGCTCCATCAAGGCTTCCTTGGCCAGCACGGCCGCCTTCTCGGCGGTGCCACCAATGCCGATGCCCAGCATACCGGGCGGGCACCAGCCGGCGCCCATGGTCGGCACGGTTTTCAGTACCCACTCGACGACATCGTCGGATGGGTTGAGCATCACCATCTTGGATTTGTTCTCGGAGCCGCCGCCCTTGGCCGCTATGCTCACTTCCACCTTGTTGCCCGGGATCATGTCGATATGCACGACAGCAGGGGCGTTATCCTTGGTGTTCTTGCGGCTGCCGGCCGGGTCGGCCAGCACGGAGGCGCGCAGCGGGTTGTCCGGATTGGTATAAGCACGGCGCGTCCCCTCATCCACCATCTCCTGTACCGTCATGTCGCTGTCCCACTGCACCTGCATGCCTATCTTGACGAAGCAGGTAACGATACCGGTATCCTGGCACAGGGGACGATGTCCTTCGGCTGACATGCGGGAGTTGATCAGGATCTGGGCCAGGGCATCCTTGGCGGCCGGGTTGACCTCACGGTCATAGGCAGCCTTGGCAGCATGGACGAAATCAAGGGGGTGATAGTAGGAGATGTACTGCAGGGCGTCGGCGACGGAATCGATAAAATCCTGTTTTTTAATGATGCTCATATCATCCTCACTGGTCCTTGTCTCCGTCGTGGTGGCAGAGCAAGGGCTTCCATATGAGCCGTGCTTCGGTGTCATAGTGTCAGGCGATATGCCTGTCGGCCCGATAGACAACGGCGTGTTTGTTCTAAAAATTCCGATGCCTATGATACGCTTGCCCCCCCATACCGGCTAGGGAGCAGGGTGCAAACTGTTGCCTGTGTAACAAAAAATGAAACCAACTCTTCATATCCACCACTTTGATCACCAGACAGCGCTGCATGCGTTGTTTGCCCGTCTGCATCATCAGCCCTGGGCCATGTTGCTCGAATCGGCCGGCCAGCAGGGAGCGGACAACCGCTTTGACATCATCAGCGCCGACCCGCTGGCAACCCTGCAGACAGAGGGGCCACTGACCTGGATAACCCGGGGCGAACAGTGTCTGTCGTTTGACACGGATCCCCTGACCCTGCTGGCACAATGGCAACGGGAGCTGCTGGGCGAGAAAGCACCGCACTGTGACGAATTGCCCTTTATTGGCGGCGCCCTCGGGCTGTTTGGCTATGATCTTGGCCGTCGATTCGAGCGATTGCCGACACTGGCCGCACAGGATGTGTCCGTCCCGGACATGGCAGTCGGCATCTATGACTGGGCCCTGCTGCGCAACGTAGCAAGCGGCGCCTGGCAGCTGGTGCATTGGGGTGATGAAGCAGGCCTCCATCGCCGGCTGCAGTGGCTGGCCGCGCAGCACGAGATGCCAACACCGCCATTTGCCCTGCAGAGCGAGTGGCGCAGCAACATGAGCCGCGCCGAGTACGGCGAGAAATTTGCGCGAGTACAGGCTTACCTGAGTGCCGGGGACTGTTATCAGATCAACCTGACCCAGCGCTTCAGCGCCGCCTATTGCGGCGATGAGTGGCAGGCTTATCAGGTGTTGTCCCGCGCCAACCGGGCTCCGTTTTCGGCCTTTGTTCGCCTGCCACAGAGCGCCATTCTAAGCCTCTCCCCCGAGCGGTTTCTGCTGCTTGATGATCGCCATATAGAAACCAAGCCCATCAAGGGTACCCGCCCCCGACTCGCCGATCCGCAGCAAGATCGGGCCAGCGCCCTCGAGCTGGCTGGCGCCGACAAGGACAGATCAGAGAATCTGATGATCGTGGATCTGCTGCGCAACGATATCGGCAGGGTGAGCCGTCCGGGCTCCGTCAGCGTGCCCAGCCTGTTTGCCGTGGAGTCGTTCCCGGCGGTGCATCATCTGGTGTCCACCATCCACGGCGAGCTGGATAGCCGCTGGCAGGCGGTGGATCTGCTGCGCGCCTGTTTCCCGGGCGGTTCCATCACCGGCGCCCCCAAGATCAGGGCCATGGAGATCATCGAGGAGCTGGAGCCCCAGCGCCGCAACGCTTACTGTGGCAGCATCGGCTATCTGAGCCAGCATGGCCGGATGGACACCAGCATCTGCATCCGCACTCTAATAGCGGCAGACGGCCAACTGCACTGCTGGGCCGGGGGTGGCGTCATCGCCGACTCCGATGTGGACAGTGAATATCAGGAAACCTATGACAAGGTGGCCCGCATACTGCCGTTGCTGGATAGGCTGAGAAGCTGACAGAATGGATAACGGAGTGACCAGAAAAGAAGCCCAAGCGCAGGATTGAGAGACGATTCGAGAAAATAAACAAGATGGACCGCGCCGAACTGCTGACCCGCTTTTTACTGCAACGCCCTGCCCCCGCCCATCGCCTGACGGTGGCAGGGCTCAAACCTGCTGCCGTCTTGCTGCCTCTGGTGGAGCGTGCTGACGGCTTGCAACTGCTGCTGACCCGCCGCAGCGCACACCTGCGTCATCATGCGGGACAGATAAGCTTCCCTGGCGGGCGGCAGGATCCGGGCGATCACACCCTGATCCACACGGCATTGCGGGAGACCTGGGAGGAACTGGGCATCATACCGGCTCAGGTCGAGATCATCGGTACCCTGGCCCCCCTCAACACCATTTCCCAATACGATGTGCTACCCGTGCTGGGGCTGGTTGCCGCCGATTATCAACTCACCTTGAGCCAGGATGAAGTGGCTCAGGCCTTTGAAGTACCACTCCATCATCTGCTGGACCCACGCCACCACATAGCCCTGACCATTCCAAGGGCCGATCAGCTGCACACCATCTACTGGATACCCTGGCAGGATCACTTCATCTGGGGGGCGACTGCCAGCATGATCCGCCAGCTATCCCACCAACTTGCCATGTAACATTTTGCAAACATATTCCAGTGCAATATTTGCGCGTTAACAATAAACTAACGTATGGATTTCTAAAAAAAAATTGATTTTTTATTCTTTCGATCACATTTCTATAAAAGTGTGAGGGTTTATCCCTCGCAAAGGTGAATTTGATCAACATTTTTGATTAAAAAAACCGTATCCTTGCGCCGACTCAACAAAAAACACACATTCGGGGTGAGACACATGTCAAATACAGTCACAGGCGCACAGGACGTTGCAGCCGCACAGGAGCAAGGAACGAGCTCAATCCAATCTCGCGGTTGGAGCAAACAAGACTCTACCTGGGTTATCAGCCTGTTCGGCACTGCCGTCGGCGCGGGTATCCTGTTTCTGCCCATCAACGCTGGCATGGGTGGCTTCTGGCCACTGGTGGTCATGGCGCTGCTGGTCGGTCCCATGACCTATCTGGCCCACCGTGGCCTGGCCCGTTTTGTACTTTCGTCCAAGCGACCCAATGCCGACATCACCGAAGTAGTGGAAGAGCATTTCGGGGTGGGCGCAGGTAAATTAATCACCCTGCTCTACTTCTTTGCCATCTACCCCATAGTGCTGATCTACGGTGTCGGTATCACCAACACGGTCGAAAGCTTCATGGTCAACCAGTTGCAGATGGCTGCCCCTCCGCGCTGGATCCTCTCCATCGTGCTGATCATGGGCATGATGTCTGTGATGCTGGCCGGCGAGAAGCTGATGCTGAAGGTCACAGAGTTCCTGGTCTACCCGCTCATCGCCATCCTGGTGGGTATCTCCTTCTACCTGATCCCTGACTGGACGGGTGCCGCCCTGTCCCAGGTGCCGTCTGCCAAGGATTTCGCCACTACCTTGTGGCTGACCATCCCGGTACTGGTGTTCTCCTTCAACCACAGCCCTGCCATCTCCAGCTTCTCTTTGGCCCAGCGTCGTGATCATGGCGAACATGCGGTCGAGAAGTCCGATGCCATTCTCAAGCGCACTGCCACCATACTGCTGGGCTTCGTGATGTTCTTCGTCTTCTCCTGCGTCATGAGCCTGACCCCGGCCCAGCTGGCAGAAGCCAAGTCACAGAACATTGCCGTGCTCTCCTATCTGGCGAACCAGCACGCAAGCCCCCTCATCTCCTACTTCGGTCCGCTGGTTGCGTTTGTCGCCATCGTATCCTCCTTCTTTGGCCACTACCTGGGTGCCCGTGAAGGTCTGAAAGGGATGATCGTCCAAAACATGCGCAAATCCGGCAAAGAGCCGAACCACAAGAAGGTGGAGATGTTCATCATCGCCTTCTTCGTCCTCACCCTGTGGGGCACGGCCATTGCCAACCCCTCCATCCTGGGCATGATTGAATCTCTGGGTGGCCCCATCATCGCCACCATTCTGTTCATCATGCCGATGTACGCCATCAAACGCGTGCCAGCCATGGCGAAATACCAGGGACACATCAGCAACGCGTTTGTTGCTCTGATGGGTACCATTGCCATCTCCGCCATCCTTTACCAGCTGTTTGGCTAATCACCAGACCATAACGGTAAAGCAAATGCCCGCCAGTGATGGCGGGCATTTTTTATGCACAAATAACCCATTCCTCCAATGGTAAACCGCACTCTCCAGCGGCAATGCCGCTATCCACGAACGCAATAGACCCAGCCCTTGGCGATGCGGGACTCGGCTCAGCCAGGGCGTCTTCGAGAAGCACGGCTCGGCCAGCTCTCATCGCATTGCCTGGCCGGCGCGTAGCTTGTCTCCCTTGAACACCCCAGCCACACTCCTTGCTCCTTTCATGACAGGATCCCGGTTGTCGTATGCTGGCCGGACATGGGAAGCGGCTGACAGCTAGCCCATCCGGCGGGTATGTCTGTTGGCATGCTGGCCCCTGTTTACGCCATGACCTTCAGCCCACACGCTTCCATCCCATCGAAGGGATCTCATATCCTGATGCATTCGGCCAGCGATAGCGCACATAAAAAAACGCCCTCACAAGAGGGCGTTTTCAATGGTTTGATGAAGCTGACTATCAGGCTTCGCGGCTTGGCAGCGGCGCGGCATCCAGCAGGGTTTCATCTTCGGCCATACAGGCAGCTGCGGTGAACAGCACGTCGGTGGAGCTGTTGAGGGCTGTCTCGGCAGAATCTTGCAACACACCTATGATAAAGCCCACGGCAACGACCTGCATGGCGATGTCGTTGCCGATGCCAAACAGGCTGCACGCCAGCGGGATCAGCAGCAAAGAGCCACCAGCCACACCGGAGGCGCCACAGGCACTGATGGTAGCCACCACAGAGAGCAGCACAGCGGTAGCCAGATCCACTTCCATCCCCAGTGTGTGCACCGCCGCCATGGCAAGCACTGTGATGGTGATAGCGGCGCCGGCCATGTTGATGGTGGCGCCCAGCGGAATGGAGACCGCATAGGTATCTTCCGGCAGACGCAGTTTTTCACATAGCGCCATGTTGACCGGGATGTTGGCGGCGGAGCTGCGAGTAAAGAAGGCGGTCACGCCGCTCTCTTTGAGGCAGGTCAGCACCAGCGGATAGGGATTGCGTCTGATCTTCCAGAACACGATGAGCGGGTTGACCACCAAGGCGATGAACAGCATGCAGCCAATCAGCACCAGCAGTAACTGGGCGTAACCAAACAAGGCATCGAAGCCGGTTTCGGCCAGAGTGGATGCCACCAGCCCCAGAATACCGAGGGGCGCGCAGCGGATCACTACCTTGACGATGGCAGAGACACCGTGGGACAGGTCGGTGATCAGGGCCTTGCTGCTGTCATTGGCGTGACGCATGGCGATGCCCAGGCCGATGGCCCAGGCCAGAATGCCAATATAGTTCGCATCCATCAGCGCCTTGACCGGGTTGGTCACTATGTTGAACAGCAAGGTTTGCAATACGTCTGTGATGCCCCCTGGCGGCGTGATGTCCGCCGTGTTGGCCACCAGATGCAGGGTGGTGGGGAACAGGAAACTGGCAATCACCGCCACCAGGGCCGCGGCGAAGGTACCGAACAGGTAGAGGGCCAGCAGCGGGCGAATATTGGTTTTCTGGCCCTGCTTGTGGCCGATGATCGCCGCCATCACCAGCACGAATACCAGCAGCGGCGCGACCGCCTTCAGTGCACCGACAAACAGGCTGCCGAGCAGACCGACTGCTTTGGCCCATTCGGGCATGAACATGGCAAGGAGGATACCGAATACCAGACCGACCAGGATCTGGCTTACCAGACTGGTGCTGTTGACCAGTCTCATGAGGGGGTGTTGTTGTGTCATCAAATAGTCCCTGAGCACCGAAGTGCGTGAATCATTAGTCCTGTTGGCAACCACTACACCAGGCGACACCCATGTCACAGGCTGGCGTCGTCTGCCCCGGCAAGCCTTCTATTGAGCCAGTCCGGAAACACACGGGGTTACGGACAAGGAATATCCCATCTGCAATCGCTTTTTTCCACATAATCACTGAAAAATATCCGGTTTACCTCACAAAAAAACTACAACAATGCGATAACACAATATCAACAGCGCCCAAATGGACGCTGTTTTCCTCTGAAGGGTAGTTCAGGCACTCCCGAGCGGTGGTATTATGGTGGTTTTGCACTGGAGTCCCTGCCATGATCTCATCCCTCTTGACCCGCCACTTCGGCTTCGACCAGTTAAGGCCCGGTCAGGAGGCGGTGATCAGCCGGTTGCTGGCAGGCCAGAGTGCGGCTGCCATCTTCCCCACCGGCTCCGGCAAATCCCTCTGTTATCAGCTGCCAGCACTCGCCCTGCCCCACCTGACCCTGGTGATCTCCCCCCTGATCGCGCTGATGCACGACCAGCTCGCTTTTCTCCACAGCAAAGGGATTGCTGCGGCTACCCTGGATTCGAGCCAGACACCGGAGGAAAGTCGCCGCGTGATGCAGCAGGTCAGTGACGGTCAGCTCAAGATCCTGATGATCTCGGTAGAGCGACTCAAGAACGAGCGCTTTCGTCGCTTCATCCAGCAGGTGCCGCTGTCGATGCTGGTGGTGGATGAAGCGCACTGCATCTCGGAGTGGGGCCACAACTTTCGACCCGACTACCTCAAGCTGCCGACTTATCGCCACGAGCTGAAGATACCTCAGGTACTGTTGCTGACCGCGACCGCCACCCCGGCTGTCATGACCGACATGCAGGCCAAATTCGACATCGAGGATGAGGGTCTGGTCGTCACCGGTTTTTATCGCGCCAACCTGGATCTGGCGGTCGTGCCGCTGCCCGCCGAGGCGCGTGATGACTGGCTGCAAGCAGAAGTACGACGAGAGCCTACGGCCCCCACCATCATCTATGTCACCTTGCAACACACGGCGCAGCATTGTGCCGACCTGCTGCTGCGGGCAGGGATCAGGGCAAGTGCCTATCACGCCGGGCTCGACTCGCCCCTGCGCAGCCAGATCCAGCATGACTTCATGGCTGGCAAGGTGGACTGCATTGTCGCCACCATCGCCTTTGGCATGGGGATCGACAAGGCTGATATTCGCCGGGTCATCCACTATGACTTGCCCAAATCCATCGAAAACTACAGTCAGGAAATTGGCCGTGCCGGGCGGGATGGGCTCCCTTCCCGCTGCATAGTGCTGGCCAATCGCGCACAGCTCCCCGTGCTGGAGAATTTCGTGTACGGGGATACGCCGGATCGCGCCGCCATAGTGACGCTGCTCGAGATCCTGCAGCAAAGCGGCAGCGAGTGGGAGTTTGGTCTGCTGCGTCTCTCCAACGACACCAACATACGTCAGTTACCGCTCAAGACCCTGCTGGTCTATCTGGAAATGGCGGGTGTCATCATGCCTGCCTACAGCTACTTCGCCGAATATCGCTTCAAGTTCATGCTGGACAAGGCCGAGATCCTGACCCGTTTCAATCCCGACCGACGCCAGTTTCTGGAGCAGCTGTTTGCCTGTGCACCGCAGGCCCGCAGCTGGTGCACCATGGACTTCGATGCCCTCTGGCAGGGTTATCAGGGGGAACGGCACCGTGCGGCAGCAGCCCTGGATTATCTGCAACAACAGGGCTGGATAGAGCTGGAGAGCAAGCAGATGACCGATGTCTATCGGGTGCTGCGCCAAGATGTTGATATCAATGCATTGGCAGACGAGCTCTATGCCCTGTTCGAGAAGAAGGAGTTGAGTGAACTGGCTCGGCTGCAGGCCTTGCTGGCCTTTTTTACATCAAGCCACTGCCTGAGTCAGGAGCTGGCCCGCTACTTTGCCGACGAGCAGGCACCCAGCAAATGCGGACACTGCTCCGTCTGCCGTGGCGAGGTTGCCGTACTGCCGCCACTGCCGACCCTCACCCGGCCCAACGAAAAGGGGTTGCGTTCCTGGTGCGATCCCCTGATAGCCTTGTGCCACACCAGCCATCCTCGCATTCTGACCCGTTTTCTGTGCGGTATCGCCACGCCATTGACCACCCGGGTCAAGGCAAAAAGCCTGGCGGGATTTGGCCAGCTGGCGGCGCATCCATTCGCCGAGGTGCTGGCAGCGGTATCACGGCTCTACCCCACCCCTGACAGTTGATCATGCCAGTGTACATCTACAACCCGCTGAAAAAATAAGACCCTCGCATATGCGAGGGTCAAGCCAACGGAAACGTGCTTAAACAGAGCTTTGTATCAGCAGCCATCACTCTCTTGCTAAAGCGATGGCTGCCGACACAGGGCCAATCTAGAGCAGCAAAAATGTAGCGTCAATGTAAAAATTAGAGCTTTAACACCAAACAAGTATCATTCCGCTGACGTAAACGTAATAGCCATTTCCATTCGATTTTCCTCCTTCCCTTGCCCCGTCTGCGTTACAGCCAACTGACCCGAACAATGCGTTGTCATTTCCATTTTTTGGCAAACATTTATTTTTTATCTCTTTGACATTTACCTCACTATCGTGGCAAAAATAATTTAACAGTCAGTAACATAGGTGTGTCACTGATTGCGCCTTCCCGCATCAGGATCGGGAAGTACCCTTGCAAATTTAAACCAATAGATGGTGATGGATTACTGGGGGCTGTTGACTAGGCTTAATGAGGTAAACAGAACAAAAGTAGTGATCCACTCTTTTCAGGGTAAGCGACTATAACGAGGGCAAAGTTATGGGCATCTTCGAGCATTATCAACAGCGATACGAGAAAGCCAGGGAAGAGGAGTACAGCATCCAGGAATTTCTGGATATGTGTAAGCAGGACAAAGCCTGCTACGCCTCCGCTGCCGAACGCTTGCTGGTCGCCATCGGCGAGCCGGAAATGATCGATACTTCGGTCAATCCCAGACTCAGTCGCCTTTTTTCCAACCGCGTCGTTGCACGCTATCCCGCCTTCAAAGATTTCTACGGCATGGAAGAGGCCATCGAGCAGATCGTCTCCTACCTCAAGCACTCGGCCCAGGGGCTGGAAGAGAAGAAGCAGATCCTCTATCTGCTGGGACCGGTTGGCGGCGGCAAATCCTCTCTGGCTGAGAAGCTCAAATCCTTGATGCAAAAAGTGCCTGTCTATCGCATCAAGGGCTCACCGGTCAATGACCACCCCTTCTGTCTGTTCGACATCGAAGAGGATGGCGAGCTGCTGGAAAAAGAGTACGGCATTCCGCGCCGCTATCTACGCCCCATCATGTCACCCTGGGTGGCCAAGCGACTGCACGAGTTCGGTGGCGACATCTCCAAGTTCAAGGTAGAGAAGGTCAACCCCTCCATCCTCGATCAGATTGCCATCGCTAAGACAGAACCGGGTGATGACAACAACCAGGATATCTCCTCTCTGGTCGGCAAGGTCGACATCCGCATGCTGGAGCATTATGCCCAGGATGATGCAGATGCTTACTCCTACTCAGGTGCGCTGTGCAAAGCGAACCAGGGGATCATGGAGTTCGTGGAGATGTTCAAAGCCCCCATCAAGGTGCTGCATCCTCTACTGACCGCAACCCAGGAAGGGAACTACAACGGCACAGAGGGGCTCTCCGCCCTACCCTTCGACGGTATATTGCTGGCTCACTCCAACGAATCAGAGTGGCAGCAGTTCCGTAACAACAAGAACAACGAGGCCTTCCTCGATCGGGTCTACATCGTCAAGGTGCCTTACTGCCTGCGCGTCTCGGAAGAGGTGAAGATCTACGAAAAACTGCTGATCAACAGCGAACTGACCGACGCCAAATGTGCCCCGGGCACACTGGAACTGCTGGGTCAGTTCTCCGTCCTCTCGCGTCTGAAAGAGCCGGAAAACTCCAGCCTCTACTCCAAGATGCGGGTCTATGATGGCGAGAGCCTGAAAGACACGGATCCCAAGGCCAAGAGCTATCAGGAGTACCGTGACTACGCCGGTGTGGATGAGGGCATGAATGGTCTCTCCACCCGTTTTGCGTTCAAGATCCTCTCTCGCGTTTTCAACTTCGACCACGCGGAAGTGGCGGCCAACCCGGTACACCTTTTCTATGTGCTGGAGCAGCAGATAGAGCGTGAGCAGTTCCCGCAGGAGCTGCACGATCGCTACCTTGAGTTCATCAAGGGCTATCTGACGCCGCGCTATGTGGAGTTCATTGGCAAGGAGATCCAGACCGCCTACCTCGAATCCTATTCGGAGTACGGCCAGAACATCTTCGATCGCTACGTCACCTATGCCGACTTCTGGATCCAGGATCAGGAGTACCGTGACCCCGAGACTGGCCAGCTGTTTGACCGCGCGTCGCTCAACAGCGAGCTGGAGAAGATTGAAAAACCCGCCGGGATCAGCAACCCGAAAGATTTCCGCAACGAAATCGTCAACTTCGTGCTGCGAGCCCGGGCCAACAATGCAGGCCGTAACCCCAACTGGACCAGTTACGAGAAGCTGCGCACCGTGATCGAGAAGAAGATGTTCTCCAACACGGAAGAGCTGCTGCCGGTTATCTCCTTCAACAGCAAAACCTCGGCTGAGGAGCAGAAGAAGCACGATAACTTTGTCGAACGGATGATGGAGAAAGGCTACACCCGCAAACAGGTGCGACTGCTCTCCGAATGGTATCTCAGGGTACGCAAGTCATCCTGACCCTGCCGTGGTTCAAGGGGGAGTTATGGCGCATTTTATCGACCGCAGGCTCAACGGCAAAAACAAAAGCGCTGTCAATCGGCAGCGCTTCATCCGCCGCTACAAGAAGCAAATAAAACAAGCGGTCTCGGATGCTGTCTCCAAGCGCAGCATTCAGGACGTGGACAAGGGCGAGAGCATCAGCATACCGACCAAGGATATAGGCGAACCCCATTTCCATCAGGGGCAAGGCGGTAAGCGGGAAATGGTGCATCCCGGCAATGACCAGTTCGTCTCCGGTGACAAGATTGACCGTCCCAAAGGAGGGGGCGGTGGTCAGGGAGCGGGCGAAGGTCAGGCATCCAATCAGGGGGAAGGCGAAGATGACTTCGTGTTCCAGATCTCCAAGGATGAGTATCTGGATCTGCTGTTTGAAGATCTGGAGCTGCCTCGCTTGCAGAAAACCCAGCTCAACCAGTTGATGGAGATGAAGACCTACCGGGCGGGCTACACTTCCAACGGAGTGCCAGCCAATATCAACGTGGTGCGTTCTCTGCAAAACTCGCTGGCGCGGCGCATGGCACTGCAAGCCGGCAAGAAACGCCAGTTGCATGAACTGGAAGAGAGGATGGCCCTGCTGGCAACCGATCCCAACGAGCATTTCGCCGAAATCGCCCTGCTTGAGAAGGAGATCCGAGAACTGAAACGGCGGATCTCAGCTGTGCCCTTCATCGACACCTTCGATCTCAAGTTCAACAACTTTGTCAAACGGCCCGTGCCGTCCAGCCAGGCAGTGATGTTCTGCCTGATGGACGTATCGGGTTCCATGGATCAAGCCACCAAGGAGATGGCAAAGCGCTTCTATATACTGCTCTACCTGTTCCTGAGCCGGACCTACAAGAACGTGGAAGTGGTCTACATTCGCCATCACACCCAGGCCAAGGAAGTGGACGAACACGAGTTCTTCTATTCCCAGGAAACGGGTGGCACCATAGTCTCCAGCGCACTCAAGATGATGAACGACATCATCAACGAGCGTTACCCGGCCAACCAGTGGAACATCTATGCGGCGCAAGCGTCCGATGGTGACAACTGGGCTGATGATTCGCCGCAATGCCGGGAGATCCTGACCCGGGATATCATGCCGCGGGTGCGGTACTACTCCTATATAGAGATCACCACCCGCGCCCACCAGACCCTGTGGCACGAGTACGAGTCGGTGGCCAGCCAGTTCCCCCACTTCGCGATGGAGCACATTCGCAAGGTCGAGGATATTTATCCGGTATTCCGGGAGCTGTTCAAGAAGCAAGCGGCGTGAGGGAAGTCATATGGTAGAAACCGCAAGAAAAATACCGCCATTGGACGATGGCCCGGATTGGAACTTCGATCTGCTGGAGACTTATCATCAGGAGATAGCCCGGGTCGCCAGGTTCTATCGACTGGATACTTACCCCAATCAGATCGAGGTGATCACCGCCGAGCAGATGATGGATGCCTACTCCAGTGTCGGTATGCCCATCGGCTATCAACACTGGTCATTTGGCAAACGCTTCATCCATACCGAACGCAACTACAAGCGCGGTCAGATGGGGCTGGCCTATGAGATCGTCATCAACTCGGATCCCTGCATCGCTTACCTGATGGAGGAGAACACGATGCCGATGCAGGCGCTGGTCATGGCGCACGCCTGTTATGGTCACAACTCTTTTTTCAAAAACAACTATCTGTTCAAAACCTGGACCGATGCCTCCTCCATCATCGACTATCTGCTGTTTGCCAAAAACTACATCACCGAATGCGAAGAGAAACACGGCATCGATGCGGTGGAAAAGTTGATCGACTCCTGTCATGCCCTGATGAACTTCGGAGTGGACCGTTACAAGCGGCCCCAGAAGATCTCGCTGGCAGAGGAGAAGCGTCGCCAGAAGGCACGGGAAGATTATCTGCAGACTCAGGTGAACGAGCTGTGGCGCACCCTGCCCAAGCAGCACAAGGCCTCCGGTGTTGAAGACAGACGCTATCCGGTTGAGCCCCAGGAGAACATTCTCTACTTCATCGAGAAGAATGCCCCTCTGCTCGAACCCTGGCAGCGCGAGATAGTGCGCATAGTGCGCAAGATCAGCCAGTACTTCTACCCGCAGAAACAGACTCAGGTGATGAATGAAGGCTGGGCCACCTTCTGGCACTACACCATCCTCAACCACCTGTATGACGAGGGCAAGATCAGCGATCGCTTCATGATAGAGGTGCTGCACAGCCACACCAACGTGGTGTACCAGCCCCCCTACAACAGCCGCTACTACTCGGGGATCAACCCCTACGCCCTTGGCTTTGCCATGTTCACTGATCTGCGCCGCATTTGCGAAAACCCGACCGAGGAGGACAGATACTGGTTCCCCGATTATGCCGGCACCAACTGGGTTGATACCCTGCATTTTGCCATGCAGAACTTCAAGGACGAGAGCTTCATCAGTCAGTTCCTCAGCCCCAAGGTGATGCGGGAGATGAAGCTGTTCGCCATCGACGATGATGACTTGAAGAACTATCTCAAGGTATCTGCCATTCACAATGAGGAGGGTTATCGGCTGGTACGCAATACCCTGTCAGCTCAATACAACTTGAGCAACCTGGAGCCCAATATTCAGGTCTATAACGTGGCGGTGAAGGGAGATCGCTCATTGACCCTGCGCTATGTGCCGCACAACCGGATCCCCCTTGGAGATTCACGCCACGAGGTGCTCAAGCATCTGCACCAGCTGTGGGGATTCGATGTGTTGCTGGAGCAGGATAACGGCGACTTGCCTGCCGACATCATAGGTCGCTGCCCTGACAAAAAACCGCTCTGAGACCACATTCAACCATAAAAAAACGCGCCAGAAGGCGCGTTTTCTCTTTGCATCAACAATCAGTTGTCACACAGATTGCTCGGCATGTCCTGGCGCAGACGGGTCCACAACTTGCCAGACTCGATACCGTACTGGCGTACCGTCATGAACACGGCTTCATGATTCTTGGTCTCGGCCAACCCCAACAAGACCTTGTAGTAGGCATCCGCCGTTTCACGAGCCTGCTTGTCAGAGAAATAGTAACGTCCGACCCGGCTATACAATCCCTTGAAACCATTGAGGATCAGGGCATAGATAGGATTGCCGGAGGCAAAGGCGAGCTGGTGATGCAGACGATAATCAAACTCCGCATACGCTTCCGGGGTACTGTCTACCGCATTGGCACCGCGCAGTATCTCGGCTGCTTGATCCGGGTTGTTGCGAATGGCACCACGAATGAAGATGGTGCAGATGTTGGTTCGTGCCGACAGCAACTGCGCCACCAGATCCGGCACCTTGTCCTGATCCAGACGGGCCAAGGTTTCCAGGATGTTGAGACCCGAGGTCTCCCAGAAATTGTTTACCTTGGTCGGCTTGCCATGCTGGATAGTGAGCCAGCCATCGCGGGCCAGACGCTGAAGCACTTCGCGCAAGGTAGTACGAGTCACCCCGATAAGCTCGGACAGCTCACGCTCGGCCGGCAGTATGGATCCTGGAGGAAAGCGATTGTTCCAGATGGACTCGATGATGTATTCCTCGGCAAACCCTGCAGGGCTCTGCGCTTTTATGACCATGTAGTGACTCTGTTTAGTGCGTAAAAAGGCCCACGAATAATAGCAAAGCAGAAAAGGCTGGCAAGCAGAAGGTCAGTCCTCTGCTCACATAAGCCGAACTTGATGTTAAATAAATGTATTGAATATCGAGAAAGGTGCCAAGCAACGCCACCCCCTGTCGATAAAACAGACATTATCTTGGGCAAGGGGCACTATGTTATTTATAGTTAGTGCTCTTTTTGATTAAAATCATGAAGAATCAATCTGATATGGGACAGCATCCGGATATTTAAGGACGAGTCTGTCTTGACTGCACAGAAGCAGACACCAACAACGAAACAGAGATCCATTATTATGCCAATCAGCTTAGGGAACGCATTTGCCAAGAACTTTTTGGGTCATGCGCCAAAGTGGTACAAGAGCGCAATTCTGTTATTTCTGGTGATCAACCCGATCGCCTTTTATCTCGATCCCTTTGCTGCCGGCTGGCTGCTGGTCGTCGAATTTATCTTCACCCTGGCAATGGCGCTCAAATGCTACCCACTGCAGCCCGGCGGCCTGCTGGCCATTGAAGCCGTACTCATCGGCATGACCTCGGCAGAGCAGGTCAAACATGAACTGGTGGCCAACATTGAAGTGCTGCTGCTGCTGGTGTTTATGGTGGCAGGCATCTACTTCATGAAGCAACTACTGCTCTATGTGTTCACCAAGATGCTGATCCGGATCCGTTCCAAGACGCTGCTCTCTCTGGCGTTCTGTCTGGTGTCAGCCTTTCTGTCAGCCTTCCTTGACGCCCTGACCGTGATCGCCGTAGTGATCAGTGTGGCGACCGGTTTCTACGCTATCTACCACAAGGTGTCGTCTGGCAAGAGTTTTGGTCATGAACATGACCACACCCATGATCAGGAGGTGCAGGAGGATCACCATCAGGCGCTCGAGCAATTTCGTGCCTTTCTTCGCAGCCTGATGATGCACGCAGCCATAGGGACGGCACTGGGAGGGGTTTGTACTCTGGTGGGTGAGCCGCAAAACCTCATCATCGGCGAGCAGGCGGGTTGGTATTTTGGTGAATTCGCTATTCGTATGGCCCCCGTCTCTCTGCCTGTTTTTATCTGTGGTCTGCTTACCTGCGTGCTGGTGGAGAAGATGGGATGGTTTGGCTATGGCGCCAAATTACCCAACTCGGTACGCATGATCATGGAAGAGTACAACCGTCATGAGGATGCCAAACGCACTCCTCAGGACAAAGCCAAGCTGATGGTACAGGCGCTGATTGCTATCTGGCTGATCATCGGCCTCGCCATGCATTTGGCCGCCGTTGGGCTGATCGGGCTGTCAGTCATAGTGCTGGCAACCTCACTGACCGGCATTACCGATGAGCACTCGCTGGGCAAAGCATTCCAGGAGGCACTGCCCTTCACCGCCCTGCTCGCCGTCTTCTTCAGCGTGGTCGCCGTCATCATCGATCAGCAGCTGTTCAGACCGGTTATCCAGTGGGTACTGGCCGCAGAGCCGGACGATCAACTCGCCCTCTTCTATCTGGCTAACGGCCTGCTCTCCATGGTCAGTGACAACGTCTTCGTCGGCACTGTTTACATCAACGAGGTGAAAACAGCACTGCTCAACAATGCCATCAGTCGCGAACAGTTCGACCTGCTGGCGGTTGCCATCAATACAGGTACCAACCTGCCCTCAGTGGCGACCCCCAATGGTCAGGCTGCCTTCCTGTTCATGCTGACCTCGGCACTGGCCCCCCTGTTGCGACTCTCCTATGGTCGCATGGTGTGGATGGCGCTGCCTTACACCCTGGTGCTGGGGCTGGTCGGTTTCTTCGCGGTGGAACTGCTGCTTGCACCTACCACAGAGTGGTTCTATCAGGCCGGGTGGATCCTGCCTCACAGCGTTGCACCTGCTGCACTACCTGCACTGCACTAAAGACCAAGGGCCCCTGCGGGCCCTTTCTTTTTTGGCTATGTCCCAATTACGTGTTGCATGGGGTGCCCCAGAGTCTCGTGCAAACACGCTTTGATATTTCCCCCTTCCGTAACGTTCCAGCATCCTGCGCCAACCCGGATAATTTCCCAGGCAATGGGTCGCCAAACCGTGGCATCACTCAATCCGTTCTTTCAACTGACGGTGCTACTTGTTCACATGTTGGATCTGGTATCCGCTCAACTTGACGGTTACGCGCTGTCTTCAAAGCCATCACCTACCAAGATAAGCCTTAAAACAAACAATGGATTCGTCTCACCATGCGGGATTGGGACAGCACCTTTCTTTTTATCCCCTGCTCTGCTCTAATTCAGCCACTGTTTTTTCTGTGAGATCAACCAGATGATTGAGTTCCTGCGTCGTATTGCCGCCCATCGACTGGCATGGGGTCTGCTTGCCGCGTCCGCTTTGTTCCTTGAGTTGAGTGCCCTCTTCTTCCAATATGTGCTGGGTCTGCACCCATGTGTCATGTGCGTGTACGAGCGCCTTGCCATCCTGGGGGTACTCTCGGCAGGCTTGCTCGGCATGGTGGCACCAGAGAAGTGGTATCTCCGCTGGAGTGCCCTCTTGCTCTGGGGCTACAGTGCCTTCCGTGGCCTTCAGCTGGCACTGAAGCACGTGGATTATCAGATGAATCCTTCCCCATTCAACGTCTGCAGCCCTTTTGCCGACTTCCCCAGCTGGGCTCCTCTCGATCAGTGGCTGCCCTGGCTATTCTTCCCGGATGGAGATTGCAGCGAGATCAGCTGGCAATTCCTGAGCTTCTCCATGCCTCAGTGGCTTGTCGCCATCTTCGCCGCCTACCTGCTGGTGTTTGCGGTCGTGACCATAGGCAATCTGGTCAAGGGGCGATGCTGCAGTTAATCCAGAGTAGCAAGCAGAAAAAGGGAGCCATTGGCTCCCTTTTTCAATCAACTTCTATGACCTCACCCGCTTCCTACACCCCTTCTTCATGGGGCTGAATACCATCTTTGCCGCCTGCCTCTGGCGTTTGTGATCCTGGCTATCAGCAACCGGTTCAAGGGGCACCCATGCGGCCGAGCCAGTGTTCACACAATAAAAATGGGAGCCAGTGGCTCCCATTTTTATGACCTGCCCGTCAGCGATGCGCCGATCAGGATGCTGCCTTGCTGGCATGCATCCTGGCCTTTGCCATGCCGATGACCATGGGCAACAAGGAAATAAAGATGATGCCGAAGATGAGCAGCGTAAAGTTCTGACGCACCACGGGCAAGTTGCCAAAGAAGTGGCCGGCATACACGAAGGAAATAACCCACAGCAGCCCCCCCACCAGGTTGAATACCAGGAAGCGCGGATAGGTCATGGCCCCCATGCCTGCAACGAAGGGAGCAAAGGTGCGCACGATCGGCAGGAAACGGGTGATGATTATGGTCTTGCCACCATGGCGATCGTAAAAGGCGTGAGTCTTGTCCAGATAATCCCGACGGAAGATTTTGGAGTCAGGGTTGCGGAACAGCTGCTCGCCGAAGAAGTGACCAATGGTGTAGTTGACCACGTTGCCAAGCACGGCAGCGATGATCAGCAGGGCCGCCAGGGTATGTACATCCAGCACACTGCCCACTGTGAGGGCACCGGCAGCAAACAGCAGTGAGTCACCCGGCAGGAAGGGAGTGACCACCAGCCCTGTCTCGCAGAAGATGATCAGGAACAGGATGGCATAAACCCAGACGCCATAGTTTTCAAAAAGTTCTCTCAAATGCACGTCAACGTGCAGAATAAAGTCAATCGCAAACAGGATCAGATCCATTTTTTCATACTCATGAAGTGAACGGCGTGGAGTCTACGCCAATGCATTCAGGGTCACAATCTCCCCATTGCGCTCTTTTTAATCAACGAAAGGCGAAACTCAATCGATTCCCTTTTTATCCAAAAAATCATAAATAACTAACGCCTGTTCACCCTTGATTAAGGGGGAAACTGGTTCAGTCTCGTTTATCCAGTGTCAGCCTGACATGTTCGGGCAGGCACTTCTCCCATCCCCACAATAAAAGCAGCAGCAGGGTCAGGTCATCACACCAGCCAAGCAGGGGGACCACATCGGGGATGAGATCTACCGGACTGAGGCCATAGAGCAGGATAAGGATCACCAGCCCCTTGGCCCACCAGGGAGTGGCAGGATGGCGAAAGCCCTGATAGAGACGGCGCATGCGCCGCCAGATGAGCCAGCGTTTGCCATTCGGCTTGTTGTTCAACTCTCGATCAACTCGTGGCGCAGCCGCTGGATCTGATCTCGCAGCGCCGCTGCCTGCTCGAACTCCAGATCCCGGGCATGCTGGAACATCTGCTCTTCCATCCGCTTGATCTCTTTTGCGATCTCGCCAGCGGAGCGAACATGGTACTCCCCTTGTGGCTCGGCAGCCTTGCGACCTCCCCTGCCCGTCTTGCCTGCACTGCGGCTGCCCCCCATGTCCATCACATCCCCCACCGACTTGTTGAGCCCTTTGGGGATTATGCCGTGTTCGAGGTTATGGGCATGCTGCAGGGTGCGACGACGCTCCGTCTCTTCGATGGCCACTCTCATGGAGTTGGTGATGGAATCCCCGTACAGGATCACCTTGCCGTTGAGGTTGCGAGCGGCGCGGCCAATGGTCTGAATGAGAGAGCGCGTGGAGCGCAGGAAGCCCTCTTTGTCCGCATCCAGGATGGCCACCAGAGAGACCTCCGGCATGTCGAGGCCCTCTCGCAGCAGGTTGATGCCGACCAGCACGTCAAACTTGCCGAGGCGCAGATCGCGAATGATCTCCACCCGCTCTACGGTATCGATATCCGAGTGCAGGTAGCGCACTCTAACGTCATGATCCGCCAGATATTCTGTCAAATCCTCCGACATCCGCTTGGTGAGGGTCGTCACCAGCACCCTCTCCTCCATCGCGACCCGCAGCCGGATCTCGGAGAGCAGATCGTCCACCTGGGTGGTCACCGGGCGCACTTCTATCTCGGGATCGAGCAAACCGGTCGGGCGAACCACCTGCTGCACCACGTCATCGCCGGATTTGCCCAGCTCGTAGGGGCCAGGGGTAGCCGAGACAAACACCGTCTGCGGCATCAGGGCCTCGAACTCATCGAACTTGAGGGGCCGGTTGTCGAGTGCCGAGGGCAGACGAAAGCCGTACTCCACCAGCGTCTCCTTGCGGGATCTGTCCCCTTTGAACATGGCGCCGATCTGCGGCACCGTCACGTGGGATTCGTCGATGATGAGCAGGCCATCCCCTGGCAGGTAGTCAAACAGGGTGGGCGGCGGCTCCCCCGGTGCACGACCGGAGAGGTAGCGGCTGTAGTTCTCGATACCGGAGCAGTAGCCCAGCTCCTGCATCATCTCCATGTCGAACTGGGTGCGCTGGCTGATGCGCTGCTCCTCCACAAGCTTGTTGAGAGACAGCAGCTGTTCCCGGCGGCTTTTCAACTCCTCCTTTATATGTTCGATGGCACCCAGAATGGTTTCGCGCGGGGTGGCGTAGTGGGTCTTGGGATAGATGGTGTAGCGCACCACCGTCTGTTCGATGGCACCGGTCAGGGGATCGAACTGGGAGAGCCGCTCCACCTCTTCATCAAACAGCTCCACGCGCAGCGCCAGCTTGTCCGACTCGGCGGGGTAGATGTCGATCACCTCTCCCCTCACCCGAAAGGTGCCGCGCTGGAATGCCATGTCATTGCGGGTGTATTGCAGCTCGGCGAGGCGACGCAGTATATCCCGCTGGTTGATCACGTCCCCGACTTTGAGGTGCAACATCATGCTGAGGTAAGCCTGGGGGTCACCCAGACCATAGATGGCCGACACGGACGCGACTATGATGACATCCCGCCGCTCCAGCAGCGCCTTGGTGGCCGACAACCGCATCTGTTCGATGTGATCGTTGATGGAGGCATCTTTCTCGATGAAGGTGTCCGTGGTCGGTACATAGGCCTCGGGCTGGTAGTAGTCGTAGTAGGAGACGAAATACTCCACCGCATTCTCGGGGAAAAACTCCTTCATCTCGCCATAGAGCTGGGCAGCCAGCGTCTTGTTGGGGGCCATGATCATGGTGGGGCGGTTCAGGGTCGCGATCACGTTGGCCATGGTGAAGGTCTTGCCCGAACCTGTCACCCCGAGCAGGGTCTGATGGGCCAGGCCGGATTCGATGCCATCAAGCAGACGGGCGATCGCCTCTGGCTGATCCCCTGCAGGTTGAAACTGGCTGGCCAACTGAAATAACTTGCTCATGACAACTCCCGGCAAAAAACGGCAAGGAAGAAGTGTACTCCGAGTTGGGGTGGCCTGGGTATCCACTCTCCTGCCCAAGCGGCTATTGACCTCAAAAAGCGACCTCTGTATGATGCCCCTCCTTGCCTGATGTTCCCCCGTAGTTCAGTCGGTAGAACGGCGGACTGTTAATCCGTATGTCACTGGTTCAAGTCCAGTCGGGGGAGCCAATTCCTCACCATCTCGGTGCAAGTTATCCACTTTAGTGCTTTCCTCTGCCGATTTTAATGCACAAGCCGCTCACTGAGGTCACATCCCCCATTTGTCTCCCTGTCCATGCCAGCAGCGTTTTGTTCTGTTGCGCCTAACTATTTGATTTTTATAGAAACATTTTTATTCCGGTATTTTTTGAACAGCCCTTGCAACCCAGTATTGGCGCGGCCTGCAGCCTGATCGCCAAGTTTCACACACAGGGTTATCCACAGAATCTGTGGGTAAGTCAGTCAAACCCAGTCACTGCCTAGCTTGGCAGGCCATTGCCATCGACCGGCTCCGATTTCTCTTCCCAACCTCATTTTCTGCTGTTTTTGAGTGCCCCCCCAAATGGGTCGACACTCCGGCCATCAGATGCCTTTTCCAGATATCTTTTCGCTATCCCGCGAGCAGTAGGTCAGCATCCGTACCTGCCCCTTGAACCGGTTCCTGGCTCAACCCCCGTTCTTCAGTCAGATATGCTGAAAAACTGCGAAACGACTCTCCCAAACAGCAGGGAATAAATTTTCAAGCAGGTCATGCGGACAAGGATCACAGATAGCAGGAATCACTAATTGACAGCGGGGCAGACAGCGCGAAATAGAGCGGATCTTCCTGGTTGCCTCGTGTTTTCCCTCAACCAAGGGGCAGCAAGGCAGCTTGCTACCGATTAATCCTCCTTTGGCGCTTCTTTATTGGTAAGGGATCCGGCACAATATCGGCCCCACTTTTTTCCTCGGTTTTTCCGGGCATGACCATAGATTTCGTGACACTGTTACATCAAAGCGACTCCCTGCTGCTGTTCGTGGTACTGGCCTTCGGCCTGTTGCTCGGCAAAGTCAGGCTCGGCAATTTCCAGATTGGCAACACCATAGGCGTGCTGTTTACCGCCCTGCTGTTCGGCCAGATGGGTTTCGAGTTCACCGCCACCACGGAGAACGTCGGCTTCATGCTGTTCATTTTCTGCGTGGGGATAGAAGCGGGACCGCACTTTTTCAGCGTCTTCCTGCGGGACGGCATTCACTACATCACCCTCACTCTGGTGATCCTGCTGACGGCGCTGCTGCTGACAGTGGGGCTGGCCAAGTTCTTCAACCTGGGGCCAGGCATGGCCGCCGGGATCCTGGCGGGCTCGCTCACCTCAACCCCGGCCCTGGTTGGTGCGCAGGATGCCCTGCGCAGCGGCCTGCTCAACCTGCCTCACAAAACAGACATGCAGTCCGTGCTCGACAACATGGGCATTGGCTATGCGCTGACCTATCTGGTCGGCCTGGTAGGTCTGATGCTGGTGGTGCGCTACCTGCCTTCACTGGCCAGGCTGGATTTGAGCACAGAAGCGCAGAAAATCGCTCGTGAACGTGGACTGTCGGACAACGAAAGCCGCAAAACCTACCTCCCCATCATCCGTGCCTATCGGGTCGGCCCCGAGCTGGCAGCCTGGATTGGTGGTCGTACCCTGCGGGAAACCGGTATCTATCCCCACACCGGCTGCTATGTGGAGCGGATCCGCCGCAACGGCATACTGGCAAGCCCGGATGGTGATGCCGTCATCCAGGAAGGGGACGAGATCGCCCTGGTAGGCTATCCGGAAAGCCACGAGAAACTCGACGTCAATTACCGTAACGGTAAAGAGGTGTTCGACCGCAACCTGCTGGACCTTCAGATAGTTACCGAAGAGATAGTGGTAAAAAACGATGGCGTAGTCGGGCGCCATCTGGTGGAGCTCAACCTCACCGAGAAGGGCTGCTTCCTCAACCGGGTGGTACGGTCCCAGATAGAGATGCCGTTTGATCGCAACATCATGCTACAAAAAGGTGACGTGCTGCAGATCAGCGGCGAGAAGCAGCGGGTCAAGCTGCTGGCCAACAAGATCGGCTTTATCAGTATCCACAGCCAGACCACGGATCTGGTCGCCTTCACCACCTTCTTCGTGCTGGGCCTGCTGATTGGCTCCGTCTCCCTGGTATTCGGCCAGCTCGAGTTTGGTCTGGGCAATGCCGTCGGCCTGCTGCTGGCAGGGATCCTGATGGGCTACCTGCGCGCCAACCACCCCACAGTCGGCTATGTGCCGCCCGGGGCATTGCGTCTGGCCAAGGATCTGGGGCTCGCCGTCTTCATGGTGAGCACGGGTCTGAAAGCCGGTGGCGGCATCCTCGATCACCTGAGTGAAGTGGGTATGGTGGTGCTCTTCTCCGGCATGCTGGTGACCACCTTGCCGGTACTGGTGGGCTATCTGTTCGGAGTCTGGGTGCTGAAGATGAACCCGGCACTGCTGCTGGGTGCCATCACGGGGGCCCGCACCTGCGCCCCGGCCATGGACGTGGTGAACGAAGCGGCCAACAGCTCCATTCCGGCGCTCGGTTATGCGGGTACCTATGCGGTGGCCAACGTCATGTTGACCCTGGCGGGGTCCTTCATCATCGGCTTCTGGTTCTAACGCCACATCGGATTTGCTGCAATAAAAGGGGAGCCGTTATGGTTCCCCTTTTATATTTCACTGTCCCGTCCTGAATATGGTTTACACCTTTCCCCCACATAAACGGAGAGCCCGATGGGACAAGGTGTGAAACGGACACAGCGCGATTACTCGCTGACTTTTAAACTGGCGCTGGTCGAGCAGATTG
>NZ_JAACFW010000029.1:0-59429 GCF_029237245.1 Aeromonas sp. 5HA1
TTGCTGGCGTGAAGGAAGTCGAGGGCCTGTTCGATACGCATAAAAAATCCGAAACCAAATCAACAGGTTTCGGATTTTTACACATCAGCAGGATCGGTCAATGGATCCTTAACTGATCGGCATTAGCGCCTGGGCGCCGGTTTTTAGTCACTGCGACTCTTGCTTACCAATAAGCGATTACAGAGAAGCGGTGAAAGTACGGGTGATGACGTCTTGCTGTTGCTCTTTGGTCAAAGAGTTGAAGCGAACGGCATAACCGGATACGCGGATGGTCAACTGCGGATATTTCTCCGGGTTTTCCATGGCGTCCAGTAGCATTTCACGGTTCATCACGTTCACGTTCAGGTGCTGACCACCTTCCAGGTTGGACTCGTGATGGAAGTAACCGTCCATCAGGCCAGCCAGGTTGGCTTTCTGGGATTCCATGTCTTTACCCAGGGCGTTCGGCACGATGGAGAAGGTATAGGAGATACCATCTTTGGCGTAAGCGAACGGCAGCTTGGCAACGGACGTCAGGGAAGCAACGGCACCCTTCTGGTCACGACCGTGCATCGGGTTGGCACCCGGGCCAAACGGCGCGCCTGAGCGACGACCATCCGGGGTGTTACCGGTCTTCTTGCCATACACGACGTTGGAGGTGATGGTCAGTACGGACTGGGTTGCAACGGCGCCACGGTAGGTGTTCAGCTTCTGAATTTTCTTCATGAAGCGTTCAACCAGGTCACAGGCGATGTCATCGACACGAGCGTCGTTGTTACCGAACTGCGGGTATTCGCCGTCGATTTCGAAGTCGATGGCAACGCCATCTTCGTCACGAACCGGCTTGACCTTGGCATACTTGATGGCAGACAGGGAGTCAGCCGCAACGGACAGACCGGCGATACCGCAAGCCATGGTGCGATAGACATCACGGTCGTGCAGCGCCATCAGGGAGGCTTCGTAGCTGTACTTGTCGTGCATGTAATGGATGATGTTCAGGGCAGCCACGTACTGCTTGGCCAGCCAGTCCATGAAGTGATCCAGACGATCCATCACGTCGTTGTAGTCGAGGTACTCGCTCTTGACCATTTCGGTCTTGGGACCGATCTGGATTTTGAGTTTCTCGTCCATACCGCCGTTGATTGCATACAGCATGGTCTTGGCCAGGTTGGCACGGGCACCGAAGAACTGCATCTGTTTGCCGACGATCATCGGGGACACACAGCAAGCGATGGCGTAGTCATCGTTGTTGAAGTCCGGACGCATCAGGTCATCGTTCTCGTACTGAACGGAAGAGGTCTCGATAGATACCTTGGCGCAGTACTTCTTGAACCCGATTGGCAGCTGCTCGGACCACAGTATGGTCAGGTTCGGCTCAGGGGACGGGCCCATGGTGTACAGGGTGTTCAGCATACGGAAGCTGTTCTTGGTGACCAGGGTACGGCCATCAACGCCCATACCAGCCAGGGTCTCGGTTGCCCACATGGGGTCGCCGGAGAACAGTGAATCGTATTCGGGAGTACGCAGGAAGCGAACCATACGCAGCTTCATGACCATGTGGTCCATCAGCTCCTGGGCTTCTTGCTCGGTGAGCACGCCTTTTTTCAGGTCACGTTCGATGTAGACGTCCAGGAAGCTGGAGGTACGACCGAAGGACATGGCGGCACCGTTCTGGGACTTGACTGCCGCCAGATAGGCGAAGTAGGTCCACTGTACGGCTTCTTTGGCGTTCTTGGCCGGTACTGAGATATCGCAGCCATATTTGGCAGCCATGACCTTCATCTGTGCCAGGGCACGGTGCTGCTCGGAGATCTCTTCGCGCAGACGGATGGTGGCTTCCAGGTTGACGCCGTTTTCCAGATCAGCCTGCAGGGACTTGAACTGGGCCAGTTTGTCGGCCATCAGGAAGTCGATGCCGTACAGGGCAACACGACGGTAGTCACCGATGATACGGCCACGACCGTAGGCATCCGGCAGACCGGTGATGACGCCGGACTTGCGGCAGTTCAGGATGTCCTTGGTGTAAACGTCGAACACGCCCTGGTTGTGAGTCTTGCGGTACTCGGTGAAGATCTTCTCGACCATGGGGTCAAGTTGACGACCGTACACTTCGCAAGAGGTCTTGACCATCTTGATACCGCCGTTGGCGATGATGGCGCGCTTGAGAGGCTTGTCGGTCTGCAGACCTACAATTTGCTCCAGGCTCTGATCGATATAGCCGGCATCGTGAGCGGTAATGGTGGAGGGCAGGTCGGTATCAAAATCGACCGGCGCATGGGTGCGGTTCTCGATCTTGATGCCTTCCATGACCTTGTCCCACAGCTTGGTGGTAGCTTCGGTCGCGCCAGCCAGGAAGGACTCGTCACCTTCATACGGGGTGTAGTTCTTCTGGATGAAGTCACGGGTGTTGACAGAGGTCTGCCATTCACCGGCCGCGAAGCCTTCCCATGCTTTTTGGAACTGTTCGTTAAGTTCTGCCATTTTCATTACCTCACACGGTATTGATGTAGTATCCCGCAATCATCCTTAATGATGACGACGGAAGATAAACCAGTAAGTCAGACCAACCATGACGCCACCACCAATGATATTACCTATGGTGACAGGAATGAGGTTGTGAAGGACGAAGTTGGATACGGTCAGATCGGCAAAGGTCGCCGGATCCTGGCCGATGGCCTGCCAAAATTCCGGGCCTGCGACGCTATGGATAGCGATACCGACCGGGATCATAAACATGTTTGCAATGCTGTGCTCGAAACCGGATGCCACGAACATGGCCACCGGGAGCAGCATGACCATCACCTTGTCGGTTGCACTGCGGGCACCGAAGGCCATCCACACGGCGAGACACACCATGAGGTTGCAGAGAATACCGAGGGCGAGGGCCTCGAAGAAGGTGTGGTGGATCTTGTGCTGAGCCACTTTCAGGGCATTGAGGCCCCATTGGCCATTTGCCGCCGTGTACTCGGCCGACATGATGATGAGCGCGACTATGATGAGACCGCCGATGAGGTTGCCGAAGTAGACCAGCCCCCAGTTCTTGAGCAGTTGACCCCAGGTGATGCGGTTGGCAGCCTTGGCCACCAGCGTCAGGGTCGTGGAGGTGAACAGCTCGGCGCCGAGCAGCACACACAGAATAAGACCGAGGGAGAAACAAAGGCCGCCGACCAGTTTGCTGAGGCCCCAGGCCACATCGCCGGCACCCGTGGTGACAGTGATGAAAAAGACAAAAGCGATGGCGATGAAAGCGCCTGCTGTGATGGCCAGGGGGATGACCTTATGTGCCGGCTTGGTTGCCTTGGCATAGGTTATATCTTCTGCCAGTGCAGCGATGGCTTCTGGCTTGAGACAATCAAAGGGAGATTCTGCTTTCAATTCTCATGTACCTGCTGTTTTGCCTGTGGAAATCATAACAAAGGGCCAGATCGTCAAAATTGACTCCGATCAAGAATTGCAGATTGTGAATGTAATTTTACTACAAATATTTGAGTCCTCTGGAAGCCGTTCTTTACACCAGGTTTCAGCTGAAACAGAAATAGTGCTTTTTTAATGCAATGATTTTAAAGAATTTCTTTGTCAAGTCATAAAACAGGCACTGGCAAGGCATCTTTGCATCCGTTCCGCATCATGCCCCCTGGGCTGCCAATCCCCTTAGGGGTATTTTTTGTTTTTTATTTCATCTTTGAATAACAAACCTCTCGCCAGGACGCCATATAACAGAAGGGGCCATCAAGGCCCCTTCAACAGACTATCACATCAGGCCCAGCTATGGGCTCGTTTGGCTTTTTGCAGTTTCTCGTAAGCGGCCAGCAGCTTCTGGTGCAGCGGGAACTGGGCGAGCGACAGATCCGCCGCCTCCAGTCCGTGGAAGCGGGCTTCACCGCGGGCGTTGGCCCAGGCATGGGCCAGGGTCTCTTCCCCGTACATGCGGGTAAAGACGGCGCGGTACTGCTCAGGATCACGCTCCTCGTCGATGAACAGCTCGACACAGGCGCGCAGCGCACGGTAATAGTTGGCGCGATCAGCCGGGAACACGGACTGGTTGAACTCCATGGTCCAGTCGATGAGATCCAGCGCCGTCTCCAGCTCACCGGCGGCCAGTGCCAGCATGGCTTTGAGCTCGCCCACCCGCAGGGTGTGCAGGGCTGTGCCCTTGGCGGCGGCGATGCCGAGCAGTTCGCGCACCCGGGTACGTTCATCATGCCCTTCTTCGTCCAGTTGATCGAACAACGCCATGTACTGATCGCTTTCCCACTCCAGGGACGGCAGCGCCAGGATCACTTCCCGCAGGTTGGCACCCATGTTGTTGTTGGCCAGCAGCAAGTCTTCGGCCGGGTAGATGTCGGACATGCCGGGCACCAGAATACGGCAGGCGTAGACGCCCAGATGCTCATAGTCGGCGATGTAGACCGGCTGCTCCAGCTCGTGGAAGATGCCGATCAGGTGGTCGAACTCCTCCTGGGAGGTGCCGCGGAAATCCCAGTCAGCAAACTCGAAATCCGTATCCTGCTTGAACAGATCCCAGCTGATGAGGCCGGAGGAGTCGATGAAGTGGGTTTCCAGATTATGGTGATCCGCCACCTGCTCATTGTCGAATGACGGCGGCACGAACACGTCCAGATCCTTCAAGCCACGGCCTTGCAGCAGCTCGGTGACGGTTCGCTCAAAGGCCACTTCGAAGCGCGGGTGGGCGCCGAAGGAGGCAAAGCAGGTGCCGTTGCTCGGATTGAGCAGCACCACGCAGATGACCGGATAGCGGCCGCCCAGGGAGGCATCGAAGCTGTAGATGGGGAAGCCTTCGGCCTCGAGTGCGGCGATGGAGGCGGCAATCCCGGGGTAACGGGCAATCACCTCACTCGGGATCAGCGGCAGGCTCAGGGCCTCGGCGATGATCTTGTTCTTCACGTGGCGCTCGAACACCTCGGAGAGCGCCTGAGTGCGCGCCTCGGTGCGGGTGTTGCCGGCGCTCATGCCGTTGGAAACATAGAGGTTGCCGATGATGTTCATCGGGATATAGACGGTCTCGTGGTCAGACTGACGCTCGAAGGGCAGGGCGACGATGCCGAGCTCCTCGTTGTTCGACTGCAGATCCACCAGCATGTCGGCGGTCACTTCACCGTCCGGGTTGTAGAACTTGCGAGTGAAGGGGTCGAGCAGACCGGCCGGGAACTGGTCACCCTCGATGGGGAACCACTTCTCGTTCGGGTAGTGAACGAAATCACCGTTCGCCACCTGCTCGCCCAGATAGAAGTCGGCGAAGAAGTAGTTGGTGGAGAGGCGTTCGAAATATTCGCCAAGGGCCGAGGCGAGGGCCGCCTTCTTGCTGGCACCCTTGCCGTTGGTGAAACAGAGGGCGCACTCCTTGTCCCGGATGTGTACGGACCAGACGTTGGGCACAGGGTTGAGCCAGGAGGCCTCTTCAATATCAAACCCCAGGGCTTGCAGCTTGGTCTGGAAACGGTCGATGGAGTCTTCCAGTGCCGCGTCCTTGCCGGGAATAAAAGTGTGGTCGGTCATCACAATATCCTGATTTTTATTGGCTCATGTTTGGCCGCAGATAATAGCAGGGGTCAGCCCGTTTGGCAGGCAAAAAACAGGATTGGAACCCGGGAGCCCCAGCGTTGATCCTGCGCCAACCTTGCGCAAGACGCTGGGGGATACCCGCTTGGCGGCCAAGGCAGCGGCGGGCTGGCGGATATTGCAGCGAACGGCACAGAATATTGCGCAATTCGACTTGCACCTGCCGTCACAATCCGTAATGTGGACAGACGCATTTTTCGCAACACGTATTTTGTAATCTACTTGTGAACGGCCCGCGTCGGACAAGGGGTTACGGGTTTCAATACACAGTTTCTATAACAGCTATCCAGGGTAGGACATTATGAAAAAAGTAGGTTTGGTCGGTTGGCGTGGCATGGTGGGCTCGGTATTGATGAGCCGGATGCAGGAAGAGAAGGATTTTGCCCGTATTCAACCCACCTTCTTCACCA
Organism: Aeromonas sp. 5HA1; assembly: GCF_029237245.1. Classification (NCBI taxonomy): domain Bacteria; kingdom Pseudomonadati; phylum Pseudomonadota; class Gammaproteobacteria; order Aeromonadales; family Aeromonadaceae; genus Aeromonas; species Aeromonas sp. 5HA1. The sequence goes on from NZ_JAACFW010000029.1 coordinate 5,970, forward strand.
CCTCCCAGGCCGGTGAGGCCGCCCCCAACTTCGGCGTGGATGCCGGTACCTTGCAGGATGCCTTCGATATCGCGGCGCTGGCCAAGCAGGATATCATCATCACGGCGCAAGGCGGCGACTACACCAAGGATGTCTATCCCCGCCTGAAGGCCGCTGGCTGGCAAGGTTACTGGATTGACGCCGCCTCCTCCCTGCGGATGGAAAAAGACGCCGTCATCATACTGGATCCGGTCAACGGTGACGTCATCGAACAGGCGCTGGACAAGGGGCTCAAGACCTTCGTCGGTGGCAACTGCACCGTCAGCCTGATGCTGCTGGCCCTGGGTGGCCTGTTCAAGGCCGATCTGGTGGAGTGGGTCAGTGTGGCGACCTATCAGGCTGCATCGGGCGGTGGCGCGCGTCACATGCGCGAGCTGGTCACCCAAATGGGCCTGCTGCGCGACGAAGTGGCGGTGGAGCTGGCGGATCCCGCCTCTGCCATCCTCGACATAGAGCGCAAGATCACCGAGAAGACCCGCTCCGGCACCTTGCCGGTGGACAACTTCGGCGTGCCGCTGGCCGGTGGCCTCATCCCCTGGATTGACACCAAGCTCGACAACGGCCAGAGCCGCGAAGAGTGGAAGGGCCAGGCCGAGACCAACAAGATCCTGGGGATCGAAGATGCCGCCATTCCGGTGGATGGTCTGTGCGTGCGGATCGGTGCCCTGCGCTGCCACAGCCAGGCATTCACCATCAAACTCAAAAAAGACGTGCCGCTGGCGGAGATCGAAGCCCTGCTGGCTGCCCACAATGACTGGGTGAAAGTGATCCCCAACGATCGCGACATAACCGCCCGCGAGCTGACACCGGCCGCCGTCACCGGTACCCTCAGCATACCGGTGGGGCGTCTGCGCAAGCTCAACATGGGTCCGGAATACCTGGCCGCCTTCACCGTGGGTGACCAGCTGCTGTGGGGCGCCGCCGAGCCCCTGCGCCGCATGCTCAACATACTGCTAGCCCGTGGCTGAAGTTGATAGACAATGGATAACGAAAGGACAGGGGGCTCAGGCCCCCTGTTTTTTTGCCTCTTTTTGATATCTACGCTGTGTGCCAGCCAGGGCTATGTCGGCTGTGTTGCCCTTTGTATTGACACCGACAGTTTTGTTATTAAGTGAACGGGTAGCATCACTTCGCAACCCATTATTTTTCTCTGGCTCAATAGCCATGTTTCACTATTTTCATGCAGTATCCGTTCACGGTCTGAGTTGCCGAAAGCAGGGATGATTCATCTTTATTTGAAATAATGTACGGGCTGGCCGCTATTAAGCTGCTGCCCTTGTTATCTTATGGTTTGTTACAAATGAAGGAGTCTGCAGGATATCCCTCAAGACTCCGATTGATTACACTGGCGGCCTTGGCCCCTCGTGCCCGCCTGTATGCCGATATGTCACCACGAAACTATGTATCCATGTGGCATCCATGTGGCTGTCAGTGAGGCGAGGGCCATGGCCACATATCCCTGCGGATAGGCAGGCAAATTGCTGTGCAGCTGGCGACTGATATGAATATGAAATAAGTGCAACAACAGAAAACAATAATAATGTTCAGGCTTGAGAATTGGGACATAACATGAGAGTCGTGTGGAGTGTATTGTATTTCTTCAGTGTTGTTGCCCTCGCTGGTCCAGTGCTGGTCAAGGAGCAGAAAAAGGGCAGCAATCCGCTGATGGTGCCCTATCAGCAATATCGGCTGGATAATGGCCTGACGGTGATCCTGACGCAGGATCACTCCGATCCTCTGGTCTATGTAGAGATGAATTATCGGGTCGGGTTGGCCGAAGAGGCGCCGGGTCAGTCCGGTATGGCCCACCTCTTTGAACACATGATGTTCCAGGGCTCGGCCCACGTGGGGAAGCTGGGGCATACCCGTCTGTTGCAACAGGTGGGGGGGCGTGGCATCAACGGGCTGACGACGCGGGATCAGACCCGCTATTACCAGACGGTGCCGGCCAACCAGTTGGAAAAAGTGCTCTGGCTGGAGTCGGATCGGATGGGATTCCTGCTCGATAGCCTCTATCAGCAGAAGTTTGATGCCAAGCGTGACGTCGCCAAAAACGAGCGCGCCGAGTTTGTCGACGGGCCAGCCTATGGTCGGGTGCCGGAGGTGCTGAATCGTACCCTCTACCCACCCAATCACCCCTACTTCAATACGCCATTCGGGCGAGTCGAGGATCTGGATCGTCTCACTCTGGAGGATGTACGCCAGTTCTTCCTGCGCTGGTATGGCCCCAACAACGCCACTCTGGTGATAGGTGGCGATATCCAGCCGGCGCAAACCCTGGCCTGGGTCGAACGGTATTTCGGCACCCTGCCTGCAGGCCCCAAGCTGTCCCGTTCAGTGACCCGGCCTGTTGCCCTGAAAAAGAGCCGCTACCGCACTCTGGTTGATCAGGTCGCTGAGCCTATGCTGGTGCTGGCCTATCCCACCGTCTCTGCCCGGGAACCCGGCTTTGAAGCCCTGGACCTGCTGGCCGACCAATTGGGTGGCTCAGCCAGTGGCGTGCTGCAACAGCAGCTGCAACAAAGTGGCAAGCTGGTGTCTGTCTTTGCCAACCATGAGTGCGGTGTGCTCGCCTGCATGCTGGTGATCAGGGCGATCCCCAATCTGGCGCAGGGGGCGGAGCTTGGGCCCATCAAGAACGAAATAGACAATGTCATCGCCCGTTTTGCTCGGGATGGGGCCTCCAAAGCCCAGATCGACCACTCGGCCAATGCCTTGCGTGCCGATCTCATCTGGTCGCTCGACAGCGTGGCTGGCAAGGCCGAGCAGTTGAGTACCGGGCATAGCCTGTTTCAGGATCCCAATTATTTTCATCGCTATCTCGAGCGAATAGCGAGGGTAACCCCCGCCGATCTGCAGCGGGTGCTGCAACGTTATGTACTGCAAAAACCCAGGGTGGTGCTGAGCGTCGTGCCCGGGGATCACCTCGAATGGCAGGCAGATCCTGCCAATTTTGTCGAGCCGCCCCCCTTGCCACCGAGCTTGTCCCACACCCGGCTAGTCCCCCGCCTTGTCAAGGAAACCCTCGACAGGAGCAAGATGCCCGCAAGTGGCGGTGCTCTGGCGGTGCCCATACCGACCCTGTGGCAAGCCAGCCTGGGGGATAGGGTCTCACTGCTCGGTCACTACAGCGACGAGGTGCCGGCCTTTGCCATGAGCATACATTGGCCCGGCGGACGGATGGCCGAGCCGGATGGCAAGGCCGGACTGGCGGAGCTGACAGCCGGCATGCTCTTCCAGGGCAGCGAGCGTTGGCAGCTGGCCTCCATTGAGGAGCGAGTGCGTCAGTTGGGCGCCAGACTCAGTTTTGGTCATGACGGTAGCCACAGCACTGTCTGGATACAGGGCGTGACCTCCCACTTTGACGAGACGCTGGCCCTGGTGCGGGAGCTGCTGCTTCAGCCGGCCTTGCGCCCGACGGACTTCCAGCGCATCAAGCTCGAGACCCGGCAATGGCTGAAACAACAGGCAAGGGATCCGCAGTGGCAGGCCGACCAGCAGTTTTATGCGCTGATCGACGGACTGGCCAGGGTGCCGGATCCGCAGGCCCAGTGGCAGACGCTGACCCTGGATGACGTGCGAGCCTTCTATCACTCCGTGTATCGCAGCGGTGAGGCCCGGGTCGTAGTGAGCGGCGATCTGGCGCAGGAGAAGGTGATGAGTGCACTCTCTTTTCTGGTTGAGCCAGAGGGGCAGTCACCCACCTTGCAGCCTCTCGGGTTTACCGGCCAGCAGGCCAGACGCGCCATCTATCTGGTGGACAATCCCGGTGCCAGCCAGAGCCTTGTTCGCATGGGCCGTCGTGCCATGGCGAGCGATGCGGTTGGTGAGCAGTTTCTGGCCCGGTTGATGAATGCTTCCTTGACGGATCGTCTTCATATTCGGCTGAGGGAAGAGCTGGGGTATACCTATGGCATCCACCCCTCATTCAATGGCAACAGCAAGGCGGGTCATTTCTTGCTGGAGAGCAGTGTGCGCACCGACGTCACCCGGGCCGCCTTGCAGCAGATCTTGCAGGAGCTCGATAAATACCAGCGGCAGGGCCCCACCCGGCTGGAGGTGAGAACCCTGCGTGAAGGTGTGCTCAACCGCCAGGCGCTGGATTACGAGACACTGCCCCAGGAGGTGGATTACATGTTGCCCATCTTGCTGGATAAGTGGCCGCAAAATTACGTGGAGCAGCGGGTGCAGGCGGTCAGCCAGCTGTCGGCGTTGACCCTGAGAGACCTTGCCCGGCGCTGGCTCGATCCCGATGACATGGTGATAGTGGTCGTGGGGGATGCCAAGATACTGGCCCCTGAACTGGCGACCTTGGGCTGGCCGGTGAAGCGGGTGGCGCTCGGTTTCTGACATCGACTGTTGGCTCGCCACGCCATCACCTCGTGCCGGCAGGTAAGGCAGCCATAAAAGAGCCCGCCCCATCACAGCGATGGGGCGGGCTCTTTGTACGTCAGATTGTCTGCCAGCCGTAAAGGTTAGCCTTTGTCCGTCAGACGAGGGCCAGCGCCGCTGCCAGATCGGCGATCAGATCGTCGGCGTCCTCCACGCCAATGCTGAAGCGAATGAGATCGTCATTCACTCCGGCGGCGAGACGGCTCGCTTCGTCCATGGCGGCGTGGGTGGTGCTGGCCGGATGGCAGGCCAGGCTCTCGAGATCGCCAAGGCTCACCGCCTGCACGAACAGTTGCAGGTTGTCGAGCAGGGTGGCGCAGCGCGCAAAGCCCCCTTCAAGCTCTATGCTCACCATGCCGCCAAAGCCGCTGGCGAAGGCGCCGAGGGCATCGTGGCCCGGGTGGCTGACGAGGCCCGGGTAGATCACCTTCTTCACCGCCGGGTGAACGGCCAGGAACTCGGCCACTTTCTGCGCGTTGTGCAGGTGGGCATCCATGCGCAGGGGCAGGGTCTTGACTCCCCGTTGCAGCAGGTAGGCCTCCTGCGGGCCTATGGGGGAGCCGATGTGCTTGAGCGCCACGGTGCGGATGGATTTCATCAGCGCGTGGGAGCCGGCCACTACCCCGGCGATGATGTCGCCGTGGCCGCCCAGATATTTGGTACCGCTGTGCATCACTATGTCGATACCAAGCTCGAGCGGGCGCAACAGATAGGGAGTGAGGAAGGTGTTGTCACACACGGTGATGGCGCCCACCTTGCGGGCCGCCTGCACCACGATGCGTGGATCCACCACTTTGAGGGTGGGGTTGGTCAGGGTTTCGAACAGTACCACCTTGGTGGCGGGACGAATGTTGGCCAGCAGATCCTGATCGCTCTCATAGGCGGTGACCTTGATGCCGGCGCGGCTGAAGGTCTGCTTGAGAAACGCATCGGTGCCGCCGTAGAGCGGACCTATGTAGGCCACTTCATCGCCGCTGTCGGCCAGGGCATACATGATGGCGCTCACCGCCGCCATGCCGCTCGCCACCACCAGCGCCTCGTCGGCGCCCTCAAGGGCCGCCAGTTTTTGCTCCAGCTCGGCTGTGGTGGGATTGCCAAAGCGGCTGTAGATAAAGCCGGGGGCTTGACCCGCGAAACGCTCCTTGCCCGCCTGGGCATTGAAGTAGCTGAAGGTGCTGCTCTGGTAAAGCGGTGTGGTGAGGGCGCCGGTCTGGGGATCGATCCGTTGGCCGCTGTGCACGCTCATTGTCTTGAATTTCATTCTATTACTCCGTCATTGCCAGGCTGTGGCTTAACTGCTTGTGTTATCCGGGTGGCGGGACGCCACGGCGTCCCCCGTTTAATAGGTATGGCAGAGTCAGGCTGGCTGCGGTTCGCGCCGCTCGCTGCTTGTTGTCTGCCCGCTTGCCATCTGTTCGTTGGCTGAAGCCGGGTCGGCGGTATAGTGGCGCGCCGCTACATCCGGGTGGGAGCGCAACCGTCCTTTCAGCACGTTTTCCCCCACCTGATAGAAGAGCGGGTTGGCGGGGTCGCTCTCGGGGCCTTGCGCCTGCGCCGCCAGACTCGGCGACAGGGTCAGCAGCGGCACTGTGGCATCGAGCCGCGCCGCCATAAAGAAGGCGCAGGAGAGGCGCGATACCCCCGGCGGCGGGCTCACCACCCTGTGCAGGGTGGCCTTGAGGTAGCCGTTGGAGGCCAGCTCAAGCAACTCGCCGATATTGACCACCAGCGCCCCCGGCAGGGGCGGCGCCGGGGTCCAGCCTGCCGCCGTCTCTACCTCAAGCCCGGAGTGATCGTCCTGCATCACCAGGGTCAGGTAGCCGGGATCCTTGTGGGCGCCCACTCCCTGGCTGCTGCTACCTGCTTCGCGTCCCGGATAGTGGATGAGCTTCATGTGCTGATAGGGCTTGCCGCGAATGCTGGCATCGAACACTCCCTGCGGCTGCGCCAGCACCTCGGCGAAGGCGTCGAGCAGGGTGAGGGTGATGTCGCTGAGGCGATCCTGCCAGGCCAGCAGATGCGCTTTCATCTCGGGCAGGGCGGCAGGCCACTGGTTGGGGCCTATCAGCCGCTGCCAGGGGGCATGGATCTCGTCCTCTGCCAGCGCAGGCGTCTCATTCATGATGTCGAACTGCTCCCGCCGGTCCGGCCGCTGGCGGGTGAGTTCGGCGCCCACCTGGTTGTAACCGCGAAAATGGGGGGAGTGTACCATCTGCACCGCACGTTTTTCCTGCTCCGGCAGGGCGAAGAAGCGGGCCGCCAGCGCCAGGGTCTCTTGCTGCTGCGCCTCGCTCAGGCCATGGCCTGTCAGATAGAAAAAGCCGATGTCGCGGGCCGCCCGGCCAAGCTTGGCCAGCATCTGGCGACGAGTCGCAGGGGCGCCACCAAGGGCGGCGAGATCGATGATTGGCAGTGGTGAATGTTCCATGTGCACCTCCTCATTTTCTGAGTGCCGGGGCTTTCCCGACGACTCAGTGCAAACATGACAGCGCGGGTCGGTGGTGACACACCGGGCCGACCGGTAAAGATGGCGCCATTTGGATTGAGGGTGATGCTACTGTTCGGCGTTATAAGACGGAAACAACAAATTATTCTTAGTTATATACAAAAATCGAAATAGAATTCGACACCCATTCGGGTGGGTGTTTATTGAGCGGTTAACGGGGCTGTGTTCCGACTGTCCCATCAGCACAGCGGGCTCCCGGCTATTGCGAGAGCACGCGGCTGGCTGGCATAGCGTTCACTGGCGGGATTGAGCCTGGACTATCGGAAACGCGAAACAAGAAGGGAGGCTGATGCCTCCCTTCTTGCTGTGTGCTTTGAGCAGGGATCAGGCAAGGGCCTGATCGGTGAGCGCGCTCACTCGGTTGCCCACTCAGTAGCCCAGAGTAAAGCGCTGGCGCAGGTGGGCCGGTTTTTCCACCTCGTTCAGCACGCCATCGGCCAGATCGCCGACCGTGATCCCGGCAGGCTTGTCACCGCTGAAGAGCACCTGATCGCCACCGAGGTGATAGCCACCGCGCTTGTCGCCCGGTTCCAGGAACACTGGCGGGGAGACGAAACGCCAGTCGAGGGTGGTTTCACGGCGCAGGGCGGTGAGACCGTCGCGGGCCGCCAGTGCGCCCTGCTTCCACTCGGCCGGGAAGTCCGGGGTATCTACCAGCTGTACGCCGGGGGCGATTTCCAGGCTGCCGGCACCACCGACCACCAGCAACCAGCTGCGGGCGGTCACAGCCGCCGCGACGATGGCCTTGGCCCCTTTGAGGTACTGGTCGTAGATGTCCGGTGCACTCCAGCCCGGGTTGTAGGCGCTGATCACCCTGTCGTGCCCCTTGAGCACCTCGGCCAGTGCCTGTGGGTTCTGGGCATCTACCGCCACGGCGGTGACCTGCGGGTGGGCAGCCACCTTGCTGACATCGCGGACGATGGCGGTGACGTGATGGCCGCGGCTGACGGCTTCATTGAGGATGGCTGTACCGACAAAACCGCTGGCACCGATCAGGGCAATTTTCATGGGTGATTCTCCTTCACTGTTGGAATGGGGCTATCCTACTCCGTCAAATGTGATTTAATAATCGACTGTAAAATTGATTAACTTGTAAGCTGGATTTAATAATGGAACAGCTCAGACGTTACGCCATCTTTGCCGCCGTGGTGGAGGCGGGCAGCATGACGGGCGCCGCCAAGGCCCTTGGCATGACCCCCTCCGCCGTCAGTCAGCATATCAGCCAATTGGAGAGCCTGCTGGGCCTCACCCTGCTGCACCGTTCCACCCGTCGCCTCAACCTGACCGAGGCGGGGGAAGTGGTGTGGCAGGGGTGCCAGTCGCTGCAACAGACGCTGAACCAGACCGAGCTGCGCCTTTCCGAGGTGCGCGACAGCCTGCTCGGCGAAGTGCGGATCACGGCGCCCGTGGGGATGGCGGGCCAGCCGCTGGCGCGGGCCTTGTCGCCCCTGTTGCAGGCCCATCCCGGCCTGTGCATCCAGATCATCGCCGACGACGAGAAGCGGGATCTCATCGCCGAGCGCATCGACGTGGCGCTGCGGGTCGGTACCCTGTCCGACTCCAGCCTGGTGGCGCGCAAGCTGGGTCAGACCCGGATGCTGCTGTGTGCCTCGCCCGCCTATCTGGCGCGCAAGGGCACCCCGCGCAGTCCGGCAGATCTGCTGGAACACGACTGGCTGGCGGCGGACATGCTGAGCGGGGGCCTGACCTTCTTCGACGACAAGGGGCAGGGTCACAAGGTCAAACCCAAGCCCAGGGTGGTGTGCAACAACGTGCTGCCGCTGCGCCAGTTCACCCTGGCGGGGCAGGGGGTCTCGCTGCAACCCGAGGGGGAGATCGCCGAGGATCTCGCCCAGGGTCGGCTGCTGGAGTTGCTGCCGGGATTTCGGGTGCCGCCCATGGAGATCCATGCCATCACCCCGCAGCGGGAGATCCCGGAGAAGGTGCGGCGGGTGATCACGGCCCTGCGCAGCCACTTCGCCGAGCCCTCGGGGGCCGTGCCGGCGCGCCCCTGAGCCGGGTGGCAACCTGCTCGTCCCGACTTGCAAACACAGAGGGCAGCCTGTTGGCTGCCCTCTGTCGTTCGCCTTGACTCCGGCGCTATTTCATATAAAGGCCGCCGTTGATGGCCAGGGTTTCCCCCGTGATATAGGCGCCCGCTTCGCTCGCGAGGAAGGCCACGGCGGCGGCGATCTCCTCCGGCTTGGCGAGGCGGCGCAGCGGAATGTCGGCCTTGATGCTGTCGAGGATATCGCTGCGGATCGCCTCCACCATGGGGGTGGCTGTGTAACCGGGGGCGATGGCGTTGACCGTGACCCCGAAGCGGGCTCCTTCCGCCGCCAGCGCCTTGGTAAAGCCCAGCATGCCCGCCTTGGCCGCCGAGTAGTTGACCTGACCGAACTGTCCCTTCTGGCCGTTGACCGAGGAGATGTTGATGATGCGGGCATCGCGCTGCTCGCACATGGCGTCGAACAGCGGCTGGGTCACGTTGTAGAGGCTGCACAGATTGGTGTGGATCACCTCGAACCACTGCTCTGGCGCCATGCGCTTGAAGGCGCCATCCCGGGTGATGCCGGCGTTGTTGACCAGCACGTCCACCCGGCCCTCGTCTTGCAACAGGCGACCCAGGGTCTCGCGGCACATGGCGGTGTCGGCCACGTCCAGCGGCAGCAGCCGCACCTGATCCGGCCGATAGCCCTGCTCCCCGTACCAGTCGTGGGCCGCCGCACTGTTGCCGCTGGAGTGGGTGGCGATGATGCGATACCCCTGGGCCAGCAAGGCAGTGGTGATGGCGGATCCGATGCCGCCACGGGCTCCGGTGATCAAGGCAATTTTCTTCATCTTGGCTCTCCCTGAAAAAGATTCGAACGAGGACTTTATGGGCTTTCAAATCTAATTGATATATTTGTTTTCAAACAATCTGACAGGGAAACGCGTCACTTTTGTGACAGTCTGACAACCTGGCTTGACGGCCTTGTTGAGGGCTTAGGTGAGCGCGGGGGGTTGAGCCACAAACGGGGCGTGCGCTGTTCGCCGGTGGCCGCAGACCACTTGCCGCCGGGGCAGCGGCCATGTTTAATGTGGCCACTTGGGCGAGCGTGCCCCTCTGTTGGCAGCGATCCCGACCACCCGATGACACCGACCTTCCCCCTCGCATCCCCTGGCCCTGTGCCACAGGCGAGCGCCCATTTCACCCGCATCGAGCGGGTGCTCGACTACATCCACGGGCATCTGGATCAGCCATTGTCGCTGGAGCAGCTGGCCGAGCAGAGCTGCTGGTCGCGCTGGCAGTTGCAGCGGGTCTTCCTGCACGAGACAGGGCTGACGGTGGCCCACTATGTGCGCGAGCTCAAGCTGAGCCTGGCGGCGGAGGCGCTGCTCACGAGCCGCCAGCGGGTGCTGGATCTGGCGCTGAACTACGGATTTGGTTCCGAGGTGAGCTTCAGCCGTGCCTTCAAGCAGCAGTTCGGCTGCTCGCCGCTGGCCTATCGCAAACGGGGTCTGCGGCTGGGATTGCGCACCCCGCTGGTGCGAGCGCCTATGCCGCTTGCCAATACTCCCCGATTGGTGCAGGTAAGGGTCGAGAGCCAGTCGGGTTTCATGCTGCAGGGGGTCAGGGGACTGATCCGCGGGCTCTTTGCCAGCTCGCCCGATTTTCAGCAGACGGTGCCCGCCATCTGGCGTGCCTTGCGCAGTGCCGGCGGCCTGGACAGGGCCTGCGATCTGATCGGCGTGGTGGATGTGTCAGGGGCGGGGGAGCAGCTGGCCTACTGGGCGGGCGTGGCGGCAGAGGAGGGGAGCGAGCCGCCGAACGGGCTGGCTCGTCTGGCCATTCCGCCCCAGGAGTACGCCGTGCTTACCCACGTCGGCCCCATCAGCCAGCTGGGGCAGACCCTCAACTGGTTCATCTTGCACTGGCTGCCAGCCTCGGGTTATCGGGGGCTGGATGGTTTCGAGCTGGAGCGTTACGCCTTAGGCTTCGATGGTCTGCAACCCGATGCCCACATGGAGTACTGGTTGCCCATAGCCCCCCGCCAGGGCTGAACCCAGTGAGTCGTTTAGCGGCAGGGCGCCCATCGTCCGGCCTGTATCAAGTGCAGTGGCACCCCGCCATTGGCAGCCATCTCATTAAAGCCTGCCTTTAGAAAAGATAGCCATTTGAATTCAAGGTCTTTCTCCACTGACATGACCGGTCTTCGAATGGGGCTTTTCTTGCCCCTCTTTTGCCCTTCTTCCTGCCGACATGCCCCAAATTGTTAATTCGAGAGCAAATTAGCACAATAAAATGCAAATGAGATTTGTTACCATTAACTTGTGCCAAGCAGTCGAGGATCAGATGCAACTTGTTCACCCCCCATTGACCCTGGTCGCCGCGACCATCTCCGCCCTGTTGGCCGGCCCCGTGCTGGCCGCCCCCACGTCCAATGCGCAAGGCGCGGTGGCCGATGAAACCCTGACGGTACTGGGCCAGACCTATCGCAACACGGCGACCAAGACCCGGCTCGACCCCATGGAGACGCCCCAGGCCATCTCAGTGGTGGACGGCGAGACCCTGGAGCAGCGTGGTGTGAGCTCGGTGAGCGAGGCGCTGCGCTACGTGCCCGGCGTCAATACCGAGCTGCGCGGCGGGGCGGTCAACCGGCTGGACCTGTTCAATATCCGTGGCTTTGACAACTACCAGAACTTCTACGACGGCCTCTTGCTGCAATACAACGACTGGAACCTGCAACCCCAGATAGATCCGGTGGCCATAGAGCAGCTGGAGGTGTTCAAGGGGCCGACCTCGGTGCTCTACGGCAGCATGCCGCCGGGGGGCATGGTCAACCTCATTGCCAAGCGGCCGCAACGTGAGGCCAGACACAGCCTCAGCGTGGCGACGGGCACCGGCATCCTCAAGGAGCTGACCCTCGACAGCACGGGCGCCATCAATGAGCAACTTGCCTATCGGCTGGTGGGACTGGCCCGCCAGAAGGAGGGGCAGGCGGTGACTTCACAGGAGGAGCGCTATGTGTTCGCGCCATCGCTGGACTGGCAGTTGAGTGATCGTACCCTGCTCAACCTGAACCTCTACTACCAGAAAGACCCGCAAGCGGGCATCTACACCACAGTGCCGGCCAGCGGCTCGGTCAAGTCCAATCCCCTGGGCCAGCTTGGCAGCGATAGCTTCCTCGGCGACGAGAATTGGAACCACTACAGCCGGGAGGTGACCCTGCTTGGCTACAAGCTGAGCCACGACTTCAACGACAACTGGCAACTGCTGCAAAACGCCCGCTACATGGACGCCTCGGCTAACCAGCAGAACACCTACAATGCGGCGCTGGCGGCGGACCACCGCACTCTGGCCCGCAATGCCTATCTGACCGATGAAGAGTCCAGAGGCTTTGTCATCGACAACCAGCTGGCAGGCAAGGTGATGACTGGCAGCGCCCGGCACAACCTGTTGCTCGGGGTCGATTACCAGTATCTGGATGCCCGCATTCTCTACCGGGACACCCTCGACTATTCCGCCCCCGCCATCGACATCTTCAACCCGAACCACAGCCAGATAGTGCCGGCGGCCCTCACCTTCAACTATCAGGACAGCAAGACCATCCGCCAGTCCCAGACCGGCGTCTATCTGCAGGATCAGGTGCGACTGAACAGGCTGGTGGCCATAGGCGGTGCCCGCTACGACAGCTACCGGATGGACACCGACAGCCAGACCCTCTATCAGGGAGCGGCGAGCAACACCCTGGCCCAGATTGATCAGGACAACCTCTCCTTCCGCCTCGGCGCCTTGTACGAGCTGGATCATGGCCTCTCGCCCTATGTGAGCTATGCCGAGAGCTTCGAGCCGGTAGCGGGGGCGGACAAGAGCGGCAAGGCTTTTGACCCTGCCACAGGCCATCAGTGGGAGGGTGGGCTCAAGTATCTTTCCGAGGACATGAGCAAGACCTTTACCGCCTCGGTCTTCCACATCACCAAGCAAAATGCGCTGGTGACGGATCCGGACAACGTCTATGGGCCCAAGCTGCAGACCGGAGAGATGGTCTCCAGGGGCGTCGAGCTGGAGGGACGAGTCGATCTCACCAGCCAGCTGGATCTGGCGCTGAGTTATACCCGCCAGGACATGGAGATCACCCGCGATACCACCAGCCTGCAGGGCAAGACCCCGGTCTGGGTGCCCAAACAGATGGCATCCCTCTGGAGCAACTACCAGCTGGATAACGGTTTACGGCTGGGGGCGGGTCTGCGTTACGTGGGGGAGGCACAGCTTGATGCCGCCAACACGGACAGGGTACCGGATTACCTGCTGATGGACATGGCGGCGTCCTACGATCTGGCCCAACTCAGCCAGCGTCTGAAGGGGGTGGAGGCCTCGGTGAGTGCCAGCAACCTCTTTAACAAGACCTACTACTCCTGCTATGACCAGAACAACTGCTGGTTCGGGGCAGAGCGCAATGTGGAGGCGCGACTCAAATACGTATTCTGACCCTGCGCCCCGGGCCAGTCCCGGGGCCCGCTGCACCACTGGCAGTCCGCGATAATCGCCAGTTCACCGGGGCCGGTGGGCTTGAGGAACTGACCACGGATACACAGGCTAGTGCGCTTGCGGATCATGGGGCCCTGTTTGCCGTCGCGGCCGGGGTTATTCCTTCGCTCAAGGGGCGGCTGGCGGGAGTGGGGGACAGGCCTCATCTGCTGGCGGCTCCCCCCCATTCAACCCCGGCCGAGGTGGCGGCGGCGCTATATGATCACTGGCGGCTGGCGCACCCTGAGGCGGGGCCGGCCTACTGGCTGACCCGCAGCTGGGGCATGCTCTGCTGGCAATCCCTCTATCTGACCATGGCGGCTGTTTATCGGTTGGGCGCCGTCCCCGCCGTCGATCGCATGGGGCAGGACTATCAGGATGGCGTGGTATCCGGTTTTACCCTGCCGGCCGACCCCATGATCAAGGGGGACGTCAGTCTGTTGATCAAGGTGGCGGGCGAGCGGCTGCAAGCCCACTGGCAGGCGCTGTTCGCGCTGCTGGGCGGGGTGCAGCGACTCAGACCGGGTTTCGTGCGCCCGCTGCTGGCCGATGATCTGCTGGCGGCCCTGGTGCGGGTGCCAGACTTTTTCACCCATGTCAGCCGTGAGCAGGTGAGCGAACATGCGCCGCGCTGGCTCGCCGCCTGTGGCCTGCCGGCCGAGCATCTGGCGGGGTGGCGTCCGGCATCGATCCCGGCCGATACGCTGTCCCCCGGTTATGTGCGCCAGCGCTGCTGCCTGCACTACAAGCGCCGCGATGGCGAGCTCTGCGCCAACTGCCCGAGGCGAGATGGTGCCACCCACTGCCAGGACGAACCCTGAGGGCGCTGGCTCCCGACTCATCGCAAGCCGCCCCAGGGGCGGCTTTTTTACGCCTCTTTCTGCTCACCCATCTTGCTGCGAATGCGCTCGAACAGGCTCTGCAAACAGGGCTGATCCTTGTCGGCGGCGCGCACGGCCCCATACATGTGGCGGCGCACACCGTTGCCGAGTGGCCTGGCCTCAAGCAGTCCCTGACGCACAAACTCCTCGCTGGCCCAGCGCGGCAGGGCAGCGACGCCGAGCCCGGCGGCGGCCATCTGCAGCATGACGGAAGTATTGTCCACCAGCTTGCAGCGGGCGGGCTCGACCCCGGCCGGTTGCAGGAAGCGGCTGAACACGTCCATGCGGGCCCGCTCCACCGGGTAGACCAGCAGCACCTCCTGCTTGAGATCCTCCGGGGTGATCCGGCTCTGGTGGCATAGAGGGTGATCCGGCGCCATTACCAGGGTGAGATCGAAGGCGAACAGCGGCTCGAAGTGGAGATCCCCGCGGGCCTGTACGTCCGAGGTGAGCAGCAAGTCGAGCTGACCGCCGAGCAGGGCATTGATGGCATCAAAGCCGGGCACCGATTCCACCTCCAGATCCACCCCGGGCCACTGGCGACGAAAATCGGGCAAGAGCGGCAGCAGCCACTGAATGCAGCTGTGGCAGTCCAGCGCCAGATGCAACCGGCCCGCGTCACCGCTGTGCAGGGCCTGCAGCTGTTTCTCGGTCTGTGCCAGGGCGGGCAGCACCTGGCGCGCAAGAGCCAGCAACTGCTGGCCCGCCGCCGTCAGCACCAGGGGGCGGCTCTTGCGAAGGAAAAGCTCCAGGCCAAGACGGGTCTCCAGCTCTTTGAGCTGATGGGAGAGGGCCGACTGGGTCAGATTCAGGCTCTGCGCCGCGCCGGCCAGCGACCCTTGCTCGGCCAATGCGGTCAGGGTTCTCAAGTGTTTGATTTCCAGGCCTGAATTGCTTGGCACTGCCATGACGTGGCTCCTTGTTGCATCAGTTGAAGGCTTTCTTGCATATCCGTTGAACGCTCTCTTACATGTCCGTTGAAGACGCTCTTGCACGTTAGTTGCGGATTATTTGAGAGCCAGTTGAAGAGTATTCAATAGCCAAGGCCACCTTATCTTGTCATTTTGGATGTGTAAACATCTGGATGGCCAAATCATCCAGTTTCCCATCAGATGAATGAGCATAAGGAATTGGACCTATGACACGAGCACACACACTGGGCTTCCCCCGTATCGGCGCCAAGCGCGAGCTGAAATTTGCCCTCGAATCCTACTGGCGTGGCGAGACCACTCAGGCAGAACTCATCGCCACCGGCAAGAGCCTGCGTGATCGCCACTGGCAAGCCCAGCGCACCGCCGGGGTCAACCTGCTGCCGGTGGGGGATTTTGCCTGGTACGACCAAGTGCTCGGCACCAGTTTGCTGGTGGATGCTGTGCCTGCCCGCCACCGCCATGGGGATACCGATCTCGACACCCTGTTCCGGGTGGCCCGTGGCCGTGCGCCGACCGGCCCGTCTGCCGCCGCCGCCGAGATGACCAAGTGGTTCAATACCAACTACCACTACCTGGTACCCGAGTTCAGCCGTGATCAGCGCTTCAAGCTGGGCTGGAGCCAACTGTTTGACGAAGTGGAAGAGGCTAAGGCGCTGGGGCTGCCGGTCAAGGCGGTGCTGCTGGGGCCCGTCTCCTATCTGTGGCTTGGCAAGGAGAAAGAGAGCGGCTTCTCCCGTCTCGAACTGCTCGACCGCCTGCTGATCGTCTATCAGGAGATACTGGCCAAGCTGGCCGCGCAAGGGGTGGAGTGGGTGCAGATCGACGAGCCGGCCCTGGCGCTGGACCTGCCGGACGAGTGGCGCCTGGCCTACCTCAACGCCTATGAGCGCCTGAGCGGCCCCTGCAAGCTGCTGCTCACCACCTATTTCGGCTCAGTGGCCCATCAGCGCGACATCATCACCAGCCTGAAGGTGGATGGCCTGCACCTGGATCTGGTGGCCGCCCCCGAGCAGCTGGAGACCCTGGTCCCGCACTTGCCGGCCCAGTGGGTCCTCTCGGCCGGGGTGATCAATGGTCGCAACGTCTGGCGTGCCAACCTGGCCAAGCTGGCGCCGACGCTGAAAGCACTGAAAGAGAAGCTCGGCGAGCGGCTCTGGGTTGCCTCTTCCTGTTCCCTGCTGCACAGCCCGGTGGACTTGACCCTGGAGCACGAGCTGGATCCCCAGACCCGCAGCTGGTTCGCCTTCGCCCTGCAAAAGTGCTACGAGCTGGGGCTGCTCTCCGACTACCTGGACGGAGGGGATCTGGACAAGATCACCGCTTACAGTCAGCCCATCGTGGATCGGGAGTCCGACAGCCGGGTCCACAAGAAAGCGGTGCAGTCTCGTCTGGCCAGCCTGACCAACAGCGACTTCGACCGCCAGAGTGCCTATCCGGTGAGGGCGCAGGCCCAGCGCAATGATCTCAAGCTGCCGCTGCTGCCTACCACCACCATCGGCTCATTCCCGCAGACCTCGGAAATTCGGGTGTTGCGTCAGGAGTGGCGGGCCGGTCGTATCGACGATAGCGCCTATGAGGCGGGCATTCAGGCCCAGATCAAGGATGCCATCGAGCGCCAGGAAGCCATCGGGCTGGACGTGCTGGTGCACGGCGAGGCCGAGCGCAACGATATGGTGGAGTACTTCGGCGAGCTGCTGGACGGCTTTGCCATCACCCGCTTCGGCTGGGTACAGAGCTATGGCTCCCGCTGCGTCAAGCCGCCGGTGATCACCACGGATATCGACCGCCCGACCCCCATGACCCTCGAATGGACCAAGTTTGCCCAGAGCCTGACCGACAAGCCGGTCAAGGGGATGCTGACCGGGCCCGTGACCATTCTCTGCTGGTCCTTCCCGCGGGAAGACGTGAGCCGCGAGCAGTCTGCTCTGCAGATTGGTCTGGCCATTCGTGACGAGGTGGCGGATCTGGAAGCCGCCGGTATCAAGATCATCCAGATCGACGAGCCTGCGATCCGTGAAGGGCTGCCCCTGCGCAAGCAGGATCACCAGGCCTATCTGGACTGGGCGGTGCGCGCCTTCCGCCTGAGCGCAAGCCCGGTGGTGGACAGCACCCAGATCCACACCCACATGTGTTATAGCGATTTCAACCTCATCATAGAGGCGGTGGCGGCGTTGGATGCGGACGTGATCACCATAGAGACCAGCCGCAGCCAGATGCAGTTGCTTGAAGCGTTCGAGCGCTTCAACTACCCCAACGAGATCGGGCCTGGCGTGTATGACATCCACTCGCCGAACGTGCCGAGCCAGAGCTGGATTGAGGATCTGATCCGCAAGGCAGCCAAGCAGATCCCGGCGGATCGGCTCTGGGTCAACCCGGATTGCGGCCTCAAGACACGGGGCTGGGAAGAGACTGAAGCCGCACTCAAGGTGATGGTCAATGCCACCAAGGCGCTGCGGACCGAGCTGGCCTGATCCCGGCAAGCGTGCAAATCAGAGTGGGAATCTAGAGTGGAAATCTAGAGTGAAAATCTAGCGTGCAGACCAAAGAGCAGCGCTGCACATAACCAAAGAGAACGGGCATAACGAAAGAGGGAAGGCGCAAGCCTTCCCTCTGTTTTTGTTGCCGCTTGCCCGCACCCGACCTGCTTGCACTAGGCTCAGGTCAGGCTGATGTCGATGGGGCTGGAAAAGATGAAACCAGGAGTCTGGATCGGGTGTCTATGGGCGCTGTTGTTGACGACCTGCTCGCAGGCAGCGCCTGTTCCTGTGCTCAAAATGGTCTATTTCGATGATTTTGCCCCCTACTCCTGGCGGGACGAGCAGGGCAAGATGCGGGGCATCATGGTGGATGTGATGGACAGGGTCGCCAGCGAACTGGATATCAAGGTGAGCCACGAGGGGTATCCCTGGCTACGGGCCCAGAAGCGGGTGCGTTCCGGCCAGGCCGACGGTTTTGTCACTGTGCCGACCCTGGATCGACGGGGTTATACCCGGATAGTCGAAGAGCCGATCGCCTTCTCTGCACTGACGGTGTTCACCGAGGCAGGACACCCGGGGATGGTGCAGATCCAGCAGGCAAAATCCCTGGCCGATCTCAAAGGGTTTACCATTCTCGACTATATCGGCAATGGCTGGGGCAAGGAGAATCTGGTGGGATTCAAGGTCCATCTGACCATGAATGTGGATAACGTCTTCAAGATGCTCTCGGCCGGTCGGGGCGATCTGATGTTCACCGACTCCATAGTGGCCAACTTCAAGCTCAGCCAGCTGGGGCTGACCGGGCAGATAGTCGAGGTGCCGCTCCAGCTGGGATTGACCCCGCTGACCCTCTGCATCGCCAACACGTCTCCTTTCCACCGCCGGGCCGCCGAGTTCTCCCGCGTCCTGGTCATGCTGCGCCAGAGTGGCCAGCTGGCCCTCATCGAAGCCCGCTATCGATAAGGCATCATAACGGGGAAATACCCCGCCGAGTCATTGTTTCTCTTCATGTTCTCTGGGTCCTGGCGTTAAAACGGCTGGCTTTGGCCGCCCGTTTTGACGCCAAGGGGCAACCCGGTACCGTCCAGCAAGAGAGCCCCGGATGCTTGCTGGTACTGCACGTGGGAGAGAGGGGCTTGCCGCTCCCTAGGTGTTTGCTGGCGCGCCAGCGTCTCGGCAAGCCAGTGGGCATCGAGGGCAATGGCATTGCGATCGTCGACCACTTGGTTGAGGTGCTGGGCCCCGAGGCAGCCGTAGCGCGCGGGATCTGTCTGGGTAAAGAGCCCGAGGCAGGGCACACCGCTGGCGGCAGCCAGATGAAGGGGGCCAGTGTCGCAGCTGACAAAGAGGGTGAGGCCGCCGGTGAAGCGGGTCAGTTCGCTTAAGGTGTGAAGGGATACCTGCATGTCGCCAAGGGGGGACAAAGGGGAGGCAGGATCCGTGAGCTGGATCAGCAGGGCATCCGGGCTGTGGCGGCGCAGATCCCCGAGCAGTCGCTGCCATTGTGGAAGGGAGAGCCCCTTGCCCTTGCGTGCGCCGGTGAAAAAGCCGATGAGGGGGCGGCCGGAATGAGCCTGTGCCAGCGCGGTCAGGTGGGGGCAGGCGGCATGTAGCTGGCTACCCAGTTCAATCTGATCGGCCTGGCTGGCGTGCATGCCCAGCAGCTGCAGCGGTTGGTGAGCGTAGTGGCAGTGAGTGTCGGGTGCGATCAACCGGTCAAACAACGCATCGCCTCTGGCATCGTCAAAACCCACCTTCTCGCTGGCCCGTACCCAGGCGGCGATCAGGTGATCCGTGCTGGAGGCAAAAGGCACATAGACACTGTCATAATGTTGGCGACGCAGATGCCACAACCGGGGCAGTGCCGGGATAAGGTGCTTGCCCTGCAACCTGACCTGATGGATGCGCTGCAACTGCTTGTCGCCAAGAAAGGGAAGCAGTTGTCCACCGCTGCACACCAGTTCTATCTCGGCAAAAGGATGGGCGCGGCGTACCTGTTGCAAAAACGGCAGCAGGAACAGATTGTTGCCGATCCGGTTGGTGCTGCGGATGATGAGGATCCGTTGGGGTGGCTGGTTTGAGGCCGGCAGCTTGCCTCGTCTGGCAAGCCAGGCGAGGAGGGATCGCTCAAGCCCGGCCGTCCAGCAACGGCGCTGACCGTCGAAACGACGCAGGGCATCTCTGAGGGTGCTCATACAGGGTGGCTCCGTTCATGACAATGGCTGCAAGGTGACAGGGGATCCTTAAGCCAGTGTTAAGAGAGGAGGAAAAGAGGAAGAAAAAGGGCGGTATCTCGCGAGCCAAAGAGACGTTAATCTGACGCAATAAAAAGAGCAGCCTGGGCTGCTCCTGCTTTCTGGCGTTGGAAAGGCCTGCCGCCTGCATGGTTCACGGCAGGGGTCTTGATGGCTCAGCGAGAGTAGACGGTTTCCCCCTTGAAGACAGTCAGCTCGACCTCGGTCTCGGCTATCTTGGCCGGTGTTCCGGCCTCGACCAGGGCGAACAGATCCCTGTCCAGCACGATGAAATCGGCGGACTTGCCTGTCTCGATGGATCCTGTGACGGCTTGCTGGCGTACTGCCTTGGCCCCATTGATGGTATAGGCCGCCAGTATTTCGGCGAGGGAGGTGCGCTGATGGGGGCGGTAATCCTCGCCATCGCCCGCCGCTTTGGCGATCCCTGCTGCCATGTTGACGAAGGGGCGGGGGTCCCGGCTATCCACAGGTGCATCGCTGCCTGCCACCAGGATGGCGCCCGCCTTGCGAGCATTCTCGACCGGATAGAGCGCATCGTGCAGGTAGCCGAGGGGGTCATACAGTGCCTCGCTCAAGGATTGTCCTGCTCTGGTCGGCTGGATGAAGGGGGTGACCAGCATGTCATAGGCTATCTGGGGCGTGGTCCAGGCGTAGGTGAAGGTGAGATACAGCCCCAGCTCCCCCAGCCTTTTCTGATCGTCAGGGTGGACAACCTGCAGATGGGCCAGGGTATGGGGGATCCCCTTGTCACCATTGCTGGTACGGGCGGCCTGCAAGGCATCCAGTCCGACCCGGGTGCTGCGATCGCCGATGCTGTGCATATGAATGCTGAAACCCGCGTTATCGAGTGCGGTGACATAGTCCTTGAGGTCGGCATCCCGGTAATTGACGATGCCGTTGCTGCCAGCATCCTCGCTGTTGGCGGTGATGGTCACCTGCTCGGTGGCAAGATCCATGGTCAGATGGGGGTGCTGGTAGTTTTCCAGCATGCCTGCATTGGGCAGAAAGGGCGGTGTGGTGAAGGGATCTCCTTCCAGCACGCCATCGAGGAAGACCTTCACGGCATCGGCCTTGATCAGCGGATTGTCGGCAAAGGCGCTCCTGACCTGGCTGGCCTTGGCGAGGTGGCCGGCGATATCCAGCTTGCCGCTGTAGTCATCCTGGTGAAAACAGGTGGCGGCAGTGACGCGCATGTGCAGCAATCCACGTTTCTGCATGTTGAGCAGGCGCTGGCGGATGAAATCGGTGGCGCAGGCATCCTGGATCCCGGTTATGCCACGGGAAGCCATCAAGGAAGAGACCGCAGGCAATATCTTGTCATACTCTGCTGCCGCCTGTTCATCGCTGGCGTTGAGCACTGTGGTTTCCGGCACCGGAATGGCGCTGCGAGCCCCCTCCCTGATCACGCCACTGGTCAGGTCAACGTAGGGCTGAAAATGTGCAAACACGCCCCCCGGTGCCAGGGTCACATCGTTGAAACCCACTGTATTGCCATCCTGATCCTGCGCATTGGCCAGCGCTTGCGAGTTGTAGGCACTGGCATGACCATCGACCCCAAAGAGCACCACCGGATTGTCTGGCGCCGCGACATCCAGCGCGGCCAGCAGGGTGGCATGGGTCGCCGTCGGCGTATTGCCGTCGTAGGGGGACCACTGATTGACCACCAGCCAGCTTCCCTTGCCCGGGGCATAACGGGGCAGACATGTTTTTATCTTGTCCGCCAGCTGATCCAGCGTGACGCTCTGGCCATCGAGATCGCACATGTCCAGTGCCACTGTGCCGAGCAGATGGATATGGTTGTCGTGCAGACCGGGCAATACCATCCGGCCTTTCAGATCCACCGACTGACTGCCGACCGTCTGATAGGCCTTGGCCCCTTGCAGTGTGCCCACATAGAGAAACTTGCCATCGGCAACCACCATGGCCTCGGTGACCCTGCGTTGCCCATCCTGAGTGTGGATCTTGCCGTTGAGATAGAGGGTTCGTTGCGCTGTTGGCTCCGTGCTCTCCTGGTTGCAGCCGGTCAGCAGTCCGGCCATCAGCAGCAGCGCCGCGCTCAGTGTAAAACCTTGTTGCTTGCCATCCATATGCGATTGCTCTCCCTGGTTAGAATGCAGTTTTTACTGCAAATATGAGCACCTCTGTTTATTGCAGCTTCCGGGATAAATGCCAGCAATTACTGAAAATATTCTTTTTGACTTATATTTTCCTTGTTTCATCATGCAGTTATAAAATCATGCTTGGTGACCAAGGTGAGGGAGTACCCATGTCAGAACCGCTATTGCCCACCGATCTCTGTATGCGGCGCCAGCCCAGACAGCAGCGCAGTCAGGAGACGGTGACCCGGATAGAGCAGGCCACTCTGGCGCTGTTGCAGGAGCAGGGATTTCTGGCAATCAATACCAACGCCATAGCGGCGCGAGCCGGGGTAGGGATCAAGTCGCTCTATCATCTCTTTCCCAACAAGGAGGCCATCATCTGCCGGTTGGCCATGGACTGGCTGGCGGCCGTATGCGCGGCGCAGGAAGTGATCCGCCAGGAGGCCAGCAGCTGGCCACAAACCTTGCAACTGCTGGATCAGGCGCTGGATGAGCTGGATACCCGCTTCGTCGGCTATGGCGCCTTGTGGCAAGCGATGGACCTGGTACCGGCACTGCATGAGCTGGAGCGTGAGCATGAACGAGGTCAGGTGGCATTCTGGTCCGAGCGGCTGAGCCATTTCGGTTGCCGTTGGCCCGAGCCCGAATTGACCGCTCTGGTGCGATACCTCTACCTGACGGCAGATGTGGTGAAGCAGTGTGCCAAGGAGCAGGGAAGAGAGGGGCCGCAGATGTGGCTATTGCATCGCCAGTGGCTGGAACAGCTGGTGGCGACGGCCATTGCCGAGCCAGACCCCGCCAGGGTGTGGCAGGCCATGCCGGGTTTGATGGTCAAGGCTGCTGACTGATAGTGGCTAAATGCAAAGAGGGAGTGACCATGCACTCCCTCTTTTGTGTGTCTGGCCGACGGTCGTGACGGACGCAGGGTTACCCGTAGCGGGCCAGGGTCAGCCCCTCGTCGCTGATGGCCGTCGAGCTGCCGCTGATCAGATCGCTCAGCAGCTGACCCGAGCCGGCTGCCATGGTCCAGCCCAGGGTGCCGTGGCCTGTATTGAGCCAGAGTCCGGGCACCGGGCTTGGCCCCACCAGGGGAGTGCCGTCCGGTGTCATGGGTCGCAGTCCTGTCCAGAACTCGGCGCGGCTGATATCGCCCCCTTCTGGGAAAAGATCCCCCACCACCATGGCCAGGGTGTCATAACGCTTGGGATTGAGTGCCAGATTGAAGCCCGACAGCTCCGCCATGCCACCGACCCGGATCCGCTCGTTAAAGCGGGTGATGGCCACCTTGTAGGTTTCATCCAGCACTGTACTGCGGGGCGCCGCATCGGCATCTGTCATGGGCAGGGTCAGGGAGTAACCTTTGACCGGATAGACGGGCAGATCGATCCCAAGCGGACGAAGGAAGCCGGTAGCATAGCTGCCCAGCGCGCAGACGATGGCATCGGCCTTGAAACGCTGCTCACCGGCCCGCACCGCCACGGCGCGCCCCAAAGAGAGCTCAATCTCGTCGATGGCGCAGTTGAAGACAAATTCCACCCCGAGCTTTTGCGCCTCGGCGGCCAGTGCCTTGGTGAAGCGGAAGCAGTCGCCGGTTTCATCTCCCGGCAGGCGCAGGCCGCCCACTATCTTGCCACGTACCCGTGCCAATGCCGGTTCAACCCCTTCACAACCACTGGCATCCAGTGACTGATAGGGGACGCCATACTCTTCCAGCACCTCGATATCCCGTTTGCTGGCATCGAGCTGGGCCTGGCTTCGAAACAGCTGCAAGGTGCCGAGCTGGCGTCCTTCGTAGTCCAGTGCCAACTCGTCCCGCAGCGTCTTCATGCAGTCGCGGCTGTATTCGGCAAGGCGTACCATGCGTCCCTTGTTGGTGGCATAGGCTGCCGGGGTGCAGTTGGCGAACATCTTCAGCATCCAGCGCAGCTGGAAAGGATCCGAGGTCGGGCGCACCGTGAAAGGCGCATGTTTTTGCAGCAGCCATTTGGCGGCCTTGAGGGGAATGCCGGGCGCCGCCCAGGGTGCCGCATAGCCGGGGGAGATCTGGCCGGCGTTGGCATGGCTGGTCTCCAGCGCCACCCCATCCCGTCGCTCCAGCAGGGTCACCTTGTGGCCCGCTTTGGCCAGATACCAGGCGCTGGTCACACCGACCACGCCACCACCGAGTACCACTATGTCCATCTTGTCTCTCCTTGACTGGGGCCATCACCATAATCAGCCGCCACAGGATATTCAACTGGTATAGATATAATCGGAATATACATCTGGTTACAATTATTTAACTGGTTTTCAATGTCGGAATTGGCTGGTTTGATGGCATTAACTGTGGCATCAAAGCTGTTCGATATGGATCAGATGATGGGCCGCGGTTGTCAGGGTGGCCTGCTGCTGCACTTCCGTTTGACCATCCCAGTTGGCATAAGGGAGAGCGAGGCGAGGATTGTTGCCAAGCTTGTCCCGATTGCGCCATAAAAAGTGCCAGTAGAGGCTATTGAACGGGCAACTGGTGTCACCGCTGCGGGCCTTGACGTCATAGTGACACCCTTTGCAGTAGTGACCCATCCGATCCAGATAAGCGCCGCTGCTGGCGTAGGGCTTGCTGCCCATCAGGCCGCCATCGGCAAACTGGCTCATGCCTCGGGTGTTGGGCAGTTCCACCCACTCGATGGCATCCACGTAGATCCCCAAATACCACTCATCGACCTCGTCCGGATTGATCCCCGCCAGCAGGGCAAAGTTGCCTGTCACCATGAGCCGCTGGATATGATGGGCGTAGCCGTGTTCCAGAGATTGCCGGATAGCGTGCCCCATGCAGGCCATGCGGGTTGCTCCGCTCCAGAAGTAGGCGGGCAGTGGCCGGCTGGCTGCCAGAAAATTGGTGTCGCCAAGCTCGGGCATCCGCTCCCAGTAGAGGGCGCGGACAAACTCGCGCCAGCCGAGGATCTGGCGGATAAACCCTTCGACCTGTGCCAGCGTGATGGTGCCCTGATTGGCCTGCCAGTGGGTTTCGGCTGCACGGATCACCTCGAGGGGGTGGAGCATCTTGCTGTTCAGGGAGAACGACAAGCGGCTGTGAAACAGGCTCCAGCCCCGCTCGCTCAGGGCATCCTGATAGCGGCCAAAGTAGGGCAGGCAGTGGGTCAGAAAGTGATCGAGCAGTTCCCGGCTCTGGCGTCGGGTGATGGGCCAGGGGAGGGCGCCGGCATCGGCCGAGCCCAATGTGTTCACCCCGTGATGCAACAGCATTGCATCGATATCCTGCACATCGTTGGCAAACAAGAGCGGGGCCGGGATGGGCTGGCGCTCGGGCAGTTTGGCCCGGTTTTCGCTGTCAAAGTTCCAGCGCCCGCCAAGGGGCTTGCCCCCTTCATCGAGCAACACACCATATTGCTTGCGCAGAGCGCGGTAGAAAAACTCCATCCGGCTGTGGGGATAGCGCTGCCAGCCATCCCTCGGTGTGAGGAAATGTTCGCTGTCGACCTGATGGGCAGGCATGGCGAGCCCCGCGGCCCACTGTTCAAGCTGCGTGGCCAGCCGCCACTCATCCGGGCTCTGCCAGGCAAAGCGGCTGGCCTGGTGGTGGATAATCTGGGCATCGAGCAGGGCCGGCAGGTTCGGCCAGTGCCTGGTTTCATCCAGGGTGAGATAGCAGACTCTGTGACCCGCCTTGGTGAGGGCCGCGGCGAAGGCGCGCATGGCGGCGAAAAAGGCCAGCACCTTCTGACGATGGTGGTGGCAGTAGTCGGTCTCCTGGCGCAGCTCCGCCAGCAGATAGCAGACGTCGGGATCCGGGGTACGAAACCAGCTGTGACTGGCGTTGAGTTGATCGCCGAGGATTAAACGCAGTTCCATCAGGTTCTGGCTCCTTTCTGGTGGCGACAGCGCTCGCTGCAATAGCGAACCTCCTGCCAGTTGCGGGCCCACTTGCGTCGCCAGGCGAAAGGCCGCAGGCAGACGGGGCATATTTTCTCGGGCAGATGGGGTTTGCGATGCATGATGGCTTCCGGGCCTTGGGTAATGACTGATATGGGTTGCGCGTAGGGAGCTTAACGAACAAGGAGGGTGGGCGGATCATCTACAACCCTGGCTTGCCGCACGCATGCGTACTTTGTGAGCAGGCGCACAGCGTGTCAGCATACCCGTTGTCTGCGGGTTAACCAGCCGTTAACGTGGCGAGGCTGCCAGTTGGCAGCACTGCTTGGCAATCAAGATGGTTTGCCACCGACACAGTTTGCAACCAATACGGAGGGGAGTGATGCCTGTCATGACAGCTAGGCCCCGGGCAGCTTGCCTGCTCGCCCACTGGTATACCCGAGATCCCATTCTCACCTTCGATTTTCCTCACCGCTGACACCCTGCCGTGCCTGGCGCGAGCCCAGCTCGCCTCTGACAACCTCTTGAACTTCAATGTGTCTGCAACACTGGCCTCGCGCCGGTGAGGAGTCTTATATGCGTCGTATACCCGAACCCTTTCGTATCAAGATGGTCGAGCCCATCAAACAGACCACTGGCGCCGAGCGCCGCGCCGCCCTTGAGGCCGCAGGCTGGAATCCCTTCCTGCTGCTGGCCGAAGATGTCTATATCGATCTGCTGACCGACAGCGGCACGGGCGCCATGTCCGATCGCCAGTGGGCCGGCATCATGATGGGGGATGAAGCCTATGCGGGCAGCCGCAACTTCGTCGAGCTGGAGCGTACCGTGCGCGAGTTGTTTGGCTACCAGCATGTGATGCCCACCCACCAGGGGCGAGGGGCCGAGCAGATCCTCTTTCCCGAGCTGGTCAAGCGTTGCAAGGGCAAGGCGCCGGTCTTCATCTCCAACTACCACTTCGACACCACCAAGGCCCATGTAGAGTTGGCGGGCGCGCGGGCCATCAACCTGCTCACACCGAAGGCCCTCGACACCACGGCCCCTTATGCCTGGAAGGGGGATTTCGATCTCGGTCGCCTGACCGACACCATAGAGACGCTGGGGGCCGACAATGTGGCCGCTGTCATCATCACTGTCACCTGCAACAGTGCTGGCGGTCAGCCGGTCTCCATGGGCAATATGCAGGCTGTTTCCGAGCTTGCACGTCGTCACCATATTCCTGTGGTGATCGATGCCGCCCGCTTTGCCGAAAACGCCTGGTTTATCAAGGAGCGCGACCCGGATTACGCCAAGAGCAGCATCAAGGAGATAGTGCGCCAGATGTTTGACCTGGGGGACATGTTCACCATGTCGGCCAAAAAGGACGGGCTGGTCAATATCGGCGGTCTTTGCTGCTTCAAGGAGGATCTCGACCTGTTCCGCTCGGTGCAAGTGCGCTGCGTGGCGATGGAGGGGTTCGTTACCTACGGTGGTCTTGCCGGCCGTGACATGGCGGCGCTGGCCATCGGCCTGCGGGAAGGGATGGACGAGGAGTATCTGACCTATCGCATCGGTCAGGTGGCTTATCTCGGCGAGCGGCTGGCCGAGGCGGGCATCCCAATCCAGACGCCAACCGGCGGTCATGCGGTCTTTGTGGATGCCAAGAAGCTGCTGCCCCATATACCGGGGGAGCAGTTCCCGGCCCATGCCCTGGCCTGCGCCCTCTATTTGGAGGGGGGTGTGCGCGGGGTGGAGATAGGCTCACTGCTGCTGGGGCGCGATCCGGCCACCGGCAAGCAGGAGGCGGCGGACTTCGAGCTATTGCGTCTCACCATTCCGCGCCGGGTCTATACCCGGGATCACATGGACTATGTGGCTGATTGCCTAATTGCGGTCAAGACGAGGGCCAGCGAGATCCGCGGTCTCACCTTCGACTATGAACCGCCGCTGCTGCGCCACTTCACAGCCCGGCTCAAGCCGGTCTAAACAGGGCCGGTTTCTTGACCGGCACCATTGGCCACGCAACAGCAAAGCCCCCGCACCAGTGGTGCGGGGGCTTTTTACATTTTGGGATGGACGCGGATTACTGGCTGCTGAACAACTTGGTCTGGGGGCTGGATTGAGCCGTCAGGCTGGTGCGACCCGAGCTCTCCAGCCAGGACTTGATACGCTTGGCATCCGCCACCCTGGCATTGGGGGTATCGGCATTGAGCAGCACCAGGATCACCGGTTCGCGGTTGATCTGGGTTGCCATCACCAGACAGCGACCCGCCTCGCGGATGTAGCCCGTCTTGGAGAGGGTGACCAGCCAGCTGCCTTCGCGCACCAGTCGGTTGGAGTTGAGATAGTGCAGCTGGCGCTTGCCATTGCGTACCATGCGCTGCTCTGTGGCGGAGTATTGCCGGATCAGCGGGTAGGCCGAAGCGGCCGCCACCAGCTTGGCCAGATCATGGGCGCTGGAGACATTGCGCGGATTGAGGCCAGTGCTGTCTGCAAACTGGGTGCTCCACATGCCAAGCATGCTGGCCTTGGCATTCATCGCTTCGATAAAGGCGCGTTGCCCCCCCGGGTAGTGTCTTGCTAGGGCCGAGGCGGCGCGATTTTCCGACGACATCAAGGCAATATGCAGCATGTCGGCGCGGCTGAGGCGTGAACCTACCGCCAACCGTGAACCCGTGCCCTTGAGGCGATCCACGTCGGCCATGGTAACGGTGAGCGTCTCGGAGAGACGCTGATTGGCATCGAGCACTACCAGCGCCGTCATCAATTTGGTGATGGAGGCAATCGGCATCACACGGTTGGCGTTGCGCTCGGAGAGTACCTCGCCGGTGCGCGGGTTGGCGACCACGAAGGAGGCCGAACTCAGGGCCAGATCGCTGCGTTGTTCGAGAAAGCGATTGGGGGA
The DNA here is from genome assembly GCF_029237245.1 of Aeromonas sp. 5HA1. Taxonomy (NCBI): domain Bacteria; kingdom Pseudomonadati; phylum Pseudomonadota; class Gammaproteobacteria; order Aeromonadales; family Aeromonadaceae; genus Aeromonas; species Aeromonas sp. 5HA1. The sequence goes on from NZ_JAACFW010000029.1 coordinate 34,816, forward strand.
GGGAGATGCTGCTGAAAACGGGTTGGCCTGGACGCTCTCCATGCTGACGGGAATGAGGAAGGCACCGAGCAACAGGGTAAGAAAAGGGCGAATAATCATGATTTGACGCTTCCGTACGACTGACAGGGGTATTTGGCTAGTTATATGACGGTAATTGACGCTTCACAACGTTTAACGGCCCGATATTTCATTTTTATGGGGCCTTGTGCCTTGATATACCCACGTTCGGGGCTATATGGCGACCAGTTCCATGAAGTATCGAGCCATGTATGGGTCTGATGGTCGTCAGAACCCGCTGTCATTGTGACGTGCTATGGTGGCGCACTATATGCCTGTTATGGCCATTCGTTACCACTTTTTTGTGCCCTGGAGGAGGCTGTCGCTCTCGACAGCCTGTTTATCACCCTGGCGCCGGGTAAAACGGTACCAGAGGGCAACCCTGAACAGACAGGGCGCCCCTTCGGAGAGGGGCGGCATCTTATCGTCGAAGTTGTATGATGGCGCAGACGAGAAGAGCCCCCTCTGCGGTTACGAAGGGATAGTCATTTGCATCAGTGCCGAGGGGCTGTTTTCGACAAAATAGTGCCAGATGTGGTCATAGAGCGCCTTCTGCCCGGGAAAGCTCACCAGCGCCTTGGCTTCGGTGAGCGAACACCAGCGATATTCGGTGTGCTCGTCGTTGAGGGTGACCGCTTGATTGGGTGGGCAATAGACCACAAAGACCGGCACCACCATCACGGTATTCGAGGCCGATTCGTAAAACTGCTCAAGGTATTCGCCGCTGTATAGCGCTGTGACGGCGATGCCTGTCTCTTCACCCATCTCGCGAATAATGGTCTGCCAGCCGGTTTCACCCGCCTCCACCGTGCCCGCCACATGGCACCAGAAGCCGCCCTTGACCCGCTTCATCAGCAGTATTTTGGTTTGGCCATCGATTTCCGATAACGCCACACCGGAGACGGCGTGACAGCGAATGGGGATCATGGGGAAGGCTCCTGCGGTGGAATAAAGGGGCTCGTATTGTTTGTCCTGGATTGGCGTGATGGCAAGTCATTTCCTGTTGATATTGGCCTGGGCAACAGGGTGAAGGATGGATCCTCCAACCCGTCAGCCTCCCATCATTTTTGCCGTCTGGATCGCCTCAATCAGCGCTGCACGGTTGATACGAGGGCGCTCGCTATCCAGCAGTTGTTGCCACAGGGCGATGGCCTGGCGGTAGCGGCCGTGCAGGAAGTGATCGGAGGCGAGCAGCATCAGGGCGCTCACTTCCCCTTTATCCTGCTTGAGGGCGCTATCGAGCAAGTGGCGCGCCTCTGGGGTGATCTGCTGGCCTGCCTGGTAGTAGCGCACAGTCGCCTGGGCGGCCAGGGTGGCGGCACTGGCGCCCCCTTCAAGCAGGGCGAGGCGCTGATAGGCGAGCCAGGCGTTCTCGTATTCATCCCGATAGAGATAGAGCTGCCCCAGCGCTGCCCAACTGTCGAGGTCTTGCGGATTGCGCTGCAGGGTTTGATGCAGATCCCCCAGCTCCTTGTCCTGCAGATCCCGCGGACTCAGCCTCGCCAGCGGATCGGGGCGTGACTGATAAGCCTGCCATGCCTGATAGCGGCCGCTGCCGGCATAAAAGGTGGCGAGCCCGCCGACCATCACGATTCCGAGCAGCAGAAGGACGCCCTTGTGCTGCGTGTGGCTGCCGCAGTTGCCAGATCGATGGGTCAGCCGCTCGCGCAGGGCCAGCTCCGCCGCCGGCGTGGCATTGTCAAGGTTGGCTGCGGTCAGCTCCTGATAGAGGGGATGTTCTGGGGGGAGACAGGTCTGCTCCCTGAGCATGATCAGGCGATTCAACTCACTGCGCGGGTCGGCGGTTTGCCTGCTGGCAGAGCCGTTGAGCGGGACGGCCTGATCCCCTTTGGCTTTCAGACGGCGTCCCAGTGTGGTCAGTGCCAGTCCCAGCAGGAGGAGGGGACCAGCCCAGAGCAGCAGGGTGCTGGCCTTGAAGGGGGGATCGTAGCGCACGAAGTCGCCAAATCGGCTGGTCATGCGGGCGATCACCTGCTCGTCGCTCTGCCCCTCGTCCACCCAGTGGTAGACCTCGAGCCGCAGATCCCGGGCGATGGGGGAGTTGGACTCCACCAGGTTCTGGTTCTGGCATTGGGGGCAGCGCAGGGCGCGTGCGAGATCCTGGGCGCGGCTCTGTCGCTCCGGGTGCTGGAACTGATAGGTATCGACCCCGCTGGCCAGGGCGCCCACGCTCATACCGAGTACAAGCAGCAGGGTGCAGAGGATGACAGGGGTCTTCATGGTTTGCCCTCCTGCCGGGTGGTCGTTGAGGATGTCAGGGTCGTGGCGCGGGCGGCCTTGAGCTTTGGCACAAACTGGCGCTGCCAGATATCGGCAGTCAGCTCGCCCGTGTGGCGGGTGAGCAGGGTGCCGTCGGCGGCAAACAGATAAGTCTCCGGCGTGCCGTAGACGCCGAGCTCCAGCGCCAGCTTGCCGTCCGAGTCCGCCAGCACGGCGCGATAGGGGTTGCCTGCCTCCTCAAGCCAGGCACGTGCCGCTTCGCCCTTGTCTCTGTAGTTGAGGCCGTAGAGGGGCACTGTCTTGGCCAGCTCGGCGAGCAGCGGGTGCTCGGCGCGGCAGTTGGGGCACCAGCTAGCCCAGACGTTGAGCACAAAGGGCTCACCCTTGAGTTGATCGGTGTGGACAAGCCCCCCATCCAGCAGGTTTTCGCTCTGCCACTGGGGCAGGGTACGCCCCAGGGTCGCCTCGTCCTGGCGGTAGGGATTGTTGGCAAGCCCCAGCCAAAGCAGGGTGCCGAGGCCCAGGGTCAGCAGCAAGGGGATAAAAAGGCGCAGGCGCGGGCTCATGGTGCCTCCTGTTCGCGCAGGGGCTGCGGGATCTTGGCTGGACGGGATGCCAGCAACGGCTTGCGCCCCAGCAAACGCAGGGCACCTCCCGCCATCATCAGCATGCCCCCCAGCCAGATCCAGCGCACCAGTGGCTTGTAGTGAAGGCGCATGGCGTAGGCGTCCGGCCCCATCTTCTCGCCGAGCACCACGTAGAGATCCCCAAACAGCCCCCACGCGATGCCCGGTTCATTCATGTTCATGGTGCGCACGCTGTAGTGGCGCCGCTCCGGCATCAGCCGCGCCACCTCCTTGGCGCCTTTGTGCACGCTCAGCGTAATGCGCTCGGCAGTGTAGTTGGGGCCGAGGAGGGGCTCGTTCCCCTCATAGCGAAAGGTATAGGCGCCAAGCTGGTAGGGGCTGCCCGCTTTTAATACTGTGCCCCCCTCCTGGCTGTAGTGGCTCACCTGATTGATGCCAAGGGCACATATGGCGACTCCCAGGTGGGCGAGCACACTCCCCAGCCGGTTGGCACTCAGGCCATGGGTCTTGAATGAGAAATTGAGCAGCAGGCTTGCCACCAGCCAGAGACTCAGCACGTTGGCGACAAGGCCAACCCAACTGAGGGCGCCAAGATCGCGATACCCCAGGCTGAGCAGGCCGCCCCCGAGCAGGCCGAGCAGAGGCGGCACTCTCCGCTTGATGGGGGGGCTGGCCGCAAGACATTGCCAGCGCAGGCGCGGGATCTGGGTCATCAGTGCCATCAGCACCAGGGCCAGCGGCACGAAAACAGCGTTGAAATAAGGCGCACCGACCGAGAGCGAGCCCAGGTGCAGGGACTGGAACACCATGGGGTAGAAGGTGCCGAGCAACACGCAGGCGCAGGCCACGCTGAGCAGCAGTATGGCGGCGCCCAAGAGTCCCTCTTTTGACCAGAAGCTGAAGCGGGCGTAGGGGGCGCGGGTATCGGCCCGCAGCGCAAACAGGGTGAGCGCCGTGGTCAATAACAGGCCGAGCAGCAGCAAGAGGGTGAGGCCGCGATTGGGATCCACCGCGAAGGCGTGCACCGAGGTGAGCACGCCGGAGCGCACCACGAAGGTGCCGAGCAGGCTCAGGGCGAAGGTGAAGATGGAGAGCAGCAGCACGCCGTGGCCGTAAGCGCCGCGCTTCTCGCAGACGATAAGGGCATGCAGCAGGGCGGTGCCGAGCAGCCAGGGCAGCAGGGAGGCGTTTTCCACCGGATCCCAGAACCACCAGCCACCCCAGCCGAGCTCGTAATAGGCCCACCAGGAGCCGAGCAGGATACCGGCGGTGAGAAACACCCAGGAGCCCAGTGCCCAGGGGCGGCTCCAGTGGGCCACGGCGCCGTCCAGCCTGCCCGAGTGCAGCGCCGCCATGGCGAAGGCGAAGTTGACTGCAAAGCCCACGTAGCCGAGATAGAGCAGGGGCGGGTGAATGATGAGGCCTATGTCCTGCAACATGGGATTGAGATCGCGTCCCTCCTGGGGCCCAGGGAACTGCCGGTCAAACGGGCTGGAGAAGACAAGGGTATAGAGTCCAAACAGCCCCACTATCAGCCCCATGATGGCGAGCACACGGGCACGGATCAGCGAGTCGACCCGCTGCGAGCAGAGCGCCACCAGGGCGCCCCAGAGCGCCAGCGCAAACACGAAGAAGAGCATGGAGCCTTCATGGCCGCCCCAGACCGCCGCCAGCTTGAAGCCCATGGGCAGGGCGCTGTTGGCGTGCTGGGCCACATAGCTGACGGTAAAATCATCCCGGGCAAAGCAGCTGGCGAGCAGCAGCAGGGCAGCCCCCAGCAGGGCGGCATTGAGCAGTGCCAGCGGCTTGGCACAGCCCAGCAGAGGGGGCGATGCCAGCCTCAGGCCCAGCCAGGGCAGGGTGCCTTGCGCCAGAGAGAGCGCCGTTGCCAGCAACAGTGAGAGATAGCCGAACTCCGCCAGCACACAACCTCCAGTCAATCATTCGTCTATGTTATACCGCAGCGTCTGCACCGTACTGGCGCTGTGGGATAACATCCACATTGCTAGCAACAACTCATCGCAACAAATAAGCGCCAGTAGCCCGAGGGCGGCTGGCGCTTGTCCCCCATTTTTATAACCTGTCCACGATCCGTCGCGAGAGGTTGTCAGCAAGGTAAAGAGCAGCGCAGGAACCGGAGTGTATGTGAATACATGAGGATTCCGAGCAGCACATGAGCCTTGATCACGGCCTCGCAGCAGGAGCGTGAACGGGTTGTTATACGACCGTCATCTGTCCGGCATAAAGCACGAAGTAACGCAGCAGCAGTATGCCCATCAGGGTCAGGCAGCACACCAGCACCAGATGACCGTTGCGCTGGCGTATTTGTGCTGGTAGCAGGGAGAGCAACTGGGGCAGCAGCATGCCGATGCCCACCACACCAAGCCAGAACACCTGGGCCCAGAAGCCGCTGCCGATGGCCGCCCACATGGCCACCTCCTTCTGGCCGCCACCGAAATAGAGACCGGTAAAGAAGCAGACCAGCAGCAGCACCTCCACCACCAGCACGGGTCGCTCGAAGCCGTGCACAAAGCTCACCCCCTGGCTGTGGTGGTTCTCTTTGAACAGGGTGACAGCCAGCAGGATGGTGGAGGCAATGCCTGAACTGATGCCGGAGACCAGAAACAGCACCGGCAGCACAGGGTTGTTGAGCAGCGGATAGGTCTTGAGCGCCGAGAGCAAAAAGCCGGTGTAGGCCCCCAGCAGCACGGCGAGCAGCAACAGCAGTGGCGCCAACAGTGTCTCGAAGCGGGCAAGCCAAGCAATCAGCCCATCCACAAAGGCGAACCTCTCCTTGAGCAGGCGACGGCGCACCGCCTCAATGTCGGCTCTGAACACCACTGCCAGCCAGGCAAACAGCACCGCCATATAGACTTGAAACAGCATGACCCCCATCGACATCACTGAGTCGAACTGGTAGTGGAACATCAGCTTCCAGAAGGTCCAGGGACGGGCTAGGTGGAAGATGAGGATCAAGAGCCCCAATATCACGCTTAGCGGTGCCAGAATGGCGGTCGCCTTGATGATGCCGCTCTCGCTGCCAGCCCCTTTGCGGCGCAACAACACCGAGAGGCTGGTGGCCCCGGCGGAGATGCCGAGCAGAAAGAGGTAGATGGCGATGGGCCAGTCCCAGACAAGGGAAGGAAAATGAAATGCGTCATGCCACATGGTCATTCCCTCCCTGGGTTACTGCCGCTTGCATGGTCATGACGTTATCTCCCCTTTGGGCACACGGTACATCTTGGGCGAGGTGCCGAGCGCCTGCTTGTAGCGATAGGTGGTCTCCTTCACCAGTCGTTTGGCGATGGGGCTATTTGGGTCATCCAGATTGCCGAATACCAGCGCCTTGGTGGGGCAGGACTCTACACACGCCGGCTCCTTGCCCGCCGCCAGATTGGTCTTGCGGCAAAAGTCGCACTTGTCCGCGACCTTGGTCACAGGGTTGATAAAGCGCACCTGATAGGGGCAGGCGGCCAGACAGTACATGCAGCCGACGCACAAGTCCGGGTCCACATCGACGATGCCATCCTCCTTGCGGATATGGGAGGCACCGGTCGGGCAGACATGCACGCAGGGTGCGTTGTCGCAGTGCTGGCAGGACTTGCGAAAGAAGTGGTACTCGGCATCGGGGAATGTGCCTATGGGGCCGGAGCGGATGATCTCGAGCCGCGAGACCCCTTCCGGCACCTGGTTCACCTCCCGGCAGGCATCCATGCAGGCGGTACAGCCGATGCAGGCCGCCTCGTCATGGATCATGCCGTAGCGTACCCCGTCTATGGTCTGGCTGTGGGCTAGGGTGGCTGCCCCGGCGCGGGTGTTGGCACGAACAGTCCCCGTCATCATGATGAGGGCCCCTGCTCCCATGCCCGCCATAAAGTCACGACGAGAGCAGCTCATTGTGCCTCCTTGCTCACGCTCGCCTGCTGAGCGGTTGCCTTGGCCTCATGCTGCTTGCTGTGGCAATCGACGCAGAGCTTGATGCGGGACTTTTCCGGTATGCCCACCATGGGCTCCTTGACCGGGTGCAGCGCATGGCAGCTGGTGCAGGTGAGCCTGGTGGCGTGTACGTCGTGGGCCCAAAGCGCCTCGCGCAATGGCTTGGGTTCGTGGCAGCTCATGCATACCCCGTTCTGCTCGGCGATGGGGTAAGCTTCCTTGCCTTGCGGAGGGTTGAAGCTGTCACTGAAGCGCATCACATCCTTGACCCCTTCCCTGTGCTGGGGGGAGGGCTGGCCGTGGCAGTTGGTGCAGGTGACCGGCGCCAGGTTGTTGGGGTTGGTTGCCTGGCCATGTTTGCCGTGCATGCCGCTTGCCTGCTCTTTGTGGCAGTCGGTGCAGGCCTTGTCGGGGCTGCGTAAAAATTCCACTTCATGCGTCGCGGGCATGGCGGCGGGCGCGCTCGCGGCGTCGCCCGTCTGTCCCTGCAGGCTGGTGAGCAGCATGGCTGCCATCAGCATCAGTCGTAAAAAATCCATTGTTAAATCACCCATAGGAAGCCTCCATCAGCTGCGGGCCCGACTTGGGGCCGGGCCCGCAGTCGCCGTTACTGTGCCAGCCGTCCGGCCGCCTTGGCCTCGGCATCCCAGGCGGGAACTGTGGTCTTGAGGAACTGGGCCTTGTCTGAGTTCATCTGTTTCATGTCCATGCCAAGGGCGGCTTGCGCCTTCTCCTTGGTGGAGATGTCCGGCAGGGCGATCTCGTGGCTTATCCCCTTGGTCGCCAAGAGGCGTGCCAGCTTGGTGCGGGCATCGGCGGCTTTATCCAGAGCTGTACCCAGCATGCGCAGTGCCACTTCCGGGGCGTGCATCTGCACCCCGTGGGAAGCGATGGAGAAGTCCCAGCGCCATTGGGCGTGACGGATGTCTTGCAGTATGTCTTTCATCTGCGCCTCGGTGGCGCCTGCATCCCAGGCCGCCTTGGCCTCGAAGTGGGCGTGCACCAGCTGCTTCTCGACTTTGAGCTTGATCTCGGTCACCGCATCCTTGCGCTGCTGGACTATGCCTTGCAGCATCTCCTTGCTCTGGGTATGGCAGTTGCGGCAGGTCTGCTCGAAGCGATCGAAGGGGTTGCCGACCTTGTGATCCGTGTAGACCTTGCCCTGCTCGTTTTGCACCTTGGGCATGTGGCAGTCGACACAGGCGACATTGTTCTGGCCGTGAATGCCGGCGCGCCAGGTCTCGTATTCAGGGTGCTGTGCCTTGAGCATGGGGGTCTTGGAGAGAGCGTGGGTCCAGTCGGCGAAACCGTTCTCGTCGTAGTACTGCTCCATCTGCTCAACCGTGGTGCCCTTGTCCCAGGGAAATTTCACCGCCTTGGTGGGGCCGCTGAAGTAGTACTCCACGTGGCACTGGCCACACACCTGGGATTGCTGATCGAAACGACCCTGCTCCTTGAACGGCTTGCCGATGGCGGTCATGGCGCGGTCGGCATAGGGACGGGAGAGGTGCAGGGCGGGTTTACCCTCCTTGAACTCTTTCGACGCCGTGTCGTGGCAGTCGGCGCAGCCTATGGTGTTGACTATTTCCGGGCCACCCTTGGCCCACATGCCCTTGAAGTAGCCATCTTCGCCTTTTTCATCGATGACGCGGGCCACATCCGGGCCTTTGCAGCTCCAGCAGGCCATGGGCAGGGGGCCATCCTCGGCGGTCTTGGGAGCGCCGGTGCGCAGGGTTTCCCGTACGTCGGTCAGGGCATAGAAATGGCCGCGGGGCTTGTTGTAATCCTTGGAGAAGGGATAACCCCCCCAGAGCACCACCATCTGCGGATCTTCGGCCAGGGCATCGGTGCGCTCCTTGCTCTCGCTGGTCTCTTTCCAGCTGCTGAACTGGTCGACGTGATCCTTGGCGAACAGCTCGCTGCGTGCCTCTATCTTGCCCTTGGGGGTTGCCTCATCGGCCTGTGCCAAGCCGCTGGCGCCAAAGCAGGTGGTCAGCAGCAGGGCGGTGAGGCCCAGTCTGGTCAGTCTGTTGTGTGAACTCACGATCATCACTCCCGAATCGATCTCATTGCCAAGCCTGACCGTTCCATCCTGGATGTGGGCATCAGCCCCCGCACTAGGCAGGAGCAGGCAGGCCGATTAATTGTTATTAGTGAATAAAACCCATGTAATTATGCGATTGCTCGGGTTGGATATTACCAAATGGGTAAAATGGATGATGATTTATCAGGACTGAGCTTGCGCTAGATCAATTGCCCGGGGGAGCAAGTGCCGGAAATGAGATCCCGGTTAAATAATGAGAAAACTCAACTTATTGACGCGCTTTGCCAGCATGTCGTTGCGCCCTGTTGGCAATGTTGGCTGGTATGCCTGATGTGGCAAGGGTTGGCTTGAAATCGAGCATGTGACTTATCTATTTATGGGTATAGATTCGTCGGTGAATATTTATTCTGTATTTGGGTGGGTTTTGAACCCGGTGAGAGGCACAGGAGAACCAGATTCAATCATCTCGCCTCTGCCTGTCATTCGCGGCAGTTTATTCGCACCGGGACGTTTGATGGACTTGCTGAAATGAAAGAGCCGGCATGGGCCGGCTCGTTGCGTGTCTGTCTGGGTGATCTGTGATCAGACCAGGGCCTGGGCAAGCAGATGGATGGGATGTTCACAGCGGGAAATCGGAGTGCTCATCTCTATATCCACCTGTCACTGTGCTCTCTTATGCCAGCGCTTGGGCAAGCAAGTGGATGGGATGTTCACAGCGAAACTCTGTGCTCATCTCGATCTGCCACTTGCAGGTCTCGCAGTCGGTGATGACCAGATCAGGCTTGAGGCGGTTTATCTGATCAAACAACCCTTCACCTATGGCCTGGCTGGTTTCGTAGTTCTCGGACTTGAAGCCATAGGTGCCGGCGATGCCGCAGCACTGGGACTCCAGTACCGTCACCTTGACCCCGGGAATGGCGCGCAGCAATTCGAGGGTATAGATGACGCCCCCCATCTTCTCCATGTGGCAAGGGGTATGGTAGGCGATGTGCAGATTGAGCGGCTTCATGGCTGGTTTGTTGCCCTTGTAAAACTCGTTCCACAGGAAGCGGGTCACCAGCGAGATGCGATCCCGCACCTTGTGATTGTCCTGCTCCAGCAGGTGAGGATATTCGTCCCGCAGGGTGAAACCACAGGTGGAGGAGGTGGCCAGCAGCGGCATCTCGTTGCCCAGCAGCGTGTTCTCAAGCTGTTTGATGTTGAAGGCCGCCTGCTGCTTGGCCTTGTCCATGAAGCCGTTGGCAATCAGCGGCACGCCGCAGCACTTCTCCCGCTCCAGCAGTTGCACGCCTATGTTCATGGCGTTGAGCACCTGCACCAGCTCCTTGCCGAGCTGCGGGTGGTTGTAGTTGACGTAGCAGCCGTGAAAATAGGCTATCTGGCGCTCATATTGGGCCTGCGTGGCCTTCTGCTTCTTGTACCAGCCGCGGAAGGTGCCCTGGGAATATTTGGGCAGATCGCGGTGGGAGGAGACCCCCAGCGCCTTGTCCAGCACCAGCTTCATGGGCTTGAGGCCGGTGGTGAAGTTGACCACGGGGGCCATCAGGGTGGACATGCTGCCCATCAGGTCGGTGTGGGAGAGCACGAACTCGCGGATCCCGGGTTTGAAGCCGCTGTACTTGTCTTTGGCCTTGGCGATGATGTCGCCGATGCGCACTCCGCTTGGGCAGGCGACTTCACAGCGCTTGCAGTTGGTACAGTATTTGAGGGCGCTGTCGAACAGTTCCGGGCTCTTGATGCGCAGCCGCTCGCCATCCGGGCCCGCCTGTTTGGGGCCAGGGTAGGCGGGGTTGGCCTTGGCCACAGGGCAGTAGGCGGTGCAGACGGTGCATTTGATGCACTGATCGAAAGTTTGGTTGGCGTGATCCAGTAGCATGTCAGTTCTCCTCCCGGCGATGATGAAGACACGGGATATGGGACGAAGTAATCATTGGGCCGCGCCCAGAATATGGCCGGCGGCTTGCCAGCCGGTGGCAACGGCGACACCGGAGCCGGAGCCCTCTTTGATGGGGTCATAGTGAGCCAGCACGCTGCCTGCGCCATAGAGGTTGGTGAGCGGTTTGCCGCCGCGCATCACTCTGAGCTTGTCGTCGGTCTTGACCCCGAAGCCCATGAAGGGGTGGTGGTCGAACAGGCGGCGACCGGCCCAGGCATCGCGCTCCTCCAGACTCAGCACATCGGCGTCGAAGATGGGCTCGCGAATGCCGCGCAGACGGGATTCGAGGCCGCGGCTGAAGAAGCTGCCGGAGGCGAGCACGAAATGATCTGCTTCAAACAGCTGATCGTCGCCGTTCTGGCTGTGCACACCGAGCACCTTGTCCCCCTCGTAACGGGCGCCAAGCACCCGCTCGCTGGTGAGGAAGGTACCGCCCAGGGCCTGGAAGCGACGCTTGAGCGCCTCTTGCATCCGCATGCCGATGAGTGAGGGCGGCATGGTCGCCACCTCCTTGATGGTGCAGCCGGTGCGTTTTTCCAGTTCCGCCAGACGGGGGCCGACCAGCCCCAGTGACAGGCAGGCGGGCAGCACCACATGGCGGCAGCCGGGATCGCTGCTCTCGTGCACCATGCGGCAGATTTCGCGGGCCAGATCTGCCAGCAGATCGGGCTGGTCGCCCTTTTGTTTGTCAAACAGGCGGGCGATATCGGCGGAGCGAAACTCGTGGGGATTACGGCTGAACTCGGCGAGCTGGGGCAGGCGAATTTCACCCGTCATGATGCGGCAGTGGGCGAAGCGCGGATGGGTCGCCAGGTTGGCGGCCGCGAGCGCCGGGTGAAAGTCGCGAAACCCTTCCAGGGTAGCCAGCAGGATGGCATCGGGGGCGGGTGCATCTGTCTGGCAGGCGCAGGTATGGGGCGACAGCCAGGTGGATTTCAGGGTGCCTATGGGGGTCAGCCGCTGGTGGTTGGTCTCCTGGCGAAACAGAGGCAGCCCCTGCTCGTGGCAGTGGCGCTGCAGATCCGCGAGGCTCGCCTCTATGTTGGTCAGGCCCACCTTGCTGTAGGGGTGATCCGGGTGCTCGGCCATGAAGGCGGGCAGGGCGGCGCGGGGATCGCCCTCGCTCTCCAGCAGATCGATGGAGCCGGAGGAGAAGTGCAAGGCGCTCTGGCCCGAGGCCATCAGCAGCGTCTTCTGACCCGCTTCGGCGAGGCGCAGCGCCGCCGAGAGGCCCGCCATGCCGCCACCTATCACGATACTGTCAAATTTCATGACTGCACTCCTTGAGTCAATGGGGCCTGGCTGTGGTCTTCTGTCCTGCTCACGGGGTCGAGGGGAAAGGGGGGCTCGGCCACCAGGTGGGGCGCCGTCCACTCTCCCAGACCAAACAGCCCTTCGTAGATCCAGTAGGTAAACTCCGCCTCGCGCAGGGCATCGCCCCACAGCACGGGACGGGTGCCCTTGTAACGCTCCTCCAGGAACTGGCGCAACATGACACAGGCTTCGCGGCCATCGGCCTTGCCATACTCCTGCATCAGACCGGCGGCCCGGTAGGCGCACAGCTCTCCCTGACAGGGGCCCATGCCGAGGCGCGTGCGGCGGCGCAGATCCACCAGGTTGTCCACGTCCAGCTCCCGCAGGGCGTATTCGATTTCGCCGGCTGTCACCATCTCGCATTCGCAGATGAGGGCGTTGGCCTTGGGGTTGTCACGAAAGAAGGCGATGACCCGCTCGCCGTGGCGATACTGGGCCGAACCGACCGTCGGGGCCGACAGACCGGGGGCGGAGACTTTCTCCGGATCCCGCGAGCCGGGCAGGCTGAGTTCGGCGGTGCGGCACGGCTTGGTGTTGCCTATCTTCCTGGCGATAAGGTCGGTGGCCCACTCGGCCATCAGCCGGTAGGTCATCAGCTTACCGCCGGTGATGGTATTGAAGCCCTGTAGCCCGTCGCGCTCGGCATGATCCAGCAGCACTATGCCGCGGCTGATGTTGCGGCCGGTCTCGTCGCCATCCACCGCCACCAGGGGGCGAACCCCGGCGTAGGCGCGCAGCAGACGGGTGCGGGCCATGATGGGGGCGAGCTTGATCCCCTCACGCAGCAGCACCTCCACCTCGTCCGGATCCACTGTGAGCTGATCAATCTTGTGATAGTCGATGCGGCTTGAGGTGGTGCCGATGAGGGAGATGGTATCGCCAGGCACCAGTATGTCCGCATCCGCAGGTTTGCGAGCGCGGTTGAGCACCATCTGGTTGATGCGGTAATCCATGATGAGCAACGAACCCTTGGCCGGGAACATGCGGATGCCGAGATCGGCGTACTCGCAGATCTGTTGGCCCCAGATCCCGGCAGCGTTCACCACCTCCTGGGCCTCCACTTCGAAGGCTTCACCGGTGCGGGTGTTGATGGCCTTGACGCCATAGACTCTGTCCTGATTGCGCAGCAGCCCCAGCACCTTGCTGTGGGTGAAAATGCGCGCGCCGTGTTCCTTGGCATCCAGTACGTTGGCGGCGGCGAGGCGGAAAGGATCCACAGTGCCGTCCGGTACTTGAATAGCCCCTATCAGGGCCGGGTTGACGTTGGGCTCGAGGCGCAGCGCATCGGCCGGATCCAGCTGGCGTGTATCTATACCCGCCAGGGCGCAGGCATCCATAAAGGTTTTTTGAAAATGGATGTCATCTTCCGGCAGGGTGACGAAGAGGCCGCCCGTGTCCTCGACGCAGTGGCTGGCTATCCGCTTGAGGATGCGGTTTTCCTGAATGCACTCGCGGGCGGATTCCGGATCCGTCACCGCATAGCGGGCGCCAGAGTGGAGCAAACCGTGGTTGCGGCCCGTGGTGCCGGCGGCGATGTCATCGCGCTCCAGCAGGATGCAGTCGATGCCGCGTAGTGCGCAATCGCGCATGATGCCGGCTCCGGTTGCGCCACCCCCTATGATGACGACTTGTGTGGTTATTCTTTTCATTCTTGCCCGTCTCATCTCTTCCAGATGGGAACAGTGTCCCTTACTCATGGGATGAAATGTTTGATATGGGCCAAATTAATGTTCGTAAACGCGCATAAGTGACAAGGATATGAGCATTATGTGACGGGAGTCACAAGAGACAGCCGCAGGCGTCACCGGCGAACAAAGAAAAAGGGCGCCGAGCGCCCCAAAAGCTGGATGGTCGAGCCTTTAACCGCAGCACTTCTTGAACTTTGTGCCGCTGCCACAGGGGCAGGGGTCGTTGCGCCCTGCCTGCAGCGGTGCCGGATCCTGCTCGCCATTGGCATAGACCCAGCGCCCCTGATGGCGCACGAAGCGGGAACGCTCATGCAGGCAGTGGCGTTCATCTCCCTCCCGGAACCAGGCCTTGAATTCCACCATGCCGGTGTCGTCCAGCGGACCACCCTGAGCGGCGAGGATATCCAACCCGTCCCAGCGGGTGTCGGTCTGGGAGAGTTGATCTGCCGTCAACCCACCCAGATGATCAGGGTGCCAGCTGTGTACCAGATAGTCGCCCAGCCCCAGCACGAAGGCACTGTAACGGGAGCGCATCAGCTGCTCCGGTGTTTGGGCCTCGGCCCCCTGGTGCAGTGATCCACAGCACAGTTCGAGAGAAAGAGTGGAACCGCAAGGACATTTGTTCATGTGTCAGCCCATCAGGGTCGATAGATAAAGGTGCGGGGATTGTAGCGAAAGCGGGTCCCCGTCGACCAGCGTCCTATACTGGTCAGGTAGGAACGGAACACCAATAAAAACAGCAGCAAGGATGTGAAAAATGACGCTAAAACAGAAAATTCTGTTGTTGGGAGCCGTCCCCGTGCTCCTGATGGCTCTGGTAGTCAACCTCAGCAATTACATGATCTCCAAGAGCGATCTCGAAGCCGATCTGATCGTTGCGCGGGAGAATGCGATCAAGGAGCGCAAGGCGCTGCTCAGCAGCTATCTGATGCTAGCCAAGACGGCTGTCGACACTGTCTACAACCAGCCAGATACCCCGGAAGTGCGCAAGCAGGTAGCCGAAATATTGCGGCCGCTGCGCTACAGCAGCGATGGCTATTTCTTCGTTTACGACTTTCAGGGCAATACCGTCTTGTTGCCGACCCGTCCCGAGATGGAGGGCAAGAACCGTTGGCAGGACAAGGATGCCAAGGGCAAGCTGCTTATCCAGGAGATCGTCAAAGCCGCCCGTCAGGGAGATGGTTTCTCCGAATACTGGACCGCCAAGCCTTCTATCGGGCGGGATGCGCCCAAGCTCTCCTTCAACCTGGTGCTCGACAAATATGAGTGGATTATCGGCACCGGCTTTTATATCGACGACATCGACAACGAGCTGGCGGCGCTGCGCACCGAGCGCGAGAACAACATGCACAACTCCCTGCAGAGCAGTGTGCTGCTGATCCTGGTGATACTGGGCATCACACTGGTGGCGACAGTGGTGATAGGCAACCGGGTTACCCGGCCGCTGGCAGATGCGGTTCAGGCACTTAATGACATCGCAGACGGTGAGGGGGATTTGACCCAGCGCCTCAAGGTGCAGAGCAATGATGAAATTGGCCAGCTGGCCACGGCGTTCAACCGCTTCGTCGAGCGGATCCAGTCGGTGGTGAGCCAGGTGGGGGAAACCAGCAACCATCTGTTCAGTGCCGTGGAGAAGTTGCACAGCTTGAGCGAACACTATGATCATCAGATGCAGGGCCACAGCAGAGAGACGGATCAGGTGGTCACCGCCGTGACCGAGATGAGCTCCACCGCGCAGGAAGTGGCGGCCAGTGCCTCCAACGCGGCGACGGCCACCAGCGATGCGGCACGGGAGTCCGACGCCGCCCGTGGCGTGGTGGGCACCGCCATCAACAGCATCAACCGGCTGGTGGGGGAGGTGCATACCGCCTCCGGGGTCATCGAGCAGCTGGCCCATGAAACCGGCAAGATTGGCTCTGTGGTGGAGGTCATTCGCGGCATTGCAGAGCAGACCAACCTGCTGGCGCTCAACGCCGCCATCGAAGCAGCCCGGGCCGGTGAGCAGGGGCGCGGCTTTGCGGTCGTTGCGGACGAGGTGCGCTCCCTGGCGGGCCGAACCCAGCAGAGTACCAAGGAGATCAACGAGATGCTTCAACGGCTGCAAAGTGGCGTCAAACAGGCGGTAGACGTGATGCAGGCCAGTGAGGAGCGCAGTCAGGAGACGGTACAGGAGGCAAGCCATATCGCCACCTCACTCGACAGCATGGTGATGGCGGTCAGCACCATCAACGACATGAATATCCAGATTGCCACCGCCGCTGAGGAGCAGCATGCGGTGTCGGAGGAGATCAACAAGAACCTGGTGGCCATCCAGCAGATCGTCAGCGAGCTGACCGATGCAGCGGTGGAGTCCAACAGCACCACCCGCGACCTGGCCAGCACGGGTGACAAATTGCGTAAACTCGTCTCCCAATTCCGTTATTGATCGCATTTTTGCCGTCTGGACGTCATTTCCAGACGGCAAATTTGGGGATCGGCAGAGAATGTGGGAAAATTGCCGCCATCCGTTCCTTTCGTTAACCCGTACCCTATGAATGAGATCGTGAAAGGCAGTATCGATTTGATCCGTCAGCTCAACTATGGCCTGGTCTACGCCAGCCTGGAGGAGCACAAGGAGCTGTCCCGTACCGATCTGTCCCGTTTGACCGGCCTCTCTCCGGCCAGCATCACCAAGATCACCCGTGAACTGCTTGATGGCGGTCTGGTGGTGACCTGTGGTGAAAGCTCGGTGGGACGTGGTCGCCGTCAGACCCTGCTGCGCATCAACGAACGCCGCTTCCAGTTTCTCTCCATGCGCCTCGGCCGTGGCTATGTGGACATGGCCCTGTTCGATCTGGCCGGTCGCTCTCTCGCCCGTCATCGTCATACTTTCAGCGAAGCGGAACGCGCCGATCTGCTGGCCAGCCTGGTGCGAGCCATTGAGGGTTTCCTGCCAAAGAAGGCGTTGCGCCTTGCCTGTATCGCCCTCTGTCTGCCCGGGCAGGTGGAGCGCCACTCCGGCATGGTGAAACACTTCCCTTTCTATGATCTGCGCAACTGGCCCCTTGGCCCGACCCTGCAGCAGGCGTTCGCGGTGCCCGTGCTGGTCAGTGGCGATGTGCGGACCTGGATCCAGGCCGAGCGCGAATGGGGCGCGGCGAAAAATTGTGCCGATGCCGTGCTGGTGTTCGTCCACAACGACATAGGGGTCGGCATGGTGGTCAATGGTCAGCTCATCGAGAGTGAGTCGGCTCTGCTCGGCGATCTCAGCCACTTGCAGCTCGAACCCTATGGTCAGCGCTGCTACTGCGGCGGCTTTGGCTGCGCCTGTACCCTGGTGACCAATCAGGCGCTGGAGGCGCAATATCGGGAGCTGCGCGAGCGCATGCAGGAGTATGACTTGCCGGAAAGTGTCACCATCCGCGAGTTGTGCGAGCTGGCGCTGGCGGGTAACAGCCTGTGTCAGGACATTCTCCATCAGGCGGCCGGTCGTCTCTCCCGGGTGCTCTCCAACCTCATCTGTCTGCTCAATCCGGGCAAGCTGCTGCTGGGGGGGGAAATAACCCGCGCCGATCGCTTGTTGTTCCCCATGCTGCACCAGTCCCTGGCCAGCCAGTTGCCAGCCGAATACCTGGTGCGGCTGCAAATCGAATCCACCCATTTCTACGAAGATCCCACCAAGCCCACCTCGGTACAGGTGCACAAGGCCCTGCGCGATGGCAGTCTGCTGCTGGACTTGTTGCGAGGCGACAAGGAGACATGACGCTCGGGTTGCAAGGACGCTTCCTGCTTATGCTCTGTCTGGTCAGTCTGCTGCAACTGGTGTTGCTGAGCGGGGCCAGTTACTACTACGTCTCCGAGCAGCGCTACCAGGAGGTAGGCGATCAGGCCCTTGACGTGGCGCGACTGGTGGCCCGTGAGCCCGGCGTCATTGCCGGGGTGAAGCGGGGCGACACAGCCCGGCTCAATGTGCTGGTTGAGCAGATCCGCGCCGAGGTCGGCGCCAGTTACATTGTCATCGGTGACAGCGAGGCGCGGCGGCTGGTGCACCCCAATGCGGAACGTATCGGCAAGCCCATGGTGGGGGACGATCCTGCCCGAGCCCTGCAAGGAGAGGCCTATATTTCCCGTGCCCAGGGGTCGCTCGGTGTCTCGGTGCGCGGCAAGGGGCCGATCCGCAACGAGATGGGACAGGTCATCGGCGTGGTGTCGGTCGGTTATCTGGTGCGCGACATAGATGCAGACCTGCAGGATTTTCTGCGCTTCGGTCTGGGAATGACCCTGATTATCGTCTTGCTCAACAGCGCTGCTGCCGCCTGGCTGGCGCGGCGCTACAAGCGGGCGATTCTCGGGTTCGAACCCGAGCAGATCGGGCGCCTCTATGCCGAGCTGGATTGCACCCTGCGCACGGTACGCGAGGGGATCCTCACCATAGATGAGCAAGGCCGACTTACCTCCCTCAACCCGAACGGCATCCGGCTGCTGCGCCTCGATGAGCAGGCGGCGAGGGCGGCCCTCGGCCAACCCGTCACCCAACTGTTGCCTGAAAGCCGCATGCTCTCCCTCATTCAGGATCCGCGCCCCCAGTATGACGAAGAGATAGTGCTCAATGGCCAGCAGCTCATCGTCAACCGGCTGCCGCTGGTGCGGGATGGCAAACTGATCGGCGCCGTGTCGAGCTTTCGGCGCAAGGATGAGCTGGCCGAGCTCAGCGCCCAGCTCTCCCAGGTGCAGGCATACAGTGACCTGTTGCGGGTACAGACCCACGAACACAACAACCAGCTCGGTACCATAGCCGGCATGATAGAACTGGGTGCTACCCAGGAGGCGCTCGCCTTCATCGGGCGGGAAGCCGCTACTGAACAAACCTTGCTCAGCTTCCTGATGGGGGCCATTGCCAAGCCCAAGGTGGCAGGGCTACTGCTTGGCAAGTATCACAGGGCCCATGAGCTGGGGCTGGTATTGGTGGTGGACCCAGACGCCCGTCTGCACGACATACCCCTTCGTGTGAGCGGCTCCCAGCTGGTGACACTGCTGGGCAATCTCATCGACAATGCCTTCGAGGCGACCCGTCGCCACGGCGCGCCTTACCAGCCGATCCGGGTCTCGTTGAGCGATCTTGGCCAGGATCTCATCCTGGAGGTGGAGGATGGGGCGGGTGGTATAGACCCTGCCCTGGCGGACAGATTGTTCGAGCGCGGGGTCAGCAGCAAGGTCGAGCCCGGTCACGGTATCGGGCTGGCGCTGGTGCGCAAGACGCTGGATGCCCTGCAGGGGACCATTACCATCGAAGCCACGACGCAGGGAAGTTGCGTCGTTTGTTACATTCCCAAGGAGGTGTGAGTGATCAAGATCCTGATCGTCGAAGATGATCCGGCCATCGCCGAGATCCACCGTCGCTTTGTGCAGCGGCTGGCGGGCTTCGAGGTGCTGGGGGTGGCGCTCACCCTGTTTGATGCCAGAGAGCAGATAGACATTCTCAAACCCGATCTGGTGCTGCTGGATGTGTGGCTGCCCGATGGTGAGGGCTTTACCCTGCTGCGTGAGCTGCGTCAGGCCGGGGCAAGCCTGGATGTCATCCTGCTCACTGCCGCCCGTGAGGCCAACGCCTTGCAGGAGGCGATGCGGCTCGGGGTGGTTGACTTCATCCTCAAACCCGTGGTGTTCGAACGGCTGCGCGATACCCTTGATAACTATTGTCAGAGCCGCGCCGCGCTGGCGGCGCTGGCTGACATCGATCAGCAGGCGGTGGATGCCCTGTTCGGTACTCCGCTGCAACAGGTGGCGGCCGGCGGCCTGCCCAAGGGGATAGATGCACTCACCCTGCAACGGGTATTGGCGGCGCTGACGGGGGTGGGAGCCAGTGCCGAGGAGATAGGCAACCGGGTGGGGGTGAGCCGTACCACGGCGCGCCGTTATCTGGAGTTTCTGGTGGGCCAGCAATTGGCGAGCCCTGAGCTGGAATACGGCACAGTTGGTCGGCCGGAGCGGCGCTACCGTCAATGCTGACGCGCCAATATCTTGTGTTCGTCCTTGATGTCATAAAGAGAGCGCCTTTTGGCGCTCTCTTTCATTGCGGGTTCATGGGGATCAGGTCAGCTCCGAGTGCAGCGTCTCCACAGGCGCCCTGCGCGCTTGCCACCACCGCCACACCGGCAACAGCAGCATCATCAGGGTCACCAGCGTGAAGCCGAGGGTGATGGGGCGCTCCCACAGAAAACTCAAGGAGCCGTCGTTGATGACCAGGGCGCGGCGCAGGTTGTCTTCCAGCATGCCACCCAGAATGAAGCCGAGCAGCATGGGGGCCATGGGGAAGTTGAGCAGGCGCAGGCCGATGGCGATCAGCGCCACCAGTGCCATCACATGAATGTCCATGGTATTGAAGGAGACCAGATAGACGCCGGTCAGAGAGAACAGCAGTACCATGGGAATGAGCACGGGGCGCGGCACTGCCAGTACCCTTGCCAGGTAAGGAATAAGCGGCAGGTTGAGCACCAGCAGGACCACGTTGCCCAGATACATGGAGATGATCACCGACCAGAACACCTCTGGGTGTTCCATGAAAAGGCGAGGGCCCGGCTGGATGCCGTAGGCAACCAGGGCGCCCAGGATCAGCGCCGTGGTACCGGACCCCGGGATCCCCAGGGTCAGCAGTGGCACGAAGGAGCCGGTGGAGGCGGCATTGTTGGCGGCTTCCGGTGCGGCCAGGCCGCGCAGACTGCCCTTGCCGAACTGATCCTGATGTTGCTTGCCGGCGATGTTGCGCTCGGCACCATAGGCCATGAAGGCCGCTATGGTGGCACCGGCCCCCGGCAAGACGCCGATCAGAAAACCAAGTACGGAGGAGCGGGCAATGGGCGGTGCTATCTCGCGTATCTCTTCCCGACTCAGCTTGAGGCTGCCCAGATGCTTCATCTGCCTAGCCTCTTCCTCGCTATTGTCCTTGCCCGGACGCAGGACCGTCATCAGTATCTCCGCCAGGGCGAAGGTGGCCATGGCCAGCAGCAGGAAGGAGAAGCCATCGCGCAAATCCGGCAGGCCGAAGGTGAATCTGTCCACCCCGACGCTGCGGTCGATGCCGATGGTGGAGATCATGATGCCAAACAACGCCATGATCAGCGCTTTGAGTACCTGTCCCTTGCCGGCAAAGGCGGCCACGGCCGACAGACCCAGCACCATGAGGGCGAAATAGTCCGCCGACTGGAAGGAGAGGGAGACCTTGGCGAGCAGCGGCGCCGCCACCATCAGCATGATGGCCGACAGAGTGCCACCAGTGAAGGAGGCGTAGGCGGCGATGGCCAGCGCTTTGCCCGCCTGGCCCTTGCACGCCAGGGGGTAGCCGTCAAAGGCGGTCACCACTGTGGCCGAGCAGCCGGGGGCGTTGATCAGGATGGAGGAGGTAGAGCCGCCAAAGATGGCGCCGTAATAGACGCCGGCCATCAATATGATGCCGGAGGCTGGATCCAGCCCGTAGGTGATGGGGATCATCAGGGCGATGGCAGTGACCGGGCCCAGACCCGGCAGCATGCCGATAAAGGTGCCGACGAAGCAGCCGAGCACCACCATCATGAGGTTGACTGGCAGCAGTGCTGTGCCGAGTCCTTGCAAGATTCCGTCTAACATGGTGATTCCTTAAAACCCGAGCAGGGTAAACAGACGACCCGGCTCCAGATAGACATTGAGTCCCTTGGTGAGCAGTGCCCAGAAACCGATGGAAAAGGGGACGCTGATCATCAGGCCATAGCGCAGGCTGGGCTCACCCAATACCCGTATGCCCACGGTCAGGAAGGCGATGGTGGAGAGCACGAAGCCAAACCAGGTCAATCCCAGGCCATAGATGACCATGAGTCCGAGCAGGATGAAGACCCGGCGCCAGTCACCGGATTCCCTGCGCAGTGGCTCGCCGCCCGGGGAGAGAACCAGCAGCAGGGAGAACAGGGCACCCAGCCCGGCCAGGGCATAGGGCAGGGTGCTGGCGGTGAAGGGTTCATATTCGTCACCGGGGTAACCGGGGATCTTGGTGGCGTAATAGCCATAGGCGAGGGAGAGCAGCAAAAACAGCAGGCCTCCCAGTCGCTCCTTGGTGATATTCATGTCTGTCTCTCCAGCATGGACGGCGGGCGCCAGGCCCGCCTGTGATGTGACAACGAGGATTACTTGATGAAGCCGAGCTCGCGCATCAAGCCGCCGATCTGCTGCTCCTGGCTGTTGAGGAAGGCGGTAAAGTCGGGGCCGGACTGATAGAGATTGGTCCAGCTGTTGCGGGCGCGAACCACTTCCCACTCCGGCTTGTCATACATCTGCTTAAGCAGGGCGGCAAACTCGGCGGATTTCTCCGGGCTGATGTCGGGAGAGGCGAAGTAACCGCGCCAGTTGGCAAACACGGTTGGGTTGCCTTGCTCACTGAAGGTGGGCACCTGATTGGCCCCCGGCATCCGCTCGGCGGCAGTCACGCCCAGGATCCGCATCTGGCCCGATTTGACCGCCTCCATCGCCTCGCCAAACCCGGTGGAGAGCACCTGGGTTTCTCCTGCCAGTACTGCGGCCATGGCGCTGCCGCCCGCATCATAGGCCACATAGCGCAGCTTGCTGGCATCGGCTCCCCCATTCTTGAAGGTCATGGCGGCCACCAGATGGTCCAGGCTGCCACGGGCGGAGCCGCCGGCTATCTTCACCTTGGCCGGGTTGGCCTCATAGGCCGCCAACAGTTGGGACCAATCCTGGTAGGGGGAGTCCAGCGGTACGGCCAGCGCCTGATAATCGGCGATGATGGCGGCGACCGGGGTGAGATCCCGGAAGGATTGTGGCAACTCCTTGGAGAGGGATTTGACGATGATGGGGGTGGAGTTGACCATCAGTGTCTTGTCGGACTGGGCCGACGTTTCGATCAAATGGGCGATGGCTTTGGCGCCGCCACCGGCCGAGATGTTCTGGTAAGAGGCGGTGGTGATGAGGCCGGATTTGGTCAGCGCCTCGCCGGTGCCGCGGGCCGTGTTGTCCCAACCACCGCCGGCACCGCCGGGGATCAGAAAGTGGATGTCATCTATTTTGGCCTGTACGCCGAGGCTGGCGCCAAGCAGGCAGCAGAGCAGGGTGCGCTTGAGGGTTCCTTGCAACATGATGTACTCCTTGTGATTGTTGCAAAGAGGTTAATTAATCATGTCGGGTTGGAGAACAATCTGACCGTAATGGCTATTAAGGCTGTTCTGGTCATTTTGTGCATTTTGGTCATGGGCAGACGCTTTGTTGCTGAAAGATGGCTTGATGTCGCGCTGGCAAGGAGCTGGAGGTAAAAAACACCGGGCTCCCCGCTTGAAAAGGGGAGCCCGGTTCGTGCTGGCGAATGTCGCCTACCTTCAGACCTTTGCCGGTGGCGGGCATGATCTGCATGATGCCGATGGCGCCGACCGGGCTGCGCGCCTTGTGGTTGAGTGCCGACTCCTGATAGCCCTGAGCCGCGATCAGCAGCCAGTCCACATCGAAACGCTCGCCGTACTGGCGAAACAGATCTACCAGCTGCAGGAATTTCTTGCGCTCAGTCTCGGCGGCAGCGCTCTTGACGAATTTGTTCTGCTTGAGGTAACGGGCCAGGATGTCCTCTCCTGTGGCCTTGCCCCGCTGGGCTGCTATCTGCTCGTTGAGCATGGCGAGCAACTTGGGACTCTCCTTGCGTACTGCCCAGGCGATGACACCCCCTTCACGGAATGCGGGTTGTTCGTGGATCTGGATGGCGGGAAAAATCTTCTTCCAGAAGCGAGCCTTGTGCTCATCCATGACGATGAAGGGCAGCAGGCCGGCATTGACCATCTCCACCAGATCCTCATCTTCCAGGGATTCCGGGGCAGGCTTTATGTCGATGAGGGGCTCACCCGCGGTTTTGCGGGCCTGGTTATAGGTGATGAGGCTCTCGAAGTAACTTGAAGAGGGACGCACATGGATAGTTTGGCCGCCGAGTTCGGCGACACTCTCCACCCTGGGTGAGTGAGGCCCCGAGATCAGCAGTTCCCGCACGTTTTCCAATAAGGGATTGGTAAACTCCACGCCCTGTTTTTTGCGCTGATCCGTGATGGTGAGGTTGGCTGCCGCTATGTCACCTTTGCCGTCGATCAGGGCTTGCAGCAGGGCTTCACGGGCAACCGGAATGAAGACGAACTGCAGCTTGAGGTGGCGCTTGATGGCCTTCCGTTTGCGCAGCTGATCATTGAGCCGTTTTTCTACCTGCATGAAAGCATCGTAGGTTACGCCCCGTTGGACCCCTTTGTTGATGAAGTAGCCGGTCTTGTTGTAGGTGGTGAGAACCCGGATGGTGCGTCGTTCCAGCATGTCATCGAGGTCACCAAAGAGGGGGCGGGACAGTTCCTCTGCGCTAAATGCCAGGGACGCCGGCACGTCGTCGGGCGCTGCAGTCGGTTCAGCCGCCGTGGCCGGCGCCAGGCAGCACAGCATCCATCCCAGGATTATCCATAACCTTTTCATGATGAGTACCTCACTCTTTTCATTGAGTGTAAGTGGCAGGCAAGGGGCTAATTAGCTCATTGAGTTTGGCCCAACGTGTCAGATAGCACCATTGGCTCTATTTTGTGGTGCTGCAGCCGTCTCGTTCGAGATGGTCAAGCATGCCTGTTGGGGCAGAGGTGTGATGCGGATGGCTGCGGACACGAGATGTTGCGGTATCTGGCAGAGGACAGGGAATGGGAAAACCGTGTGTCTAGTCCTGAAATAGGTTTACACATTTTCGGCTAGCATTTCTCCACTCAGAACCCCCGATGTACTGCATCGGGGGTTCTGTATTTCAACGCATGATGCGGCCGCTCCACGTTGTAGATATCCAC
>NZ_JAACFW010000030.1:0-53051 GCF_029237245.1 Aeromonas sp. 5HA1
CCTGGCGGCCATAGCGCCGTGGAACCACCTGATCCCATGCCGAACTCAGAAGTGAAACGCGGTAGCGCCGATGGTAGTGTGGCATTCGCCATGCGAGAGTAGGACACTGCCAGGCACCCAACACGAAGAACCCCGCTCATCGAGCGGGGTTTTTTATTATTTGAAATTTGAGTCTTTGGCACTCATCGCCATGTGATAGCCCCCTTACGAGACTTTCGCTCGATTCCCTCCCCGTATCTTGTCCCGCATTTTTTGCATCGTTTCGCTCGAAACTCATCCATTTATCCCAGTGGTTGGATATAAAAACCACAGAATGTGATGCCTCTACCTTTCTTGCGATGCCCGCTCTGCTTTAATTCGTCTGCTCACGTTCGATGGGCCAAGGAATCACAATAATTTGAGGAATGGACACATGTTCAAAAGAACAGTAACGATGATGCTGGCGGCGGGAACCCTGGTATTAGGCGGTTGCGCATCCCATGGTGGTGCAGAACAGGCGGCAGACAACAGCGATTTCGGTGGCAAGTCCATCTACCTGCGTGGGGAGATGAACGACTGGATGGCAACCGATGCGAGCAAGGTGGTCAAGGTCGCTGACAAGCTTTACATGGCCAAAGGCACGCTCAAGAAAGAGTGGGCTCCCTACAAGTTCAAGTTTGCCGACTCCGGCTGGAGCTGTGGCACCAACTTCGGTTACAAGAGCCCGAGTGACGGTGTCGCCGTGCTGGGTGGGGAAGCCGTGCCGGTCAACCCCTGCTCCAAGTACGAGGACATGAAATTCTCGCCGGATGCGGATGGGGTCTACGAGTTCTATCTGAATATGGCTGGCGAGACGCCGAGCGTGTACGTCAAGAAACCCTGAGTGCTTCCTGATCGCTAAATCTTTCAGAAAATGAATCAGTTAAATGCCTCGGCCCAGAAACCTGCTGGCCGGGGCATTTTTTTAGGATAGAATCGGCGCCCTCATGGCAGTGGCTGTACTATATATTGTGTTATTTTTTGCAAGTATCACTATTGGTTGTGTTTTGTCGCTGTCATGATGTTGATGCATTCACATAAGGTTGATTGAAAATGGCTAAATCCAACCCGGTGCTGGAGAGTGAACTCGGCTCTCGCCCCATCCCCCTGCAGGAAACGTCCCTCGAGATCTGGGACAGAAAGTATCGTCTCAAGAGCAAGGATGGGGCCCCGATAGATGGCTCCATCGACGAGACCTACCAGCGGGTTGCCCGCGCCCTGGCCGAGCAGGAGTTGGAGTCTGATGCCTGGTATGAACCCTTCCTGTGGGCGCTGCGCAACGGCGCCATCCCAGCGGGGCGTATCACCTCCAACGCAGGTGCCTTCGAGCACAAGCCGGCCACTTCAACCATCAACTGTACCGTCTCCGGTACCATCGAAGACTCGATGGACGATATCCTCGGCAAGGTGCACGAGGCCGGCCTGACCCTGAAGGCGGGTTGCGGTATCGGCTATGATTTCTCGACTCTGCGTCCGCGCGGCGCCTTCGTCTCCGGTGCCGGTGCCTACACCTCGGGCCCGCTCTCCTTCATGGATATCTATGACAAGATGTGCTTCACCGTCTCGTCAGCCGGTGGTCGGCGCGGCGCCCAGATGGGCACCATGGATATCCGTCACCCCGATGTGATCGAATTCATCCAGGCCAAGCGTGAAGATGGCCGCTTGCGTCAGTTCAACCTCTCCCTGCTCATCACCGACGATTTCGTCAAGGCGGTGAAGGAGGATGCTCCCTGGTCGCTGATCTTCCCCTACACCGCCAAAGAGGTGGAACAGGACGGCATTGCGCTGGACGATCCCGAAGTGGTGTTCTGGGCCGACTGGCCCAACAAGGAAGGGGTGGTCATCAACGCGCTGGGGCAGGTGGCCTGCAAGGTCTACAAGACCATGCCTGCCCGCAAGCTGTGGAACGTCATCATGACCTCCACCTACGACTATGCGGAGCCCGGCTTCATCCTGATCGACAAGGTCAACCAGATGAACAACAACTGGTTCTGTGAAGAGATCCGCGCTACCAACCCCTGCGGTGAGCAGCCCTTGCCCCCCTACGGAGCCTGCCTGCTGGGGTCGGTCAATCTGACCCAGTTTGTGCGCGCCCCCTTCACCGAGCAAGCTGCTTTCGATTGGCTGGGGTTTCGCAAGGTGGTGGCCATCTTCACCCGCATGCTGGACAACGTGGTGGAGATCAACCAACTGCCGCTGGCCAAGCAGCGCGAGGAGATCACCGCCAAGCGCCGTCACGGCATGGGCTTTCTCGGCCTTGGCTCTACCCTCACCATGCTGCAGATCAAATACGGCTCTGCGGCCTCCGTCGCCTTCACCGAGCAGGTATCCCTGGAGCTGGCCATGACCGGCTGGCAGGAGTCCCTGCGCCTGGCAAAAGAGAAGGGCCCGGCCCCCATCATGGAGCAGGAGTTCGAGGTGACCGGCAAGATGCTGCGACTGCGCCCCGAAATGGCGGCCGATGGCATCAAGCTGGGTGACATGGTGAAGGGCAAGGTGCTGCATGCGCGCTACAGCCGCTACATGCAGCAGGTGGCCGAGGTGGATCCCGCCCTGGTGGCCGAGCTGGCCGAGGTGGGGGGGCGTTTCACCCACCACAGCAGCATAGCGCCGACCGGCACCATCTCATTGTCGTTGGCCAACAACGCCAGCAACGGTATAGAGCCGAGCTTTGCCCATCACTACAGCCGCAATGTCATCAAGCCTGGCAAAAAGAGCAAGGAGAGCGTGGATGTCTACTCGTTCGAGCTGCTCGCCTACCGGGAGCTCATTAACGCAAGTGCCATGCCTTACACCGAGGATGAGGCCTGCCGTCTGCCGGATTACTTCATCACGGCCGACGACATCAGCCCGGCCCAGCACGTGGACATTCAGGCAGCGGCCCAGCGCTGGATTGATTCCTCCATCTCCAAGACCGCCAACGTGCCGACCGACTTCCCGTTCGAGCAGTTCAAGGATATCTACATGTATGCCTCAGACTCGGGGCTCAAGGGCTGTACCACCTTCCGCTTCAACCCTGAGGCCTTCCAGGGCGTGCTGGTGAAGGAGAAGGATCTGGAGAACACTCAGTACGAGTTCACCC
Source organism: Aeromonas sp. 5HA1 (assembly GCF_029237245.1). Lineage (NCBI taxonomy): Bacteria > Pseudomonadati > Pseudomonadota > Gammaproteobacteria > Aeromonadales > Aeromonadaceae > Aeromonas > Aeromonas sp. 5HA1. The sequence continues at coordinate 3,101 of NZ_JAACFW010000030.1, forward strand.
TGGAGGATGGCTCTGTCATCTCCGTCAAGGGGAACGAAGAGATCGAATACGATGGCGAGCTGCATACCGCCGCCAACCTCTATGACGCCTTGAAAGAAGGCTATTACGGTAAATTCTGAGAACAGATTATGGTCAAGAAGATCGACAGGAAAATCGTCGCCTACAAGGTGAAAACCCGGGATGAGCCGCAGGAAGATCTGGCTCCGCAGGATGACGTGGTGCACATGCACGAAACCGTGCTGCGGCCGGAGCGGCTGATGGGCACCACCTACAAGCTGAAGACGCCGGAGCATGTCTCCGAGCACTCGTTGTTCATCACCATCAACGACATCATTCTCAACGAGGGCACGGTTCACGAGACCCGGCGCCCGTTCGAGATCTTCATCAACTCCAAGAGCCTGGAACACTATCAGTGGATAGTGGCGCTGACCCGCATCATCTCGGCGGTGTTTCGCAAGGGCGGGGATGTCACTTTCCTGGTGGAGGAGCTGAGATCCGTGTTCGATCCCAAGGGCGGCTATTGGAACAAGGGCAAGTATGTTCCCTCCCTTATCGCCGAAATTGGCAACGTGATCGAGACCCATCTCACCGAGATCGGCATGATCAAGCTGCCGGGGCTGGATGAGCATCAGCAGGCGTTTCTGGCCGAGAAACAGGCCGAGCTGAAGGCGGCTCAGGAAGCCGAAGAGCAGCAGGCCGGCAATGGTTTCCCGGCCAGTGCGGCGCTTTGCTACAAGTGCAATACCAAGGCGCTGGTGCAAAAGGATGGCTGCATGACCTGCCTCAACTGCGGCGACTCCAAGTGTGGCTGACAAGCCACTGAGCACTTGAACAAGACCGGCCACAGTGCCGGTCTTTTTATTGCTGCTTTTCTGTTCGAACGATCCTGCCGCTCAAGCGATTTGTTGCGCGATAGTAAAATCGGGCGTAGCGTTGGGGGTAATAAAACTGTCACGCTCGTGTGGTTTCAATGACATCTGAGATTCACACACGTGGCACCTTCAGTGCCAAGGAGGATGCTTATGGACAATACGGACCGAAAGCTGTTTATCCTGGATACCAACGTTCTGCTTCACGAACCCCTCGCCATCTACTCCTTCAAAGAGCACGACGTGCTCATTCCCATGACGGTGCTGGAAGAGCTCGACAACATCAAGGATCGCAACAAGGATGTCAGCCGCGACGCGCGGGTAGCCATTCGTGCGCTGGAAGACGTGTTCCGCGATGCAACGCCGGAGCAGATCACCCAGGGCGTACCGCTGGCGGGTGAGGCGAGCGGCAATATCTGTATCTTCAGTGACCACCATCTGCCCCAGGATGCCGAGGTGTTCACCGACAAGGAGGCGGACAACCGCATCATCAACGCGGCCCTCTATCTGCAAAAGCATGAGATGAAACGCCAGGTGGTGCTGGTGACCAAGGACATCAACATGCGCCTCAAGGCCAAGGGGGCCGGGTTGGCGCACGTCGAGGACTATCGCAGCGACCAGCTGATCGACGATATCCGTCTGCTTGCCAAAGGCTTTCAGGTGGTGCCCGGCAGTTTCTGGGAGCGGGTCGGCGAGTGCGACAGCGAGACCCATGGCCGCGATACCGTCCATGTGATCGACTCGAACTTGCTGGAGGGAGTACACGTCAATCAGTACCTGCTCGACGAGGAGAATTTCTTCGCCGCCAGGGTATTGAGCAACGATGGCCACAAGATCCGCATCAAGGATCTGGGCCGTGAGCGACTGATGTCACGCAAGGCCTGGGGGGTCCATCCCAAGAACGTCTATCAGGGCATGGCGCTGGATGCCCTGCTCGATCCGCACATCGATCTGGTGATCCTGACCGGCCCGGCCGGCTGCGGCAAGACCTTGCTGGCCATGGCCGCCGCGCTGGAGCTGGTGATTGAGAAGGGGATTTACGAGAAAGTCATCGTCACCCGGAATACCCCGGAGATTGCCGAGAGCATCGGCTTCCTGCCCGGCACCGAAGAAGAGAAGATGATGCCCTGGCTGGCGGCGGTGACAGATACCCTGGAGGTGTTGCACAAGCAGGACGAGAACATGAGCGGCTCGCTGAGCTACATCATGGAGAAGGCCAACATCCAGTTCAAATCGGTCAACTTCATGCGCGGGCGCAGCATCCAGAACACTTTCGTGCTGCTGGACGAGTGCCAGAACCTGACCGCATCCCAGATCAAGACCATCATCACCCGTTGCGGTGAGGGGACCAAGATCGTCTGCTCCGGCAACCTGGCCCAGATCGACTCCAACTACCTGAGCCCGGTGACCTCGGGTCTCACCTACATAGTCGAGCGTTTCAAGGATTTCGATGGCAGTGCCAACATCTTCCTGAACGGGGTGGTACGCAGCAAGCTCGCCTCCTTCGCCGAGGAAAATCTCTGATTTAACTGACTATCTTCATATGAAAAAGGGGAAGCCACTTGGCTTCCCCTTTTTTGATCCCGTCACGGGTTCAGCGTCCTGGGGTCATTGCCCAAGGTAGCGCAGCAGGCCGGGATGATCACTGTTTTGCAGTATATCCGGTGTGCCCTGCAGGGCGATGCGTCCCTCGTCGACAAACAGCACCTGATCGGCGATGAGCTGCGCATCTTCCGGATTGTGAGAGACCATCAGCACTGTGATGCCCTGCTCGCAGGCAAGCCTGGCCACCTCCGCCAGCATCTCCCGGCGCAAGGCGGGATCGAGCGCCGAGAAAGGCTCATCCAGCAGCAGCAAGGGCTTGCCACGCACAAGGGCGCGCGCCAGCCCGACCCGCTGTTGCTGGCCGCCGGAGAGTTGCTCCGGCAGCCGTGCCAGCATGTCGCCAAGGCCGACCCGCTCTGCGGCCTGCTTCACCTGCGCCTGCTGAGCCGGGCTCAAACGCAGGCCCGGGTGCAGGCCGATGGCGATATTGTCAAACACCGACAGGTGCAGGAAGAGGTTGTGATCCTGAAACAGGGTAGTGACCGGCCGCTCGGCAGGCCCCAGCGGCAGCAGATCTTCGCCGTCGAAGCTGAGGGTGCCGGACTCCACCGGCACGAAACCGGCGATCATGCCGAGCAGGGTCGACTTGCCCGCCCCGCTTGGCCCTATCAGCGCGGTGATCTCTCCCTTGGGCAGGGTCGCGCTGAAGCTGACTCGCCAATCGGGGTAGCTGGTGACCAGCCCATCAATGTTCAGCATTTTTTCCTCCAAGCCCGCGTTCTACCAGCCAGAACAGGGAAAAACAGAGCGTGAGCAGCAGCAGTGCGGTGGCGGCCGCCTCGGTCAGCCGGTAACTGCCGAGCTGCTGATAGAGCAGCCAGGGCAATGTGGTGAGCTCCTGGCTGCCAAACATGGCGATGGCGCCGAGATCCCCGAGCGACAGTATCATCGAGAGCGCCATCGCCAGTGCCAGCGGGCGGCGCAGCAGGGGCCACTCCACCAGCCGCAGGCGATGCAGACCGCGCACCCCCAGGCTGTCAGCCAGTCTATCGTACTGGCGCACCACCAGCTGCATGGGTGCTGAGAGGGTGCGCAGCACATAGGGCAGCGCCATCAGAGCGTTGACCAGTACCACCAGCCAGGGGCCGAGGGCAAAGACATCGGTAAAGGGCATGAACATGATGAAGAGGCCAGTGGAGAGCACCACCGCCGGTATCATCAGGATCATGGATCCGCTGGCTTCCCACAGGGCTGCGGCCCGCCGCTGACGGGTGCGTACCTTGAGGTGACGGCTGGTGAGCAGCAGGCCGCTGCCGAGCAGGGTGGCAAGGGTACCCGCCGCCAGCGCGATCAGCAGCGACTGGCCGCTGGCCTGCCACAGCTGCGCCGAGGCCAGCGCCGTCAGCAGGCCGGGATTGAAACCGGCCACCAGGATTGCCAGCAGAGGCGGCAGGAAGATGGCGAGCCCGGTGCAGAGCGCCACGGCATCCACCAGCACTGTCCCCGGTTGATGGCGATCCGGTCGCAGACAGGGACGATGGCTGCTGATCCGGCTGGCCGGTGTGGTCTGCAGCTTGTGTTGCAGCAAGAGCAGGGTGGCGGTCAGGATCAGCTGCACCAGCGCCAGGCCGCCGGCGGTAGCGAGGTCGAAATCAAAGCGCAGCGCCTGATAGACGGCCACCTCCAGCGTGGTGGACCTGGGTCCGCCCCCCAGCGCCAGCACTGTGGTGAAGCTGGTGAAGCAGAGCATGAAGATGAGGCTGGCAAGCCCCGGCAGTATGCCGCGAATGAGCGGCCACTCCAGCAGCCGGAAGATGTGGGAGGAGCGCATGCCCAGCTGGCTGGCGAGACGCCAGCTCGATTCGGGGATGCTCTCTATGCTCTGCAGCATGAGGCGCGCCGCCAGCGGCATGTTGAAGAAGACATGGGCCAGTAGTATGCCAAACAGGCCGTACAGGTAGTTGCCGGGATCCAGCCCCAGGCCGCGCAGCAGCTGTGATAGCCAACCCTGTTTGCCGTGAACCGCCACTATGCCGAAGATGGCGATGATGACCGGCAGCACCAGCGAGAGCCCAAATAGCTTGAGCAGCAGGCGTCGACCGATGAAGCGGCGCCGCGCCAGCGCTCTTGCCACCGGAATGGCTACACCTAAGCTCAGCAGGGTGGAGAGCAGCGCCTGCCCCAGGCTGAAGCCCAGCACATGGCGCAGATAGGGATCGGCCAGCAGGGTGCGGGGGGCCAGCGAACCGGCCTGCCACAGCAGGGCGACGAGCGGCCCCAGGGACAACAACAGGATCAAGAGGGTGGCTGCGCTACCCGGCAGCCACCAGAGGGGACGAACCTTGGTGCTCACTGGGTGACGGCTTGCAGCCACTCGCGGATCCAGTTCTTGCGATTGGCGGCCACCTCATTGCTGGTGAAACTCAGCGGCTTGCTGACTGTGATCATCTGCTCGAAGCCCTTGGGCAGCGGCGCATTTGTCACCGGATACATCCAGTTGCCGGCAGGGATCTCCTGCTGGAAGGCGGGGCTTATCATGAACTGCAGAAACTGGTCGGCCAGCTTGCCCTGTTTGGCGCTTTTCAGCTTGGCGGCCACTTCCACCTGACGGTAGTGCCCCTCTTCGAAGGCGGCGGCCTGATATTGGGGCTTGTTCTCGGCGATCAGGTGATAGGCGGGGGAGCTGGTGTAGGAGAGCACCATGTCCGCTTCCCCATCGAGGAACATGCCATAGGCTTCGGACCAGCCCTTGGTGACTGTGACCGTCTTTTTGGCAAGCTGGGTCCAGGCGGCAGGCACCTGATCGCCATAGACGGACTTCATCCACAGCATCAGCCCCTGACCCGGGGTAGAGGTGCGTGGATCCTGATAGATCACCTTGAGATCCTGGCGTTCTACCAGCTCTTTCAAGCTCTTGGGGGGCGTTTTGAGTTTGTCCTTGTTGTAGACGAAGGCGAAGTAGCCGTAGTCATAGGGGACGAAGGTGTCATCCTGCCAGCCACCCGGCACCTTGATGCCATCGAGCTTGGTAGTGTGCGGGGCGAACAGGCCGCTCTGCTTGGCTTCGCTCAACAGGGCATCGTCCAGCCCCAGCACCAGATCGGCCTTGCTGTGCTTGCCTTCCAGCCGCAGCCGATTGAGGATGGCGACGCCATCTTCCAGCGCCACGAGATTGAGGTTGCAACCGCACTCTTTCTCGAATGCCTGCTTGATCTTGGGACCGGGTCCCCATTTGGCGGTGAAGGAGCTGTAGGTATAAACGGTGAGGGTGTCAGCCGCGAAGGCCTGGGTACTGAGCAGGCTGGTGGCAACCAGCAGCAGGGTTTTCATCAAGCGGCACTCCCTGTTAGTAGTGAAGTGCCAACTGAGGAAATGTCATCAATGGCACTTCTTGCTATGAGTCATGAGGTGCCAGCGGATGAGAGCGCAAAAAATGAGCGCCATGCCTCAAATTCCTCCGCCAGCATTATCTGGATCAGGTTCACGGGTATAATCTCAGCGGTAAACCGCACCCCGTTTGAGAAACGAACCGCATTGTATTAACGTTCTTGGGGGGAGGCCAGCACAATTGTTCCTGCGGGCCATCGAGATGGCTTCGGCATAACAGAGGATGTTCCCGTGATCACCAGTACCAAGGAAAGACGCGCCTTCCAGCGCATGATAATCAACGCCCCCGTCACCGTCTTTCAGCAACAGCAAGTGCTGGAGGGGGTCTGTCGGGATCTCAGCGCCAACGGCATGGGGATCGCCGTCGCCGAGCATCAGCTCGATGTCAGCCAGCCCATCCGGGTCAGTCTGGCCACCAACAACAACCTGTTGCCGCCGTTCGAGGCCCAGGCCCGCATCATTCGGGTGCTGGAGGAGGAGGACGGCCTGCTGCTCGCCATCGAGTTTCAATCCCAGGCCTGAACCGGCTGAAGACGCCATTGCCTGTTATCGACCAGCGCTTGCTGGTCGATGCTATTTGGTCCCAAGTTAAATCCTTGGGTTGCCCACTTGGCTACTTGTTATCGACTTTTACCCGAGTGACCGACCTGAGTTACTCCTTGGCCTGAACTGGCTGAACGTTCAGTTGCTTGCTATCGATCAGCGTCTTGCTGGTCGATGCTATTTGCCCCATCGCAAACTGGCCCGGGCCGGTTGGTTCCAGCAACAGATAGCTTTCGCCTTCCCACATCAATGTCTCGTCGCCCGGTTTGGCTGGCAGGGCGACACCCAGCAGAGCATGCCCCGGCACGAACACCATGGCCTGTTTCAATTCAGGAAAGAGCTGGGCCAGCATGGCCGCCATCAGGGTAACTTTGCTGTCGCAATCCCCCCGGTTCTGCTCCAACACCTGACGGGGGCTCAAGAAGCCCTTGCCCGAGCGTCCTGACTGGCTGTCGAGCAGCTGGTAGGGGATGGCCTGGATGAAGTCGAGCATATGAGCCACCGTCTTCTGGCGAGCCTCCGTCTCGGTAGCGCCCTTCTGTTTGAGCTGTTCGGCCAGCGGGGCCAGCTCGGCCCGGCTTTCCAGCGCTATGCGTACATGATCCTGCTTGATGGCTGGGCCGCCGTCGGGCGGGGTGAAGGGCTGGAAGTAGTGCTGCATGAGCCATTGTGCCTCCAGCTTGCTGCGCTGGAGGGTGGCCCAGGCCAGAGCCTCCCGGGCTTTGTCCTGATTGCGGCTCTTCAGGTGCAGCTTCATATCGGGGCGGGAGAGGGTGAATTGCACCTCGGGAAATTCGGTGCCAGCCTGTCGCAGCAGGCTCTGCAACACGTCCTCCTGCATACGGGCAGGGCGATAGGCGATGAGCGGCGGCAACTTGCCGGTGTCCAGCCGATAGCTGAGCTGCTGGGCTTTGCCCTCCTTGTCTTGCCAGCCGACGTTGAGTTGACCGCCGTTGTTGTTGAAATAGGTCTGTCCTGCACTCGCTGAAAGCGCGAACAACAAGCTGAAAAGCAGGGGGATAGCCGTCGGTCTCTTCATCATCCTTTCCTGTCGGTGGTGTCGTGATAGCCCGCTATCGGCGCCCATGGCGGCGGGATAATAAAACAGGGAGCCAAGGCTCCCTGTTGATTCTACTCGCTTTATTTTTGATGGCCGCGCCTTGTTACAAGGGAATGCGATCAGTTCAGATCCAGCTTGGCTGCTTTGCTTCGAAGGCGCTGATGGTGGCCTCGTGCTGCAGGGTCAGACCGATGGCATCCAGCCCGTTGAGCAGGCAATAGCGACGAAACTCGTCGATCTCGAAACCAAAGCTGAGCTCGCCGGCACGCACCTGATTGGCTTCCAGATCCACCTCGATTTCGATGCCCGGCTGTGTGGCAACCAGCTGGAACAGGAGATCCACCTCCTCTTCTTTCAACCGCACAGGTACCAGACCGTTGTTGATGGCGTTGCCATAGAAGATATCGGCAAAGCTTGAGGCTATCAGGGTTTTGAAGCCGTAATCCGCCAGCGCCCAGGGGGCGTGCTCACGGCTTGAACCGCAGCCGAAGTTTTCCCGGGCCAGCAAGATGCTGGCTCCGGCATAGCGCGGCTGGTTGAGCACGAACTCGGGATTGGGCTGCTGGCCCGCATCATCGAGAAAGCGCCAGTCGTGGAACAGGTGCTTGCCAAAACCGATGCGGTTGACCTTCTGCAAAAACTGCTTGGGAATGATGGCGTCGGTGTCGACGTTGGCACTGTCGAGGGGAACGGCGATCCCTTTATGTTGTTTGAATCCTGTCATCGCTATTTCCTCTTACAGTGCGCGAATGTCGGCAAAGCGACCGGTGACGGCGGCGGCGGCGGCCATGGCCGGGCTCACCAGATGGGTGCGGCCGGCACGGCCCTGACGCCCTTCGAAGTTGCGGTTGCTGGTGGAGGCGCAGCGCTCCCCCGGTTGCAGCCTGTCGTTGTTCATGGCCAGACACATGGAACAGCCGGGCAGACGCCATTCAAAACCCGCCTCGAGGAAGATCTTGTCCAGACCCTCGGCTTCGGCCTGGGCCTTCACCTGTTCGGATCCCGGTACCACCAGCGCTTGTACGCCAGCGGCGACTTTGCGGCCACGGGCGATGGCGGCGGCGGCACGCAGATCCTCGATGCGGCTGTTGGTACAGGAACCGATGAACACCTTGTCGATGGCGACATCGGTGAGCTTCTGGCCCGGTTGCAGGTCCATGTAGGCGAGCGCCTTGCGGGCGGATTGCTGCTCCATCAGATCGCTGAAGGATTCCGGTGCCGGGATCGGTTCATTGACGGCAATCACCTGGCCCGGGTTGGTACCCCAGGTGACCTGCGGGGCTATATCGGCGGCGTCGAGGATCACTTCGGCATCGAAGTGGGCGCCCTGGTCGCTCTTGAGGCTCAGCCAGTAGGCGATGGCCTGATCCAGTGATTCACCCTTGGGGGCGAACTCCTTGCCACGGATGTAGTCGATGGTGGTCTGGTCGGGGGCTACCATGCCCGCCTTGGCACCCAGCTCGATGGCCATGTTGCACACCGTCATCCGCCCTTCCATGGAGAGGCCCGCAATGGCCTCGCCAGCGAATTCCACCACGTAGCCGGTACCACCGGCATGGCCAACCTGGCCGATGATGGCCAGCACCACGTCCTTGGCGCTGATGCCCTCCGCCAGCTTGCCGTTGACCGAAATGCGCATTGTCTTGGCGCGGCCCTGTTTCAGGGTCTGTGTGGCCATCACATGTTCCACTTCGGAGGTGCCGATACCAAAGGCAAGGGAACCGAAGGCGCCGTGGGTGGCGGTGTGGGAGTCGCCGCAGACGATGGTGGTGCCGGGCAATGTGATGCCGAGCTCGGGGCCCATCACATGGACGATCCCCTGATATTTGTGGTTGAGATCGTAGAGGCGAACCCCGAACTCCTTGCAGTTGTCGGCAAGTGTCTCCATCTGGATGCGGGCCATCTCGCCGGAGGCGGCGATGTCCTTGGTGGTGGTGGAGACGTTGTGATCCATGGTTGCCCAGGTCAGATCTGGGCGCCGCAGTGGGCGGTTCATGGCGCGCAGGCCATCGAACGCCTGCGGGCTGGTCACTTCATGCACCAGGTGGCGGTCGATGTAGATGAGCGGCGTTTCGCCGTCCACTTCGCGTACCACGTGGGCGTCGAATACTTTCTGATAAAGGGTTTTGGCCATTGCTCTGTATTCCTTGTTATGTGCTGGGTGGCTCAGATCCGTGCGGCGATCTGGGTGCCCATGTCGGCGGTACTCTGCACCGGATGGCGAGCATCTGCCCGATGCAGGTCGGCGGTGAAGTATCCCTCTGCCAATGTCTGGGCCACGGCCTGCTCGATGGCTTGAGCGGCGGCTTCCTGTCCCAGGCTGTAGCGCAGCATCAGGGCGGCGGAGAGGATCTGGGCGATGGGGTTGGCGATCCCTTTGCCGGCAATATCAGGGGCCGAGCCACCGGCCGGTTCGAACAGGCCAAAACCAGATTCGTTCAGGCTGGCGGAGGGGAGCAGCCCCATGGAGCCGGTGATCATGGCGCACTCGTCAGAGAGGATGTCGCCAAACAGGTTGGAGCAGAGCAGCACGTCGAACTGGGACGGATCCTTGATGAGCTGCATGGTGGCGTTGTCGATGTACATGTGGTTCAGCGCCACGTCCGGATAGGATTTGGCGACTTCAGTCACCACCTCGCGCCACAGGATGGAGGAGGCGAGCACGTTGGCCTTGTCGATGGAGGTGACCTTGGCTTTGCGAACACGGGCCGATTCAAACGCTATCCTGGCGATGCGCTCAATTTCGAAGCGATGGTACACCTCGGTGTCGAATGCTTTCTCGTTCGCCCCTTCCCCCTCTCGCCCCTTGGGCTGGCCAAAGTAGATGCCGCCGGTGAGCTCGCGCACGCAGGCGATGTCAAAACCGCGATCCGAGATGTCGGCGCGCAGGGGGGAGAACTGCTCGAGACCTGTGTAGATACGGGCCGGACGCAGGTTGCAGAACAGCTTGAAGTGGGCACGCAGGGGCAGCAGGGCGCCGCGCTCGGGTTGATCGTTGGGGGCCAGGTGCTCCCACTTGGGGCCACCTACGGAGCCGAACAGCACGGCATCGGCCGCCTCACAGCCCTTGATGGTGCTTTGTGGCAGCGGTGTGCCATGGTTGTCGATGGCGATGCCACCCACGTCGTGGCGATCATACTCGAGGGAGAAGCCAAACCTGGCCTGCACTTTTTCCAGCACCTTGACGGCCTCGGCCATCACTTCCGGGCCAATGCCGTCACCCGGCAACACTGCGATCCGATAACTGCTCATACTCACACACTCTCCGTATTTATCTTGTCTGTTTTTGTGACGTTGCGTTCCATCTGTTCGGCCACCTGATCGGCGCGCCAGATGCTGTTGATCACGTGGATCAACGCCTGGGCAGAGGACTCTATGATATCGGTAGCCAGGCCCATGCCGTGGAATTTTCGTCCCTTGTATTCGGCGACTATGTCGACCTGGCCGAGGGCATTCTTGCCCTCACCCTTGGCTTTGAGGGCGTATTTGTCGATGCGGATCTCGTAGCCGGTGATGCGGTTGATGCACTGGTAGACCGCATCCACAGGACCATTGCCGGTAGCCGCTTCGCAGACCAGATCCTGTCCGACCTTCAATTTGACCGAGGCGGTGGCCAGTACCGAACTGCCGCTTTGTACGCCCAGATACTCCAGCTTGAAGTGCTCCGGCTCTTCGTGGATTTGGCTGAAGAAGGCCAGCGCCTCCAGGTCGTAGTCGAATACTTGCCCCTTCTTGTCGGCCAGGGTCAGGAACTTGCCGTAGAGGTGGTCAAGATCGTAGCTGCTCTCGGCATAGCCCATGGACTCCATTCTGTGCTTGATGACGTGACGGCCGGAGCGTGAGGTCATGTTGAGGTTGTTCTGAGGCAGGCCAATGCTCTCCGGGGTGATGATTTCATAGGTGTTCTTCGCCTTGAGCACGCCGTCCTGATGGATGCCTGAGCTGTGGGAGAAGGCGTTGGCCCCGACGATGGCCTTGTTCGGCTGCACCGGCATGTTGCACAGCTGGCTGACCAGGGCGCTGGTGCGATGAATTTCGCTGTGGCGGATGTTGGTATGGACCCCAAGCAGATCGGCGCGGGTTTTCAGGATCATCGCGACCTCTTCCAGGGAGCAGTTGCCCGCCCGCTCGCCGATACCGTTGATGGTGCACTCGATCTGGCGGGCTCCCATCTGCACGGCGCCGATGGAGTTGGCCACCGACAGTCCCAGGTCATCGTGGCAGTGCACAGAGATGATGGCCTTGTCGATGTTGGGCACCCGGTTGAACAGGGTCTGGATGATACCGGAGAACTCGGTCGGAACCGTGTAGCCGACGGTATCCGGGATATTGATGGTGCGGGCGCCGGCCTTGATGGCCGCTTCCACCATGCGACAGAGATTATCAATCGGGGTGCGTCCTGCATCCTCGCAGGAGAACTCCACGTCGTCGGTGTAGCGCAAAGCGTGCTTGATGGCGCTGACCCCCATCTCCAGCACATCCTCGAAGCTCTTTTTCAGCTTGCTCTCGACGTGAATGGAGGAGGTGGAGATAAAGGTATGGATGCGGAAGGCTTCTGCGACCCGCAAGGCTTCACCGGCGGCGTCGATATCCTGGGGCAGGGCGCGGGCGAGGGCGCAGACCCGGCTGTTCTTGATGTGGCGGGCTATGGTCTGCACCGATTGAAAATCGCCGGGGGAGGAGACAGGGAATCCCACTTCCATGATGTCGACGCCGAGCCGCTCCAGTGCCTGGGCGATCTGCAGCTTCTCCTTGACGGTCAAACTGGCCGCCAGGGCCTGCTCACCATCGCGCAAGGTGGTGTCGAAAATGATGACCCGATCTGACATGTGACTTCCCTCTTCCTAAGTTCGGTAACGTGCATCCTGCGGCGGCATAAAAAAACCCGTGCAGGGTGCACGGGTTTTTGTAAATTCCGGCTATGCCTGAGCCCGGCTACAAGGATCCCGCGCGACTGGTCGCGATTAGGGAGAGTAGTAGTAGCGGAGCGGCAATATGCATGATGACTCAATCCTTCCAGTCGATAACGCTGTTACCAATATCGAGATTTTTATGCTGTGTCAACCCGGACTCACCGGTTCAATCCGCTGGTTTATTTAATCGGATTGTAAAGGAGTGCAAATTTACTTGTCCCATATTCGGCCCTTGCCCGATTATCTGGTCATTCCTGCTGTACTCGATCATCTATGCAATCAGATCGACTTATCAGTTTTTGCTGAATTATCTGAGGTATCCAATGGAAAAACGCAGACCTGGTCGTCCGGTCGGACGTTCTGACATTCGTGACAAGTTGCTTTGTGCCGCTCGTGAGCGTTTTCTCAATACGCCCTACAGCAAAGTCACTACCCGCGAGATCGCCGAGCTGGCCGGCTCCAATCTGGCGATGATCCATTATTACTTCGGCAGTAAAGAGGGTCTTTACAAGGCTGTGCTGGGCGATGTGGCCGAGCCGCTGGACCAGGCATGGCAAGACGAGATTGGCAACCGCAGCCTCAATGAGCTGCTCAATACCTACTATCAGGTGATGGCGCCTAACAGCGAACTCACTTCCGCCATCTCCAGCGCATTATCGACCGAGAAGAGTCCCGGGCGGGATTTTGTGCTGAATCGTCTGCTGGAACGTCAACTGCCCCAGTTTGATGCCTTGCTGGAGTCCATGAAGAGCAATGGCGAGCTGGGTGACAACCTGGATCCCGAGATGCTGAAGATCTCCTTTCTCAGCATGATGTGGCAGCCGTTCGTGATGAAGGATCTCTACGAGCAGGTGTTTGGTCTGACCGTGGATGAGCACTTCATGGCCCGTCTGGCGGATCACAACTGCCGGCTGATGGAAAACGGCCTGCGCGGCACCCTGAACTGATCATTTGCCTCGCTTGCGGTAAAAAAGGGCCATTCGGCCCTTTTTTCATAAATCTGTTATCCCTTGTTCAATTTAGTGTCACTCCATTGCCCTAGTCTGCACAGAGACTTCAGGGAAGGAGGGGTTATGAACAAGATCCAGCAATGGGACCTGCAGGTGTGCCGTATCTGCCTGCTCCACTCCTACAACCGGCCACAGGCCAGGATCAGTCGGCTCATCTCCCGCACCGGTGACGGGCCCCTCTACGCCGTACTGGCGACACTGCTCTGGTGGCAGGGGGAGGCGGAACGTGAACTGGTCGGGGTGGCTCTGCTCGCTTTTGCCATCGAATTGCCGCTCTATCTGCTGCTCAAAAATGCGCTGAAACGCCAGCGGCCGGTGGGTTTGCCGGTTTTCATTACCCCCTCCGATCGTTACAGTCTGCCCTCCGGTCATACCGCCGCCGCCTTCCTGATGGCGACCGTGCTGGCCGCCAGTTTCCCGCTCTGGGCGCCCTTGTTGTTTGTCTGGGCCGCACTGGTGGGGGCGTCACGTCTGTTGCTTGGGGTGCATTACCTGAGCGATCTGGTGGCCGGTGCCCTGCTCGGCGGTGGTTGCGCCCTGCTTGCGCTCAGCTGGCATCAGGGATGAGGATACTGTTTGGCGTGCAGGGTACCGGCAACGGTCATATCAGCCGCAGCCGTACCCTGGCTCGTGCACTGCGAGCGCAGGGGCTGGAGGTCGATTACCTGTTCAGCGGTCGCCCCGCCGATGGTTACTTCGAGATGGACGAGTTCGGCGACTACCGTACCTTTGCCGGCATCACCTTTGTCAGCCATGAGGGGGCCATTTCTGGCTGGCGTACCCTCAAGGGGCTCTCACCCCTGCGCTTCTGGCGGGATATGCGGGCCCTGGATTGTCGCGATTACGATCTGGTGATCAGCGATTTCGAACCGCTCAGTGCTCACGCGGCCCATCGCTGGGGCAAGCCCAGCCTTACCATCAGCCATCAGGCCAGTTTTGACTGGCCGATCCCGCGTTGGGGCGAGAGCGGCTTCAATCGCCAGCTGATGCGTCATTTTGCCCCGGTTCGCCAGTCCCTCGGACTGCACTGGTTTCACTTCGGTCAGCCACTGCTGCCCCCCATCATAGATCCCATCGTTGCACTGCCCGACAATCAGCAGATCCTGGTCTATCTGCCGTTTGAACAGACTGAAGCCATCGCCGCTCTCTTGTCGCGCTTCAATCAACAGCGTTTCGTCTGCTTTCACCCGGCCATTCGCAGCGCCAGCCAGTGGCGCAACATACGTTTCGAGCCGCAGGCACGGGAAGGATTCAAGCAGGTTTTGGCAGGTTGCCGGGGTGTCATTACCAACGGGGGATTTGAGCTGGCGTCGGAGGCGCTTTCCCTTGGCAAGAAGCTGCTGGTCAAGCCGCTGGGAGGGCAGTTCGAGCAACTGACCAACAGCAAGACGCTGGAGCTGATGGGGCTGGCCCACTTGATGGATGGACTGGATGCCAATGCGGTGCGCGCCTGGCTGGATGCGTCGGCTCCGGGCCAGATCCTCTACCCTGATGTGGCGGGCGAGCTGGCGAGCTGGCTCGCCGCCGGGGCAGAGGAGAGCGTGGCACAGCTCTCGCGCCGACTGTGGGCTCGCACCCTGTTTCCGGAAGAGGTGTGTGATCGCTTGAGTGAGCTGGAAGGGGGCTGCGCATTAAACAGCACTTGGTTATCGCAAGTGAGCGCCTTTGACTAGACTGAAAGGGATCCCACCAAGGAGAGGACGGACACAATGCGCTTTACCAATGAAAACGGCGATACCATGACACTGGCAGACAATCTGACACTGCACGAGCTGCTGGACATGGGGGTCAGCATCTCGGTCTGTGAAGAGACGGATCCGGATCAACAGATCTGGCTGGCGGAGCCGGAAGACGAACAGTAAGTCTGTGCTCTGCTCGACAGCCCACCCTGACGGGTGGGCTATTTTTTTCTTGTTTTTCTCATAGTGACAGCATGATCCGCTAGCCAGTCCCCCATCTTCCCCGCTTTGTTCCCACCCTTTTCACCAAGTCACTGAATGTTAATAGCTGTTTGAAATTTATGACTGTTCTGGTCAGACAAAGCCGTGGACAAGCGTTCGCAAGCGGGTTAAGTTGGATTTTCACCCGCTTTTCGGGTGAATGATGGAAAAAACCTATTTTTCTACTATCGACGGCACCGAACTCGCCTGGCCCGTATTCAGACAACAACAAGACACGGGGCCGGCGCTGCCGGGAAGCAGCGGACTGTCGATAGCTTTCGCTTAACGGAGCAAAGCCTGGAGGGCTTTATCATGGAGATGTTATCAGGCGCCCAGATGGTGGTTAGAGCGCTGGAAGATCAGGGAGTTGAGCACGTTTTCGGCTACCCTGGTGGCTCAGTGCTCGACATCTATGACGCTCTCTTTGAAAACGGAAAGATGGAGCATGTCCTGGTGCGGCACGAGCAAGCCGCGGTGCATATGGCGGACGGTTACGCCCGCTCCACCGGCAAGGTGGGCACAGTGCTGGTGACCTCGGGTCCTGGCGCGACCAACTGCATCACGGGGATCGCAACCGCATACATGGACTCCATCCCCCTGGTGATCCTGTCCGGTCAGGTACCGACCAGCATGATCGGGGAGGATGCATTCCAGGAGACCGACATGATCGGCATCTCCCGTCCTGTGGTGAAGCACAGCTTCCTGTGCAAGAAAGCCAGCGATATTCCCGATGCCATCAAGAAGGCCTACTACATTGCCGCCAGCGGCCGCCCGGGGCCTGTGGTGGTGGATCTGCCCAAAGACGTGCAGAACCCGAAAGAGAAATTTCCCTATCAGTATCCCGAGACGGTCTCCCTGCGCTCCTACAATCCGACCAAGGCCGGACACAAGGGCCAGATCAAGCGGGCCGCCAAATTGCTGGTAGATGCCCAGCGCCCTGTGATGTACGTGGGCGGCGGTGCCATCAATGCCAATGCGGATCATCTGGTGACCAAGCTGGCCGAGCTGCTGAACCTGCCGGTGACCACCACCCTGATGGGGCTGGGAGCCTTCTCTGGCACCCATCCGCAGTTTGTCGGCATGCTGGGGATGCACGGCACCTTCGAAGCCAACAAGACAATGCACAATGCGGATCTGATTTTTGCCGTGGGTGCCCGCTTCGATGATCGCGTCACCAACAACGTGGCCAAGTTTTGTCCCAATGCCACCATAGTGCACATCGATATCGATCCCACTTCCATCTCCAAGACGGTACAGGCCCATGTGCCCATCGTCGGCTCGGTGGAAACCGTGCTGGAGCAGATGCTGGAAGTGATCCGCGAGTGCGGCTTCGACAACGACAAGCAGGCGCTGGCAGACTGGTGGAGCCAGATCGCCCAGTGGCGTTCCCGCAACTGCCTGGCCTATGAGACCCACCCCACCCTGATCAAGCCGCAGCAGGTGATCGAGACCCTGTACAAGGTGACCAAGGGGGAGGCATTCGTTGCCTCCGATGTGGGCCAGCACCAGATGTTCGCCGCCCTCTACTACCCCTTTGCCAAGCCGCGCCAGTGGATCAACTCCGGAGGCCTCGGCACCATGGGTTTTGGTATTCCGGCCGCCATGGGCGCCCAGTTTGCCAACCCAGATGCCGTGGTCTGCTGCGTCACTGGTGACGGCTCGGTACAGATGAACATTCAGGAACTCTCCACCTGTTTGCAGTACGGTGTGCCCATCAAGATCATCTCCATCAACAACCGCGCCCTTGGCATGGTCAAGCAGTGGCAGAAGATGTTCTACGGCGGTCGTCACAGCCACTCCTACATGGAATCCCTGCCCGACTTCGTCAAGCTGGCGGAAGCCTACGGCCACGTCGGTATCGCGGTGAGCGATCCGGCGGAGCTGGAGAGCGCCATGGAGAAAGCCTTTGCCATCAAGGATCGGCTGGTGTTCATGGATATCTCGGTCGATCCGGATGAGCATGTCTACCCGATGCAGATCAAGTTTGGTGCCATGGACGAGATGTGGCTGAGCAAGACGGAGAGGACCTGACAATGGGACACATTATTTCGGTCGTCCTCATGGAGCTCAAGTTTGGTTCCATCAATGACGAGATGTGGCTGAGCAAGGCGGGGGAGATTTGATGAGACATATTATTTCCGTGCTGTTGGAGAACGAATCCGGCGCCCTGAGCCGCGTGGTGGGCCTCTTCTCCCAGCGCGGCTACAACATCGAGACCCTGACGGTGGCCCCCACCGAGGATCCCACCCTGTCGCGCATGACAATCGTCACCATGGGTGACGAGCGGGTGCTGGAGCAGATCCAGAAACAACTGCACAAGCTGGTGGACGTGCTCAAGGTGTGTGACCTGAGCGAAGGGGAGCATATCGAGCGGGAGATTGCGCTGGTCAAGGCGCGCGCCGCCGGTGGTGCTCGCGACGAGCTGAAACGGCTGGCGGACATCTTCCGTGGCCAGATCGTCGACGTGACCCCGGAGCAGTACACTGTGCAGCTGGTGGGCACCAGCGAGAAGCTGGATGCCTTTATCAAGACTGCCGCCCAGACCAACGAGATCATCGAAGTGGTGCGCTCCGGCGTCTGTGGTATCTCCCGGGCGGACAAGGCACTGCGCCCCTGATTGTTCGGCAGGTGGATTTGTTATCCCAAAGGGGCTCTTCGGAGCCCTTTTTCACGGGCGCAAGCTGGGCCTGGGGGAAGTGCGAGTCTGTCATTTTCTTTCAAATGATCAGTAAACTATCCACAAAAGCTGTGGAAAACTCTGTAGATTAGCGGTGTGTCTAGTGTTAGTGAGCTGATCTTAAAGGGGTATTTGGATCTGATCTCTGCTGGGGTGCAATTGTGCAATCCCCTGTGGCGGGTGTGAGTGTTTGCTTATCCTGCCAGCCTTGCCAGACAAGCCATGGAGAGAGGCATAGTGATCCGGTCAGGATCCTGATTTGATCTTGCGGATCAATATGTCGCCCGCCCACTATAAAAAAACCCGCCTCTCGGCGGGTTTTTCACAGGGTTGGCTGAAGGTCGATTACTCGGCCTGAGCTGCCTGGATACCGGTCAGGGCGATGGTGTAGACGATGTCGTCAACCAGGGCGCCACGGGACAGGTCGTTGACCGGTTTGCGCATGCCTTGCAGCATGGGGCCGATGGAGACCAGATCTGCGGAACGCTGTACCGCCTTGTAGGTGGTGTTGCCTGTGTTCAGATCCGGGAAGACGAACACTGTGGCTTTACCTGCAACCGGTGAGTTAGGGGCCTTGGACTTGGCCACGTTCTCCATGATGGCCGCATCGTATTGCAGCGGACCGTCGATGATGAGGTCGGGGCGCTTGGCCTTGGCCAGCTCGGTCGCTTCACGCACTTTCTCTACATCGGCACCGGCGCCAGAGGTACCGGTAGAGTAGGAGATCATGGCGACGCGTGGCTCGATGCCGAAGGCGGCAGCGGAGTCGGCGGACTGGATGGCGATCTCGGCCAGCTGCTCGGCAGTGGGATCCGGGTTGATGGCGCAGTCACCGTACACCAGCACCTGATCAGGCAGCAGCATGAAGAAGATGGAGGAGATCAGGGAAGAGCCCGGGGCAGTCTTGATGATCTGCATCGGCGGACGGATGGTGTTGGCGGTGGTGTGTACCGCGCCGGATACCAGACCGTCTACTTCGCCACGCTCCAGCATCATGGTGCCCAGCACCACGTTGTCTTCCAGCTGTTCGCGGGCAACCACTTCGGTCATGCCCTTGTTCTTGCGCAGTTCGACCAGACGCGGCACATAGCGCTCGCGCACCTCCAGCGGGTCGATGATCTCGACACGGTCGGTCAGCACCACACCCTGCTGCTCTGCAACGCGACGGATCTCTTCCGGGTTACCCAGCAGCACAGGACGGGCGATACCACGTTCGGCACAGATGGAAGCTGCCTTGATGGTACGCGGCTCTTCGCCTTCCGGCAGCACGACACGCTTGTTGGCCTGACGGGCCAGCTCGGTCAGCTGATAACGGAACGCCGGCGGGCTCAGACGACGGGAACGGGTAGACTTGGCTGAGAGAGACTCGATCCAGTGCTTGTCGATGTGGCCAGCCACATAGTCCTGCACCAGCTCGATACGCTCGCGGTCATCTTCCGGAATGTCGACGTTGAAGTTTTGCAGGCTGACGGCGGTCTGCCAGGTGTTGGTGCCGGTGATCATGATCGGCAGGCCGGTGGCCATGGCCTGTTGGCACAGGGCCATCACTTGCGGCTCGGGATGATAGTTGCCGGTCAGCAGCAGTGCGCCCAGCTTGACGCCGTTCATGGCGGAGAGGCAGGCGGAAACGATGACGTCGGAACGGTCGCCGGAGGTCACCAGCAGGCTGCCCGGACGGAAGTGCTCAACCATGTTGTGGATGGAGCGGGCACAGAAGGTCACGGTTTGCAGGCGACGGCTGTCCAGCTCACCCTTGTGCAGGATCTTGGCGGCCAGATGTTTGGCGAGATCCTTGGCGCGCGGGGCGATCAGCTGGGTATTCCAGGGGATGCAACCCAGGATGCGCAGCGGGCTCTTGCCGAACACTTGCAGCACTTCCAGATTGTGGGCCGCTTCAGAAGCGTGGTGGTGCGCCTCGAACATCTCGGTCAGGTCGGGGCGGGTCACGCCGTGCTCGTCAACCGGAGCGCCTACCTTGTTGATGACGCAACCAACGATACGGGGGTTGTTGACGCCACCGAAGTTGGAGCAGGCCAGCTCGATGCGCTCTTTGAGCTTCTGGCTGGAGTCGTTGCCCGGATGGGTCACGAACACCATGTCGGCATCCAGCGCCTTGGCGACGTCATAGTTCAGCTTGTTGGCAAACGGCTGCTTGTCGGTCGGTACCATGCCTTCGATGACCAGCACTTCGGCACCGCTGGCCTTCACGTGCTCTTCAAAGCGAGCCACTATCTCTTCCAGCAGGATGTCGGTGTTGCTGGAGGTGATCATGTTCTCGGCGTAGGAGAGGGCGAATGGCTCGGGCGGGTTGATGTTGGCAGCAGCGCGGATCACGGCGGTGGAGCGCTCGGTACCGGTTTCACCCGGACGCGGCTGAGCGACCGGTTTGAAGAAGCTGACATTGACACCGTGACGTTCCATGGCGCGGACAACGCCAAGACTCACGGAAGTTACGCCGACACCAGTGCCGACCGGGATAAGCATAATAGTGCGTGCCACTTAATACCCCTTGTTCATTTTTTGGGATCAGGAAAAGGCCGCCCTGGGGCGGCCTTGCTCTACAGCGAATTTATGCGCCGACCAGTTCCAGCGCGTCGTGGGCAATGACCCACTCCTCGTTGGTCGGGATAACCAGGGCCTTGGTAGAACCAGCCTTGGTGATCTCGCCACCCTTGCCGAAGCGGGCAGCCAGGTTGGCGTCGTGATCGACGTCGAAGCCCAGCAGACCCAGCTTGTTCAGGGTGATTTCACGGATCGGAGCGGAGTTTTCACCGATACCACCGGTGAAGACCACGGCATCCAGACGACCGTCCATGGCGGCGGCGTAGGCGCCGATGTACTTGGCCAGGCGATAGCAGTAGACATCCATGGCACGCTTGGCTTCTTCTTTGCTGTCGTAGTTGTCTTCAACGAAACGGCAGTCGGAAGTCACTTCGGTCAGACCCTGCAGGCCGGACTCTTTGGTCAGCATGGTGTTGATATCCGCCACGCTCATGCCCAGCTTGTCGTGCAGGAAGAAGATGATGGCCGGATCCAGATCGCCGGAGCGGGTACCCATGACCAGGCCTTCCAGCGGGGTCAGACCCATGGAGGTATCAACGGATTTGCCGTTCTTGATGGCGCAGACGGAACCACCATTGCCCAGGTGGCAGTTGATGATGTTCAGCTCGTCAACCGGCTTGTTCAGCTGCTTGGCGGCTTCCAGGCTGATGTAGTAGTGGCTGGTGCCGTGGGCGCCGTAGCGACGGATGCCGTTCTCTTTGTAGAGTTTGTACGGCAGGGCGTACAGGAAGGCTTCTTCCGGCATGGTCTGGTGGAAGGCGGTGTCGAACACGGCCACGTTCTTGTCGGCCAGGGCCGGGAAGATACGACGGGCTTCACGGATACCGATCAGGTGAGCCGGGTTGTGCAGCGGTGCATAAGGTACGGCGGCTTCGATGCCGGCGATGACGTCATCACAGATCACAACGGAGGAGGTGAAGCGCTCACCACCGTGAACAACACGGTGACCAATGGCGATCAGATTCTGGGACAGTTCCGGATTGAGCGGCAGGATCTTGTTGACGATGTAGTCCAGCGCTTCCTGGTGAGCGGCACCAGCGCCCAGATCGGCACTGCCTTTCTCGCCATTCAGTTTCCACTTGATGCGGGCGTCGTCGAGGTTGAAACACTCGGCCAGGCCGGACAACAGGTCATCACCGGTGGTTGCGTCAATGACAGCAAACTTCAGGGACGAGCTGCCACAGTTAAGTACAAGAACCAGCTTACTCATGAATAAATCCTATCGCAGATTGGGTTGTGTAGGAGGATGCGTTGGACGCGTTGCGTCCAAAAACTTTCAACTTATCCTTATGAGGGTTGGCAATCTGTTGCTTGCCCCTTGTATAGTGATACAAGACCCGAAATCCAGACGTCCCTGACAGCTCAACGGCAGGCCGTTGGTGCAAAAATTGGGCGTACAAAGGATAACTCGATTGTTGAAAAATAACAAAGTCATCCTCAACCTTTGTTATTGCGCATCAAATATAGTCGAGGTTTTGCCGTTAATACGTTCAAAAAAAGCTCGGAGGTAGCATGAGCATGAACATTTTTGGAACTAAGTTACAGCAAGGCCGTCATTATATGACCCTTTGGCCCCGCCGTCCCGAGCTTAATTCCATGTTTCCGGAGAATCGGGTGATCAAGGCCACCGAATTCGCCCTCAAGATCATTCCGGCGCTGGCGGTGCTCAGCGTCATGTTGCAGTTCCAGCTCGGTGAGCTGCACTACTGGCCTTCCGTCATGACCTCAGTGCTGTTTTTGCTCAGTCTGCCGCTGCAAGGTTACTACTGGCTCGGTCAGCGTGCCGATACCCGTTTGCCTCCCTCCCTTGCCAGCTGGTATCGCGAGATCAACGGCAAGATGAACGAGCAGGGCAGTCATCGCCAACTGGTGGCCCAGCCCCGTTACGAAGAGCTGGCCGATACCCTCAATGCTGCGTTCAAGCAACTGGACAAATCTTTTCTCTACGAATAGGCGAACAAGGTTTTCCAATCAGACAAAGGCGCCCAGAGGCGCCTTTTCCATCCATGTCGATCAGGCCGCCAATACTTTGCGGATCTCCTGGATGGAGAGCTTGTATTGACGGGGGCACTGGCGCCATACGGTCAGCATGCGCTGGTACTTGTCGCGCATGGCAATGTCGCTCGAAAGCTCGTCACATGGGCACTTGAGCTCGGGGAAGCGCTTGTCCACTTCCAGCA
Source organism: Aeromonas sp. 5HA1 (assembly GCF_029237245.1). Classification (NCBI taxonomy): domain Bacteria; kingdom Pseudomonadati; phylum Pseudomonadota; class Gammaproteobacteria; order Aeromonadales; family Aeromonadaceae; genus Aeromonas; species Aeromonas sp. 5HA1. The sequence continues at coordinate 25,787 of NZ_JAACFW010000030.1, forward strand.
GGAAGCAGACGTAGTCGGCCAGCTCCCGCTCCTGGCTGCGGCTGTAGCCGTTGAATTCCAGCCGGCTGGCGGTGATTTCACTCTGATCGGCCCCATCAAGATTGCCCCAGGAGATGGCCAGCGCATGGTGCAGTTCCAGGGTGTCGATCACCTCCTGACAGGTGGCCAGATCCAGATGACCGAAGCTCTTCTCCAGTTCGAGGATCTGCAGGCAGTAGCCGCGCGCTATGATGGTGCTGGCCCGCTGGTAAGACGCCGCTTTCTCTGGATTGAGTTTGGCCAGGATCTCGTACTGGTTGCTCAGGATCAGGCGTTCGGTGTGGCTCATGTTCATGGGCTTTTCTCACTGGAAAATGAAACTGGGGTCACGTTAACCCATATCTCAGATGAATTTTTTGATCTGGCAGGGGAGGTTGGTGAGAAAGCCGGATCGGGAAATCAAAACGGAGCGGTTTCTGGTTAATTAAAAGCAGCGGTTGCGTGCTTGCATTGCGGCTTGAGCTGGTAACAATAAAGGAGTCATCTGGCTTGTGCCCGGATGACTCGCCACCAAGGCACCCGACACAGGTGCATGCCAGACCATCACAAACATGACTCCGTCGCTGTGGCCACAGGCCCTGGCAGACGGGGCAACGAAAACGGGGCCGCCAAGATGGCTACCCGGCCTTGACTCATCAGGTGATGCCATCATCACACTGTGATCTCGGCGAGCGAGACAAGCGAAGGGCCTGCAGTTGCAGGCCCTTCTTGCATGGTGTGTTTTATATGTCTTCGGGCTCAACCCTTGATGAGGTCGAGCACCACCTGATGGTGGTCGCTGGTCTTGAACTTGTCGAAGCGGTGGACGACCTTGCCCTCTTCATCGATGAGGAAGCTCAGACGGTGAATGCCGTCATACTCCTTGCCCATGAACTTCTTCGGGCCCCAGACGCCAAAAGCATCGGCGACGGCGTGATCTTCATCGACCAGCAGGCGGAAGTTGAGGCTGTCGCGCTCCTCGAACTTCTTCAGGCGCTTTGCCGGATCCGGGCTGATGCCGAGCACCACCACGTTGAGAGCGGCCAGCTCGCTATTGACGTCACGCAGACCGCAGGCCTGGGTGGTGCAGCCAGGGGTCATCGCCTTGGGATAGAAATAAATGAGCACTTTCTTGCCGCGCAGGTCGGATAGACGAACCGGATTGCCATCCTGATCTGACAGGGAAAAGTCGGGGGCCAGGGTGCCAGCGGATAAAGGTTGCATGGATTCTCCTTGGGGTTGGTCGTCAGGCGTGTTTGTTGTTGACGATGAATTCGAACGATTCGGCGCCCAGTTCACGACAGAATCCGGCGAAGGCCGTATCCGAACCGGCTGCTTCTCCCTGCTTGGCCAGATTGAGCTGGAAGCTTGCCTTGAGCAGGTTGTAGGGCTGTTGCTCCAGCGTCATGGTCTGCATGGCCTGGATGTCCCAGCCGTGGTCGCTGAAGAACTGGGTGCACTGGCTTACGATGCCAGGCTGATCCCGGATCAGGATCTCGGCGTTGGCGCTGATGTCGTATTGCAGCGAATGGTGACGCTCGGTGCGCTTCATCATGGTGATGAGCTCCCACTCCTGGCTGCGCAGGGGCAGGCTTATCTCGAGTTGCATCAGGCTGTTCCAGTCACCGGACAGCAGCATGATGAAGGTGAATTCATTACCGAAGATACCAAGACGGCTATCGACAATGTTGCAGCCACACCCACTGACGTGGCGAGTGACTTCATTGACGATGCCAGGCCTGTCCGTGCCTATGGCCGTTACGACCAGGTAGTGAGTCATAAATCTTCTCTCGTCCATTAGCTGGTTGTGAATGTGAGTACAGCGGGAGCGCTCTGGCCACTCTCTGCACCCTGACATGACAACCTTGTTGAGAATGTTGTTGCGGCGAGCCCTGCCTGTGGTGGTCACGACCACGATTTGGCGCATGCTGTTGCGCTCGCGCACAGGGTTTTGTGCCGGATGGTATCATGGCTTGCCCCCTGCCTCCCTTGTTTTTCCAAGGGGGCAGCTTTACCATAACGCCCCTGAAAATCGGGAGAAATATCCATGTTACGCGGTAGTCTTGTTGCGCTCGTTACCCCCATGCTGGCTTCAGGTGAAGTCGACTGGGCCAGTCTGGCCACCTTGGTCGATTATCATGTCAGCGCGGGCACAGCCGCCATCGTCGCGGTCGGTACCACAGGGGAATCGGTGACCCTGAGCGAGCAGGAGCACATCGCCGTCGTGGAAAAAACCGTGGAACTGGCCGCCGGACGCATTCCTGTCATCGCCGGTTGCGGATCCAACAACACCGCCCATGCCATCGCCCTTGCCAAACGATTCGCCGAAACGGGCGTGGTGGCGGGTCTCTCGGTTACCCCTTATTACAACAAACCCACCCAAGAAGGCCTCTATCGTCACTATTGTGCGATCGCCGAGGCTAGTGGTCTGCCCCAAATTCTTTATAATGTGCCCGGTCGCACCTGTTGCGATCTCAAACCGGAGACGGTAGCCCGGTTAGCCAGGGTACCCGGCATCATAGGTCTGAAAGAGGCCACCGGGGATCTGAGCCGTACTCCGCTGCTGCGTGAGCTGTGCGGAGAGGAATTCGCGCTTTATAGTGGCGATGATGCCAGTGGATGTGATTTTATGCTGCAAGGGGGAGACGGAGTCATTTCGGTCACCACCAATATTGCAGCGGCCCAGATGGCCGACATGTGTCGTGCTGCGCTGGCCGGTGATGCCGGGCAGGCGCATGACATCAACAATCGATTGATGCCGTTGCATCAGACTCTGTTCTGCGAACCGAGTCCCATCCCGGTGAAGTGGGCCTGCGCCCGACTGGGATTGATTGCGATGGCGACCTTGCGTCTGCCGCTCACCGACCTCACCCCAGAGGGCGAACAAGCGATGACGCGAGCACTGACGACTGCGGAGTTGATGGCGAGTGTTTAAAGCAAATGGAAAGGGAAATGCAGTGCGCCTGGTGCTGAGTGTAGCGACCGTTGCCGTGTTGGCAGCCTGTAGTTCACCCCAGGATCGCAAGATGGCCAACCGTGGTTTCGAGTACGAGGATGCCCGACTTGAAGGTCGTGCGTTTCTGGTGCCGTCCGGGTTGAGTACCCCCGCCTTTAACAGCAATTTCGACATCCCGGCGTTGCCAGAGAGCAGCCGTGACGGTGCTCTTGGCGCCAAGATTGACGTGCGTCCGCCTGCCCAGCTGCTGACAGTGGTACCGGGCAGCCAGGTCGTGCCCAATGCCAGCGAACCCACAGTGGCCTTCTATGCCCTGAGTACCAATCAGAGTGTGGAGCGCGATACCTGGGCCTTCCTGATGAACTTCCTGGCCCAATACAAGGTGACCACAGAGAAGCTGGATCAGCAGGCTGGCGTCTTGCAGACCGGCTGGTTTGACAACACCAAGGCCCTCGATGGCTGGAGTGAAGAGGATGATGATTTCAACATCCGCCAGCGTTACCAGTTCACAGTGCGCAACGATGCCCAGCGTCATGCCGTCAACATGTCGGTACGGGTGCTGGATCACGAAGAGACCATTGATGGCGAGACCACCAATGTGTTGACGCCAGCCGATGCCCAGCGCTACGCGACCCGCGCCCTGAACCAGTTCTCCCTCTATTACGACAAGCAGCTCAAGTCCCGCGAGCAGCACAAGGCCAACGATGGCATGGGCTTGCAGCTGGGTCTGGACAACAATGAGCTGAGTGCCTGGATTGCGGACGGTTCCTTTGATCTGGTCTGGCGTCGCCTCAATCAGGTGCTGCCGGCCTATGGTTTCACCATCAAGGATACCCAGCAGTCCCTGGGCTGGATCGACGTCGAATACGACGAACCGGGCAGCGATTTCTGGAAAGCCAAGGGTGGCGAGCCGTTCAAGCTGGAAGAGGAGAAGTATCGCTTCCAGTTGGGCGAGATGGCGGGGGGCAAGACCTCCATTACCCTGTTCGACAAGGACAAGAAGCCAGTGGCGTCCGGCGTCATCTCCCAGATGTACATCAGCCTGTCCGAGGCCTTTGCCAAGGGCTTGGCTGACCAGGCAGCAAAAACAGAATAGAAACAGGGGCCTAGTGCCCCTGTTTTGTTAGGTTAATCCCCCTGTAAATACAGGGTCTGATGCGCTTGATATGTTAACCCCCCAGAAACAGGGGCCTGGTGCCCCTGTTTTATTCCTCCCACAAACAGGAAGTGTTATTAGCCATGAGTCTTGCAGATCAAGTATTGGCGGTGAATGACGATTTGCCGATCCGTACCGATAAACCTGTCCATTCCGGCAAAGTGCGCAGCGTCTACTGGTTGACCCCCGAAGACAGTGCCCGGCTCATAAAAGAGAAAGGCTATGATGTGCCTGCCGATGCGCCGCTCGCCCTCATGGTGATCAGCGACCGCATCTCGGCCTTCGACTGCATCTGGCAAGGTGTCGACGGGCTGAATGGCGTACCGGGCAAAGGCGCTGCGCTCAACGCCATCTCCAGCCACTGGTTCAAGCTGTTCAAGGAGAAGGGACTGGCCGACAGCCACATCCTGGATATTCCGCACCCCTTCGTCTGGATCGTGCAAAAAGCCCGCCCCGTGATGATCGAAGCGATCGCCCGCCAGTACATCACTGGTTCCATGTGGCGTGCCTACAAGGATGGCGAGCGTGAGTTCTGCGGTATTACTTTGCCAGAAGGGCTCAAAAAGGATCAAAAGTTGCCGGAGATCCTTATCACCCCCTCCACCAAGGGTGTGCTGACCGGGCTGGATGGTGTGCCGGAAGCCGATGACGTCAACGTCTCCCGTGCGGATATCGAACGCCACTACCAAGGCTTCAACTTCAGCAAACCGGCTGACATAGACCGCTACGAAGTGCTGCTCAAAGAGGGCTTCAACGTCATCAGCGATGCGCTGGCCTCGCTGGATCAGATCTTCGTCGACACCAAGTTCGAGTTTGGCTATGTCCAGGATGCTGCCGGCAACGAGAAGCTCATCTATATGGATGAAGTGGGCACCCCCGACAGCTCCCGCATCTGGGATGGCGCGGCGCTGCGTGATGGCCAGATCGTCGAGAAGTCCAAAGAGGGTTTCCGTCAGTGGCTGCTCAACCACTTCCCGGATCCGGACATACTGCTCAACAAGAACCGCATGCCGGAACGTTTCGCCCTGGCCAAAGGCAACAAGCTGCCGACCGAGGTGATGATGGATATCTCCAACACCTATGTCGGGATCGCCGAGAAGATCATCGGTCACCCGCTGGTGCGCTCCGCGAATCCGAAGCAGGAGATCATCGAGGTGCTGCGGGATCAGTACGGTCTGATCGACTAAGGGTTGCCGCCTTTTTTTGTCATCGGAAAACAAACGTTTGCCGGTGGCAAAAGGCACAATCCGACCAACAGACGGGCCCCAGTGCGGGGCCCGTTTTATTGCTGGTCTGGCGGCAAGAGGGTGGCGGCTATCAGCCGTTGACCTTGAACACCTGCCCGGTCTGCACGCCCAGCACTGATTTCTGGTAGGCCAGTGCCACTTTGGCGGCGGGCACCGGCACGAAGCCCGGGAAGAAGTCGGCGTATTTGTCCATCGACTCGGTCAGCACGGTCGGGCTCACCACATTGATGCGCAAGCCCTTTGGCAGCTCGCAGGTGGCGGCCTTCACAAAGTGCTCGATGGCGCCATTGATGGTGGTCGCACTGACTCCCCAGTTGATGGGTTCCTCGCTCAAAATACCGCTGATCAGGGTGATGGAGCCCTTGTCATTCAGATAGGGAATGGCGGCACGTGTCAGATTGATCTGGCCCATCAGCTTGCTCTGGAGCCCCACTTGCCACTGCTCGTCGGTCATCTCGGTCAGACCGTTGAAGGCCACGCTGCCGCTGGCGACGACCAGCGCATCGAACTGGCCCACCTGGGCAAACAGCGCCTTGATGGAGGCGGGATCGCGCATGTCGACAGTGGCATCGCCACGGCTGTGACCGACCCGGATCACCTGATGGTCCTTGGCAAGCAGTTCACTGACCGCAGAGCCGACGGTGCCGGAGGCACCCACAATCACAATCTTCATCTGTTTCACTCCTGGTTGGGATAAGTCGATTCTAGCGCGATGAAACGGGGGAAAAAGCGCGTAAAATAAACTCATTGTTTCCATATTGGAGCTAATGATGGATATCGCCCATCTGGCCAGCTTTTACGAGGTGGTGCAGCGAGGCAGCTTCTCTGCCGCTGCCGATGTGCTGGGGGTGAGCAAGGGGATGCTGAGCCGCCATGTCAGCGCCCTGGAAGCCGCCCTCAATGCCCAGTTGTTGCAGCGCACTACCCGCCGGCTCAGCCTCACCGAGGCGGGCAAGACCCTCTATTTGCAGACGGGGCAGATCTTTGCGCTAGTCCGGCAGGCGGAAGAGGATATCCAGGCACTGACCGAGGAGGATGCTGGCCGCTTGCGCTTTACCTGCGCGGTCAGCACAGGGGATCGCATGGTGAGCGAGCTGCTTGGCCATTTTGCAGTGCTCTGCCCGGGTGTCGAGGTCGAACTCAACTTCACCAATGCCATGGTAGACATGAGCCAGGGGGAGAACGACATAGCCCTGCGCGCCATGAGCAGCATCCCCGACAACCTGGTGGCGTTGCCACTCGGTCAGCTCAAGGACGTGGTGGTGGCAAGCCCCGCTCTGCTGGTGCGGGAAGGGATTCCAGCCAGCCCCTATGAGCTGAGTAGCCGCCCCTGCCTGTTGCAGGGGAGCAACCCCGCCTGGGAGCAGTGGCACTTTCGCAGAGGAGAGGAAGAGGCCCACATTCTGGTGCAAGGCAAGGTGCGGGCCAATCATTACAGTACCGTACTGCAACTGGCCCGCGCCGGCATGGGGTATGCCAAGTGCCCTCTGATGCTGGTGGAGCCCGCGCTGGCCGCGGGAGAGCTGGTGACCGTGCTCGACGGGTGGCAGAGCGGCCTGCATCAGCTCCATGTACTGCACGCCCAGCAGCGGCGGGTGCCACGCAAGATCCGGTTGTTCAAGCAGGTGCTGGCCCAGTGGTTTGCCGAGCGGCCCCGCTACTTGCTCTGACCTGCGTTATTTTTCTGTCATCTTCGGCTGCTACCCTGCGCCCATCGTAGCGATCAGGAAGATGAGCGAGCATGAAGAGTTATCAGAAGTGGAGTGGTTTGACACTGCTTTGGTCGGCGCTGGGCATGAGTACGGCGCAGGCCGCCGTCGAGGTGGTGGTGCCACCGGATTTCCAGATCCTGGCGGTCAGTGCGGGCAAGCTGCAAGATGAGCAGCACGCTACCCTGGCGGATGGGGAGCAGCAGTTGCTGGTGCGATATGAGGGGGTGATCCCGAGTCGCAATAGCAGCGAGAACGATCGTCAGGTGCGATCCGATCCCCAGGTGGTGCGCTATCAGGCCAGCAACCAGCGCTTGACGCTGGTGGCCCAACAGCCAGCCGATGAGCAGGCGATGGTGGCCTATGCCAAGGCACCAGTTGTGACGCTGCAGGCCAATGGTCAGGCGCTCGATACTCAGCAGGATGCACTGATGACCAGCGGCATGCTGATCGGTATGGACTGGCGAGCCCGGCTCGAGGAGTACAACCGCAGCGGTGGCAAGGCAGCGTTGACGATGGCCGGAGCGGCAACCACAGTGGCAGCGGGCAATGCTGTGCCTGCTGTGGCAACCAGCGAACTGGAGGGGCGATTGCAGCAACTTTTCTTGCAGGCGGACCCGGAGCTTCGCAAGCGCTTCGTCGGCTGGGCCGTGCCGCGACTTTAAGTTTGCAGCCCGTTGCAGTAACGTGGGGGCTCTCATCGTGCATAGCGCCCACCTTATCCAACGAGGTCTTCATGTTTGAATTGCACACTCGCCTGCAGGCGGATACCCAGCTGCTCGGCGATCTGCCGCTTTGCCGTGTCCTGCTCGCCAAAGACAGCCAGTATCCCTGGCTCATCCTGGTGCCACGGGTAGACAACTTGCGCGAGATCCACCATCTGGCGCCCGCTCAGCAGCAACAGCTGATGCAGGAGTCCTGCGCCGTCGCCACCCTGATGGAACAGGCCCTCAGCCCGGACAAGATCAACATCGGGGCGCTGGGCAATCTGGTGCCGCAACTGCATCTGCACCATGTCGCCCGCTTCACCACGGACAAAGCCTGGCCCGGCCCCATCTGGGGGGCTCACCCCGCTTTGCCATATGACCCGCAGGCCTTGCGAACCCAAGCCGATAGCTGGCGTGCCCGGCTTGCCCATCTGGCCGGTTTCATCCCGCTTTGCGTTGATAATTGAGTCAAGTGAGAGGCGGCTCGCTATTTCAGAGCTCAAGCCGCGCTATCTGTTAGAGTTATGGTATAGATAAGCCCATTTTCGATGTTCAGGAAGGTCCCATGATAGTGACAAGAGCCGACAACGACGCCGTATTGACCACAGAGGATGTGTTGCTGAGTCTGTGCCATTCGGTCACGGGGGTATTGAGTGCGGCGACCCAGAGTCAGGTGCGTTTCTCCGGCATGGTGCAGCGCATCAGCAAGACCTGTCTCAAGCCGGATATCGGCTGTTTCGTGCTGTTCGACGGTGGTTTCTCCGGCCTGGTCGTGATCAACTTCTCCGCCTCTGCGGCCATGGAGCTGTACGAGAGCTACATGCTCAGCATGGGCCTCTCCAAGGAAGATCTCGCCATCTCCCACACTTCGGACGAGGTGAGCAACGTCATGGGCGAGTTGATGAACCAGATCGTCGGCAGTTTCACCGTCAAGGTGGGCCGGGATCTGCAGACTCACATTACCCAGAACCAGCCGAAAATGCTGGCGCTGAACAAACAGGTGATGCTGAGCGTCGACACCAACCTCGACAACCCGGAAGCGCGGCGGGTTACCTTCTTCACCTCCCGCAACAACATCTTCTATCTGGAGCTGGCGATGGACAGGACAGAGTTCATCCGCATTCACAGTGATGGCATGGACGAAGAGGAGCTGGATCCGGATGCGCTGATCGCCCAGACCAAGCTGGCGGCATCCAAGCCGACGCCGGTTGCCGCCAAGGCGGCCAATGAGCACGACGATCTGCTCGATTCGCTCGGTATCTGACGTCAGCCACGCGCACAAATGCCAAGGCCACCCCATGGGGTGGCCTTGTTGTTGCTGGAATGGACCGGTTTAGAAGTTGTAGAGCAGGCCGGTGCTGACGCGGGTGGCCTGACTGTCGTAGAAGCTGATGTCGGAGTCGGCGGTGGAGTAGGCCGTGGTAAAGGTGGCGGCGAGATCCTTGACGCCGAACAGACTGTGCCAGAAGAAGGTACCGTTGATGGCAAACTCGTTTGCATCGGCGCTCTGGCCGAAGATGGGATTCGCCTCTTCATAGTTGCGCTTGCCGGCATAGACGTTGCTGACGATGGACCACTGGGGGCCACGCTTGGCGTAGGTCAGCTGCAGACCCGTGTTCTTGAAGCTCTCGGCGCTGCCATCAAGCCTTGCCTGCTTGTAGAGGATCGCGGGCTCCAGCAGCTGGTTGCCGCCAAAGTGCCACTGATAGGAGATCTCCATGTCGTGCACCTTGCCGTTGCGATCCAGCATGGAGGCATAGTGGGTACCGTGGGTCAGGTCATACTGCTGCCCACTGCGCTCTTCATCCAGATCCACTTCCCGGCTGGTGAGGCTGCCGTGGAAGTTGCTGCCCCAGATCTTGTCCCAGGTGAAGCGAACCCCTTTTGATTTCACATCGGTGGAGCTGCGATCCACATTGGTGGCGAAGGGATCGCTCCACAGCTCGACCGGCATGGCGTTGAACACCAGGGAAGTGGCGACAATTCCCTTGTCGCCCATCTCTTGGCGCAGACCCAGCTGCTGGGTGAAGTCGAAGCGGATCGCATCCTGGATCAGGTTGCCGAGGAACACTTGGGTACGGGTATCGGCAAAGGTGTAGCGAATGTCAGCGTTGATGAGGGGAGTCAGACCGCTTTCACTGTCGGGAGAGCCGAGGTCATTGATGCGGCTGTTGCTGTCATCGCCTGCATAGAAGTTGGACTTGTAGCTGACGGCGTTGACCCCGCCCAGCAGGAAACCGGACCAGCCGGACTGCTTGGGGATCTCCCCCAGATCGGCGTGTGCGGCATTGGCTGCCAGCAGGCCAAGACTCAGCAGGGTGAGAGTGCGCATCGGTAAGACTCCTGAAATAACAAGCTGTTGGATGAAATGGCTCGGGATGATAGGACAGCAAGCTGAACTGCGGCTGACTGAGTCCACCAAAGCATGCTATCCCAGTTGGCAGATGGCGTTAATCAATAATTAATAGCGTGACGGAACAAGAGTTCGGCGCGCCGTGCTGGTATTCTGTTCGGCGAATATCGGGGAGAAAACAACAAGATGAAACAAATAAAATCCTGGGCGCAATATTACGTCGATCTGATGACCAAGCTGGGTCTGGTGCGCTTCAGCATGTTCCTGGCGACGGGCATCATAGTGCTGGCCGTCTCCATCCAGATGGGGGTAACCCTGTTTCTGCGCGGCACCGTAGACATAGTCGACCTGGTGCGCTCCGTCTTCTTCGGCCTGCTGGTGACCCCCTGGGCCGTCTATTTTCTCTCCATCGTGGTGGATCAGCTGGAGGATTCCCGCCAGCGGCTGACTCGCATGGTGCGCAAGTTGCAGGACATGCGCGAGCGGGATCTCGAGCTCAACAGCCAGCTGCAGGAGAACATCAGCCGCCTCAACGCCCAGATCGCCGAGACCAACCGGGCCGAGACACTGCGCCAGCAGGCCATCGAGGATCTGGAGAACGAGGTATTCCAGCGCGAGAAGGCCCAGCTGCATCTGGGGGAGCGCACCGCCCTGCTGCGCTCCTTCATCGACTGCTCCCCCGATCTGGTCTACTACCGCAACGAAGACGAGCAGTTCTCCGGCTGCAATCGCGCCATGGAGGAGCTGACCGGCAAGGTGGAAGCGGAGCTCATCGGCTTGACCCCGTTCGATGTCTACAAGCACGACATCGCCAGCAAGGTGGTGGAGACCGACAAGCAGGTCTTCGCCCAGAACGAGCCGCTCACTTATGAACAGTGGCTGGAGTACCCCGACGGTCGCAAGGCCTACTTCGAGCTGCGCAAGGTGCCTTTCTTCGATCGCTTCGGCAAGCGGCTCGGCCTGCTCGGTTTTGGCCGCGACATCACAGAGCGCAAGCAGTATCAGGACAAGCTGGAGAAGGCGAGCCGCGACAAGACCACCTTCATCTCCACCATCAGTCATGAGCTGCGCACTCCGCTCAACGGCATAGTGGGCCTCAGTCGCATGCTGATGGATACTCCCCTCGATCCCCGGCAGCATCAGCAGCTCAAGACCATCCACCTGAGTGCCGTGACCCTGGGCAATATCTTCAATGACATCATAGATCTGGACAAGCTGGACCGGCGCCGGTTGGAGATAGCGCCGACCCCCATCGACCTGCCCGCCTTTCTGGACGAGCTGGAGACGCTGTCGCGCATCCAGGCGGAGCAGAAGGGGCTTTATCTGCATTTCGATCGGGATGGCGACATGCCGCAGTTCGTGATGGCCGATGGCACCCGCCTGCGCCAGGTGCTGTGGAATCTGGTGGGCAATGCGGTCAAATTTACCGATGAGGGCGGCGTGACTGTGCGTTGCCTCTCCCATGCGGCCGATGTGCCGGGCAAGTTGGCATTGCACTTCGAGGTGGAGGATACCGGTGTCGGCATACCTCGCGCCCAGCAGGAGAAAATTTTTGCCATGTACTATCAGGTGCAAGGCAAGAAGCACGCCACCGGCACCGGCATAGGTCTGGCCGTCTCCCGCCAGCTGGTGCAGGCCATGGGTGGTCAGCTCTATGTGGACAGCGACCCGGGTGAAGGATCCTGCTTCACCGCCGAGCTGGAGGTGGATTGCGTCGAACCTCAGGTGGCCACTTCCGAGCAGGAGATGCCGACCCTCGATATCCTGCTGGTGGAGGACGTGGAGCTGAACGTGACAGTGGCCTGCGCCCTGCTCAACAAGTTGGGGCATGAGGTCAAGGTGGCCCGGGACGGCGCCCAGGCGCTGGCCATGGCCAATCCCGATGACTTTGACCTGATCCTGCTCGACATCCAGCTGCCGGACATGACCGGCTTCGATGTGGCGGCCCAGTTGCTGGCACGCTACGGCGACAGTTTGCCACCCATGGTGGCGCTCACTGCCAATGCCACCGGCGATCGCCAGTATTATCGGGATCGCGGCCTGCAGGATGTGATCAGCAAGCCGCTGGGCTCCAGGGCGGTGCGCGAAGTGATTGGTCACCTGTTTGCGGATCTGGCTGACGATGAGGCCGACGAGCAAGCCGATGCAGACAATCAGGATGCGCTGCTTGACCTGGCCTTTCTCACCGATTACGCCGATACAGTGGGCAAGCCGGTGCTGCTCTCCAGCGTCGAACTGTTCGAGAAAATGATGCCGGACTACATGGCTGTGCTCGACTCCAACATGATTGCCAAGGATCAGGCAGGCGTGGTGGAAGAGGCGCACAAGATCAAGGGCGCGGCCGGTTCCATCGGTCTGCGCCGGCTGCAACAGCTGGCCCAGCTGATCCAGAGCCCGGATCACCCCGCCTGGTGGGAGAACGTGGAGGACTGGATAGAGTCGCTGCGCCGCGAGTGCCCGGGTGACATAGCCCGGCTGAAGCGCTGGCTGCTCTCCTGAGCCTGTCTGCCGCCTCATTACGTTGCCGCTTCAGGCACAGAAGGAGATGAATAATATGTATCAGCGCTTGATCCCGTCACTGCGCAGTCACCCCTGGGGTGAGGAAGATTTGCTTGAGGCGACCGAGCTGGATCGTGCCCGCATCGTACAGGCGGCACCGGTGCGCCGGCTGCAACAGAAGACCCAGGTTTTCCCGCTCGATGTGAAGGCTTCGGTACGCAGCCGTCTGACCCACTCGCTGGAGGTGCAGGAGACCGGCCGCCAGATCAGCCGCCGCATTCTGGCGGCGCTGCCTGCGGGTGCTGTGTGCGAGGGGGCCTTCATCAATCTGGTGGAGATGTCATGCCTGCTGCACGATGTCGGCAACCCGCCGTTCGGCCACTTTGGCGAACAGGTGATGAGCCAGTGGCTGGCACAGGAGCTGGATACCCTGTTCGCTGCAGCCCTTGGCCAGACGCCCAGTCCGCAGTGGGCTGAGCTGCGCCAGGATCTGCTGGTGTTTGACGGCAATGCCCAGAGCCTGCGGCTGGTGCACAGTCTGCATGAGCTGAACCTGACCCTGGGGCAGCTGGCCGCCCTGTGCAAGTATCCGCAGCAACCCCTACCGGGGCTTCATTACGGCCAGCATCACGGCTGGACCAGCAAGCGCGGCATCTTCTTCAGTGAGCAACCCCTCTACCGTTCCCTGAGCCAGAGCCTGGGGTTGGCACCCGGTTGCCGCCATCCGCTGGTCTACATCATGGAGGCGGCTGACGACATCTCTTACTGCATCGCCGATCTCGAAGATGCGGTGGACAGACGCATTCTCAGCCTGAGCGAGCTGCAACAGGCGCTGCGTCTGGCCGATGAAGGCAGCTACATGGCCGGACTGCTGACGGATGCCACTGCCTCGGACAGAGGCTTCTTCCCCCATTTTCGCCAGCATCTGACTCACGACTTGATCGCACTGGCAGCCCACACCTATGTGAGCGAGCACGAGATCATACTGAGCGGTGCCTATCCCCAGGCGCTGCTGCACGGTCAGGCTCCGGCGGCCATGGTGCTCGACACCCTCAAGCAGGTGGCTCGCGAGCAGGTTTTCATGCGCCCCGAGGTCGAGGCGCTGGAGCTCGAAGGCTATGCCGCCTTGCGCGGTGTGCTCTCTACCTATGCCTGCCTGCTGGCATTGCCCGCCAGTCAATTCGAGCGCCTGCTGGCCGGGCAGGGGGGCAGCGAGCTCTTCTTCGCCCGTCGCCTGTTTCACCGCTTGTCGGCCCGTCATCTCAAGGCATACCGGCTGGCCGTGGCCAACAGGGATCCCCGTTTCGACAGCGGTGCAGAGCAGGAGTGGTACTACAGGGTGCGGCTGTTGCTCGACTATGTCAGCGGCATGACGGATACCTATGCGCTGGAAGAGTTCCGCTTGCTGTCCGGGATCTGATACGCCCGCGAGAAGGGCAGAAATGAACGCGCGCAGGCATTGATAGATGACTCACCACCCATATGGGGGTGAGGTTATTGTATAAAATTCGGTCTTTTTTTAGACTGTGGCAACTTGTTCAACTTTCACTTGGTAAGGAGACGAATATGCAACATTCAATGCTAAACGTTGCGTCCGATCGCTGCATTGGCAGCGCGAAGACTCGTGCTCTTTTTTTACCGCGTGGAGGAAACAGGTAACCCCTGTCTTTTTATCACCCGCGGTTGTCCCGCAGGGTGATCTCTTCTCTCCGGGAGAACCGCACGTTCAACTGGAGAATATCATGTCTATCGAACTGGCTCTGCTGCGCACTGTCGAATCCCTGGTTCAGAAACGGATCACCCGGCTGGAGCGCCGCATCAGCTACCTGCACCTCTCACCTGCCTTGCTGAAAGATATCGGCCTGGAAGGGCAAAATGTGCAGATCGCCCACATCCGTGAGCAGGAATATCAAACCGGCTTCCGACTTGGGAATCGAATAACCTGACAAGAAGGGGCTTGGCCCCCTTCTTGCAGGAAAATGGCAGGCTTGGGCCTGCCATTTTTGTATCCGGTTGAGTTTGATTACGAATGTTCATTCGCACATTTTGCCAAAATCCCTATTATCGCTCTCCGATCTGTTCAGGAGTTATCCATGTTGCGTCTTTGCTATCGCGCCTTCCTGCTGTGCTGGCTTGCCTGCTGGGGTCATTTGGCTGTGGCACAAACCAGTCTGGACAAGGACCGGCTGGGGCTGTCTGAGCGCCTGTGGCTCGCCTCGCGCAGCGATCTGGTTGTCGGCATGCCCTCTGTGGCCTGGCCCCCTTACGTCTATGCCAATAGCCGGGGGGGGTTCAGTGGTCCGCTGGATGATTTTGCCTCTCTGGTTGCAGGTCGGCTTGGACTGACGCTGCGCTACAAGACCTATCCCTACTACGCTGGTGCCCAGCAAGCTTTGCTTGATGGCGAGGTCGACATGCTGATCGGCGTGACCCCCAGTGCCTCGCGGCAACAGAAAATGCGGTTTACCTCGGATCTCATGGGGCTGCCCCGTGGTGTGCTGTTGGCGAAGGGGAACGACACCCTCTCCCTGGCGGCGGCTCGTCAATTACGCTGGGTGTGTGAACAGGGATTCAACTCCTGTGAGGACCTTGAGAAGCTGGGCATGGACCAGTTGGCGCAGGCAGACAGCAGCGACGAGGCCGTCTTCATGGTGAAAAAGGGGTTGGCAGACGCCTATCTGGCCGATCTGCCTGCCCTGGTTCGCTTGCAACGCCTGCAGCAGCAGGCCGGCCTGAAAGTGATCACTCCGGACTGGGTGACGGATACCTCGCTGGCCATGGCAGTGGGACCCAATAATCAGGGACTACTGGCACTGCTGGAGCTGGCGCTCAACGACATCCCCCTTGAGGATCGGCGCCGCATTCTGGAGACGGGGGGCATAGTCGACTATGAACTGGCTCATGGCCCTCGCCAGATTATCTTCAACCAGAGCGAGCTGAATTGGCTGGCCTTGCATCCCACGCTCAAGTTTGGCGTTGCACCTGACTGGCCCGCTGTGAGCGAGATCGACAGTACGGGTCAGCTCAAGGGTTTCATCGCCGACCTGCTCAAGGTGATGAGCACCCGGTCCGGTCTCAAGTTTACTCTGGTACCGACCAGCAGCTGGACCGAAACCCAGGCGCTGTTCCAGGCGCGCAAACTGGATTTCATTCCGGCCATGACGCCGACGCCCGAGCGCCGCCAATTCTCTCTGTTTACCCCTGAGTACGCCTTCATCCACAGAGTGATCGCGGCCAGACAGGGGGTGGCTGAGCTTGAGGATCTCAATCAGCTCAAGGGGCACAAGGTAGGCATAGTCGGTGGTTCTGTGGAGGAACTGGTGCTCAAGGAGGTGGGAGCCTATCCGGTGACGGTCAGCAGTGATACCAGGCTGTTGCCCCTGCTCGATCAGAATGAGGTCGATTATGTGCTGATGAGCATGACGACGCTGCAACTGGCGTTGCAGAAGGGATTCAACAACCGCTATCAGGTGGTCTTCTCTGGCAACGAGTTGCGAGTGCCCGTTGCCATGGCGGCCCATCAGCAAGATCCCATGTTGCAGCAGATCTTGACCAAGGTCTTGCTCTCCATCCGGCCTGACGAGTTGTCGAGGCTGGAACAGAAGTGGCTCTCCCTCACCATCCAGACCGGCATCAACCCGGCGACCGTGCTGCTCTGGTCCTCTTTCGGTATGGGGGCCTTCCTGCTCTGCGTGCTGTTGTTCATGGGCTGGAACCGCACGCTGCGTCGCCAGATAGTCCAGCGCCAGCTGGCCGAGCGCAAATTGAACGAGCAGCTGACCTTTGTGCAGACCCTGCTCAACTCCCTGCCCAACATGGTGGCACTGCGTGACCGGGAGCAGAGCATCACGCTGTGCAACCAGGCTTATCGGGATGCTTTCCTTGGTGCCTGCGTGGGCGATGAGTGTATCGATCTTGACGGCATGCCGCCCCAGGAGCGTGAGCGGGTGCTCAAAGAGGAGCAGGATGTGTGGCACAGCGGCAAGCAGCTGGAAGGGGCTGGTTACAGTCGCCGCCAGGATGGCACCCTGTTTCACGTCATCTATGCCAAGCGCCCCTACCGATCACCGAGCGGCGATATGCTGGGTGTATTGACGGTGCTCACCGATGTGACCCGTATCAAGGAAGCCGAGGCGCGGGCCCGCAAGGCTGAGACACGGCTCACCCAGATCACTGACAGTATGCCGGGTATCGTATATCAGTACCTGTGGCAGGGGCCGGGCCAGGGGCGCTTCCTCTATGCCTCGCAAGGGGCGAACGAGATCCTGGGGGCCAGCCAGCAGGAGATGCTGTCGGCGGAGTCCGGGGGCGAGGTGTTCGGCTTTACCGAAGAGGCGCTGCAGGATTTTGTCAGCAAGGTCGCCAACCACGCCGAGACACTGGCACCGCTCGACCTGGAGGTAAAGGTCGAGCGCCCTGAGGGAGATCGCTACCTGCAGGTGCGCGGCAGTTTCGTGCCGCAGGAAGAGGGGAATCTGATCCTCAACGGCGTGATCCAGGACATCACTGCCCTCAAGCGTCAGGAGCATGAGTTGAGGGAGGCGCGCGCCTATGCGGAGCAGGCGATGCAGGTGCGCAGCCGTTTCCTCGCCACCATGAGCCACGAACTCAGAACCCCCATCTCCGGCATGCACGGCATGCTGGAGCTGCTGCAGATGAGCGAATTGAATGAAGATCAGCGTTACATGCTGCGCAACGTCATCACCTCTACCAACAATCTGCTCTATCTGGTCAACGATGTGCTCGACTTTTCCAAGATAGAGGCGGGCCAGCTGCAACTGCATTATCAAGCCTGCCGTCTCGCCTCCGTGATCTGTGACGTGATCCGTGGTCATGCCACCCTGGCCCATGGCAAGGGGCTCAAAGTGACACTGGATTGGGCGCCAGACGTGCCGGACCAGGCGCGTATCGATGCTGTGCGGGTGGGACAGGTGCTCTCCAATCTGCTCAACAATGCGGTCAAGTTCACCGAGCGGGGGGAGATCCGCATCCAGGTCAGTTATCGCGCCGAGCAACTGCTCATCGCCGTCAGTGATACCGGTATCGGCATTGCCGAAGCGAAGCAGGATCGCCTGTTTACCCCATTCGAGCAGGTGGAATCCGACATAAATCGACGCTTTGGCGGCACAGGGCTGGGGCTGGCCATCTGTCATCAGCTGGCGCAGAAAATGGGAGGCAGCCTGGCCCTTGAGAGCAAGCCCGGCCAGGGAACCCGCCTGACGTTCAGCTTTCCGTTGACCGAGAGTCGATGGGATGCACCTGCGCTGGCGGGTCAGGAATGGTGGCTGTTTGGCGAGGATGCCGCCTTGCAGTCTGCCATGCAGCGGCTGGGGGCCAGGCTGAATCGTCTGGATCCTCAGCAGTGGCAACAGCCACTTAGTGGCTTGCTGTTCGCGGAGGAGGGCTGGCTGGAACAGGCCCTGGGCAGCGATTGGCTGACACGTTTACAGCAATCCGCGCTCAAGGGCATAGTGCTCTCCCCGCTGGAGGCACTGCGCGGACGCATGGGATCGGATGCCTGGTGGCGCTTGGGGCAATCCCCGCTCTATCCGGATCTGTTGCTGGAAACCTGCCATCAGCTGCTGGGAGAGAAAGCGATCAATCCGGTCGAGGCCCATACGGCCAAGTTGCAAGGACGCGTGCTGGTGGCCGATGATCATCCCATCAACCGTGCCCTGCTGGCCCGTCAGCTCGCCATTCTGGGGGTGGATGCCGAGGTGGTGGATGATGGCGAGAAGGCGCTGCGCACCTGGCAGGGGCAAGATTTTGCCTTGCTGCTCACCGATTGCCACATGCCGGTGATGGATGGATATACCCTGACGCGGACCCTGCGAGGGCAGGGGGAACAGGCGCCCATCATTGGCGTCACGGCGGATACGTCAGAAGAAGCCAGTCTGCAGATGCAGGAGGCCGGCATGAACGACATGCTGTTCAAGCCTTACACCCTGGATACCTTGCGCCAGATGCTGGAGGACTGGTTGCCGGTCGCCGCACCGGTCGCCGAGGTAATACCGGTGCCTGCTGAACCCGCTGCGGATCTGGGGGCATGCTGGATCTCGCTGTTTGGCGATGAGGCGGTGGCCCGCAGCATGGCGCGGGAGTATCTGGATTCCAACCGCCAGGATAGTGATGACATGATGCAGGCATTGGCCCGTCAGGATACGTATGCTCTGGTAGAGACTGCGCACCGCATCAAGGGGGCTGCCCGCATGGTAGGACAGCTACCATTGGCAGAGGAAGCTGCCCGACTCGAAGCGGCGGCCCGACTGAAACAGCTGGAAGAACTCACCGAGTTGAGCCAGACAGTACAGGCGCTGATGAACTCTATAACACGCGAAATTGGACTATGGCTCGATGAACAAGACACAGCATGAGTTGGCGATCATGGTGGTGGAAGACCACGCGTTTCAGCGCAAGGCACTGATGCACCAGATCCGTGGGCTCGGTTATACCTCACTGCTGGAGGCTCAGGATGGCGTGGAGGCACTGGCAATGTGTCAGCGCCATCAGGT
This sequence comes from Aeromonas sp. 5HA1, assembly GCF_029237245.1. Taxonomy (NCBI): domain Bacteria; kingdom Pseudomonadati; phylum Pseudomonadota; class Gammaproteobacteria; order Aeromonadales; family Aeromonadaceae; genus Aeromonas; species Aeromonas sp. 5HA1. The sequence continues at coordinate 44,944 of NZ_JAACFW010000030.1, forward strand.
CGACATTCTGTTTTGCGATCTGCGCATGCCCGGCATGGATGGCATGGCGTTGCTGCGCCGTCTCTCCCTCGGGGGCTTTCGTGGCGGTATCATCCTCTCCAGTGCACTGGAAGATGACGTGGTCGAGGCTGTGTTGCGGATGAGTGCCGCCTATGGCCTGCAGGTGCTTGGGCGCATCGAAAAGCCCTCCAGCCAGCAGCAGATCAGCCAGTTGATCGGCGCCTGGCGCCCACAGCAGGAGCGTACCCAGGAGGAAGATGGTCACAGCCTGACGCTGGATGAGCTGAGCCGGGCATTGGAGCAGGATCAACTGCTGCCCTGGTATCAGCCCAAGGTGAGTTTTGGCTCGGGGCACTGGGTCGGCATGGAGGCGCTTGCCCGTTGGCAGCACCCTGACTACGGCCTCATCTCGCCGGTGCGCTTCATTCCCCTGGCGGAGAACAACGGCCTCATCGATCAACTGACTGAGGTGATCATCAGCAAGTCGTTGCGTGACGGTCACCTGTGGGAGCAGACAGGTCTCTCCCTCAATCTGTCGATGAACCTCTCAACCACCTCCCTTATCGAGGGGGATCTCTGCAATACCCTGATCAACCAGTGCCAGCGCTGGAGCATCAACCCCGAGCTCATCACCCTGGAGGTGACCGAAAGCTCGTTCGTCAAGGATCTGGGCAAGTCGCTGGAAGTGCTGACTCGGCTGCGGATGCATGGCTTTGGCCTCTCCATCGATGATTTCGGGACCGGCTACTCCTCCATGCAGCAGCTGGCGCTGCTGCCCTTCACCGAGCTCAAACTGGATCGCTCTTTCGTCGATCGCTGCTATGAGGACCCCTCTCGCTTGGCCATAATAGAGTCAAGTATCGAACTGGCCCGCAAGTTGGGACTCAAGTCGGTCGCCGAAGGGGTCGAGGATGAGCTGACCTGGCGACTGCTGGCCAGATTGGGGTGCGATGTGTGTCAGGGCTTCTTCTCCGCCCGGCCCATGCCGCGGGATGAATTGATGGGGTGGCATGACACCTGGCGCGAACGGTTACCCGGCCTGATCGGGGACTGATCGCCAGGCGGCATGCCCGCAGTTGAACAAGGACGTTCATGAAAATTTCAAGCAAGTTGTTGTTTAGTTTCTGTTTTATCAATCTGTTGGTGATCCTCTCCTCCGGCCTTGTCTATCACCAGCTCGGCCGGATCGGCGAGGTCGAGACAGCGCTGCTGGAGCAGGCACTGCCTGCCCTGCAACGGGATGAGGCGAGCCAGAAGGCGCTGGTGGCCACCGTCTCCTCCTTGCGTGGTTATCTCATTCTTGGCAAGGATCCGGTCCAGGCCTCCCGCCTCAAGCAGGAGTGGGAAGGGGCCTGGCAAGCCATCGAGCAGCAGCAGTTCACTCCCGCACTTGCCCAGTCGCTCAAGGCCTTCAAAGGACGTCAGGAGCAGGTATGGGCCATCGCCCACACAGAGGAGAACCTGCCCGCCCACACGCTCATGCTGCTGGAGGCGGGTCCGCTGGCAGAAGCGGCCCTCGATCAGTTGCAGTCATTCGCCAATGAAGAGGTAGCCACCCCACAGGATCAGTTGCCAGGGGATCGCCGTCTGCTGCTCAAGCAGGTGGGGGATGCGTATAACAGCCTCTCCAATGCCCTCTCAGCCCTGCGCGACTTCCTTATCTCGGGTGACCCCGAATATGGCACCAAGTATCAGGATTACTACCAGTTCCATCAGCAGCGGGTCGCCGAGCTGAAACAGCAGCAGGCCAATTTCTCCGAGGCCCAGAAGAGCCTCTGGTCGCTGTTTGAAGAGATGTCAGCGCCCTTTGCCGAACTGGTCGGTCAGGTGATAAGCAAGCGTCAGGCCCCGGACTGGGATCAGGCCAATCATCTGATGGCAACCGACATAGAACCTGCGTTGACCCAGCTGGCCAGTCAGCTGGCCGCCCAGGTGACCCAGACTCGCTCTGAAGTGGACAGCATGGGGGAGAAGATGGCCAGTGCCGGTCAGACCATCAACCGTACCCTGTTGCTGGCTACCCTGACCGTCATAGTGCTGGGCACCCTGGTCGCCCTGCTGTTCAGTCGCCGTCTGACCCGGGACATCGCCAGTCTGGTGGTGCGGGCCGATCTGGTGGCCAATGGCCGTCTGCCGTCCCGCCCTCTGCCGGTGCAGAGTCAGGATGAGCTGGGTGGATTGACGGGATCCATCAACCAGATGTCGCTGCAGCTGCGTCAGCTGGTCGGCGAGATCCAGGGCGCAGTGGGGCAGGTGGAGGGGGCGTGTGTCGAGGTGGGTAACACCACCAGGGCCATCGTCGACGATCTGGCGAGTCAGAATCAGCGGGTGGATACGGTGGCGGCGGCGATCGAACAGATGTCAGTCAGCACCCGTGATGTGGCGGGGAACATAGCCGAGGCGGCTCGAGTGGCCCACCAGGCTGAGGGACAGACACAGCAAGGGGGCAGTGCCCTCGGTCGCATGACCACCACAATGCAGGAGATTGCCGCCATGATAGCTCAGGCCAATCAGGCCATGGGGCTGCTCAGTGCCCAGAGCGAGCAGGTCGGCCGGGTGACCGAGGTGATCGCTACCATAGCCGAGCAGACCAATCTGCTGGCGCTCAATGCTGCCATCGAGGCGGCGCGGGCCGGGGAGCAGGGGCGTGGCTTTGCCGTGGTGGCCGATGAGGTGCGTTTGCTTGCCAGTCGCACCAGTCAATCAACCGAGGAGATCAGTCAGACCATCGCCAGTATTCAGCAACAGACCCGCCAGACGGTGAGCACGGTCGGCAGCGGTACCCAGTTGGTCGAACAGGGCCGCAACGCCGTTGCCTCTGTGACGCAGACCCTGGATACCATGCTGCAGCTGGTGCAGGATCTGTCCGGTCAGCTGGGGGCCATTGCCACCGCTACCGAGCAGCAGTCGCGGGTTGCCCAGGAGGTGGCGGGCACAGTGGAAGAGATCGCCGGGCTGAGCCGGCAATCGAGCCAGCGCAGCCAGCAGGGGGAAGAGATAGTGGCCAGACTGGCACAGGATACGGGTCGTTTGACGTCCGTCATCAGTCGCTTCGAACTGGGGGCCTGATAACGCCGCCAAGGCGGATGATCTGGATAAATAAATGAGGCGGGCCAGATGGCCCGCCTCAGCATTGGTACAGGCGGCAGACAGCATGATAGTCGAAGCTGCTGAAAGAATGAGGCGTTGCTTGTCATGAACGCCTGCCTGATGAGGGTCATTACAGGCGGCGAAAAGCCTGATTATCGAAGCTGCTGGAGGTCTCCTGGTTGAGCAGGCTGACCAGCAGGATGGCGCGTTTCTCCCCATCCGGTTCCAGATAAATCGCCTCGAATCCGGCCAATGGGCCCGATTCGATCAATACCTTGTCGCCCTGGGTCGGCAGGTTGGCGTAGCTGGCTCTCGCCTCGTCGCTGTCGTCACGGCTCATCAACTGATAAACCAGCTGGCTGCTGATGGCGGTCCACTCCTTGCCGAAGTGGATGATGCGGCTGATGCCACGGGTCGACTTCAGGGTGACCGGCGTGACCTCCTCCAGATCCACATAGATAAACAGATAGTTGGGAAACATGGGTTCCCGCACAGGGACACGCTTGCCCCGTCGCAGCTTCTCGATCTCGACCATGGGGTAATAGGACTCAATCCCCTGGGCTTCGAGATGGGCGCGTGCGCGGGCCTCTTCCTTTGGCTTGCAGTAGGCCAGATACCATTTTTTCATGTTCTGTTACGTTCGTGTTGCCGTGCTCCCGGTTATGATAACCGCGGCAATAAAAAAGGCCACGCTTGGCGTGGCCTTTTTTGCTGAGTGAGTGATTACCAACCTTTGACGATGCCGCCTTTGAACAATTCGTCAGCAGTTTTGTACACTTCGTCGCTCTGGAAGGCCTGGACGAACTCCTTCACCTTGGCGTCATCCTTGTTGTTGCCACGGGAGACGAGCAGGTTGACATAGGGAGAATCCTTGTCTTCCACGAACAGACCGTCACGGCCAGGCAGCAGATCGATCTGGGAGGCATACACGGTATTGATGATGGCCAAGTCCACATCTTCCAGGGAGCGGGGCAGCTGTGCCGCTTCCAGTTCAACAATCTTCAGATTTTTCGGGTTGCTGGCGATGTCGAGCACTGTCGCTTCGAGACCTGTGCCTTCTTTCAGGGTCAGCAGGCCCTGCTTTTGCAGCAGGATTAGAGAGCGGCCCAGGTTGGTCGGGTCGTTCGGCACGGCGATTTGCGCGCCCTCTTTCAGATCAGCCAGGGCCTTGATCTTCTTGGAGTAGCCGGCGATGGGGTAGACGAAGGTGTTGCCAACCGGTACCAGATCGAAGCCGCGATCCTTGACCTGGCTATCCAGATACGGTTTGTGCTGGAAGGCGTTCAGATCGATGCTGCCATCGTTCAGGGCCACGTTCGGGGTGGCAAAGTCGGAGAAGGTGACCACTTCGACATCCAGACCGAACTTGTCCTTGGCGACCTTGGCCGCGGCTTCCACCAGCTGGGATTCCGCCCCGGCAATGGCGCCTACTTTCAGGGTCTTGCTCTCTTCTTTTTGACCGCAACCGGCCAGTACCAAGCCAGCCAACAAGGCTGCCGCAACGGATTTAATGCCAAATTTCATAAAAACCTCCTGTCAGAAATCGACGATTAACGATGATCACATGTGTTGACCAGGCGCTCACCCGCGCTCTGGATGATTTGAACCAGTAAAACCAGAATCACAACGGTTGCCAGCATGACGGTGGGGTCAAAGCGCTGATAACCGTAGCGAATACCCACATCGCCCAGGCCACCCCCTCCGATGGCACCGGCCATGGCGGAGTAGTTCACCAGCGTGACCAGGGTAATGGTGACGCTGTTGATGATGCCGGGCAGGGCTTCTGGCAGCAGCACCTTGGTGATGATTTGCAAAGGTTTGGCACCCATGGCCTTGGCCGCTTCCAGCAAGCCGTCCGGCACCTCCATCAGTGCCCCTTCCACCAGACGGGCGATGAAGGGCACGGCACCTATGGTCAGCGGTACTATGGCGGCTATGGTGCCTATGCTGGTGCCGACGATCAGCCGGGTCAGCGGAATGATGGCAACCAGCAGAATGATGAAGGGCACTGAGCGGCCAATGTTGACCAGAATGCCGAGCAACTTGTTCAGGGCCGGGTTGGCCAGGATCTGGCCCGCCTTGGTCACGTGCAGTGCCACACCCAGCGGCAGGCCGAGCAGGCAGCCAAACAGGGCGGAGGCAAACACCATCAGCAGGGTATCACCGAGGGCGGTGACCAGCAGATTAATCATGGCTTCGGACATAACCCATTACCTCCAGCTGAATGCGATTGTGATCAGGGACTGCGTCTGGCAGCCCTTGAGGGCAGTGATGAGCAGATCAGTCGTTGCTGCGGACATAACCCATGACCTCCAGCTGAATATGGTTGTCTATCAGGAACTGCTGAGTCGCCTCGCACTGGGCCTCATCCCCGAACAGTTCTGCCAGCAGGAAACCGAACTTGACGCCCCCGGCGTACTCGATATCGGCGCTCAGTATGCTGATATCGATGTTGAAGCGACGACTCGCCTCGGAAATCAGCGGTGTATCGACGGTGCTGCCGGTAAAGCCGAGTTTCACCAGCGGATAGCTGCCCGCCACTCGCTCGCTGCCCATGCGGTCCTGATACTCCTGCGGCACCTCCAGATGGATGGTGGAGTGGATGAAATCACGGGCCAGCTGGGTCTTGGCATTGCTGAAGAACCAGGCGACCTCGCCCTGCTCGATCAGACTGCCGTCGCTGATGATGGCCACGTCATCACAAATCCCCTTCACCACATCCATCTCGTGGGTGATGAGCAGTATGGTGAGCCCCAGCTTGACGTTGATCTCCTTGAGCAGGCTCAGGATCGAACGTGTGGTCTGCGGGTCGAGGGCCGAGGTGGCTTCGTCACACAGCAATACCTTGGGAGCCGGTGCCAGGGCGCGGGCGATGGCGACACGCTGTTTCTGGCCGCCGGACAGCTCGGACGGATAGGCGTGGGCGCGGGCTTCCAGCCCGACCAGCGCCAGCAGCTCAAAGACCCGGGTCTGGATTTGGGCCTTGCTCCAGCCTGCCAGTTCCAGCGGGAACGCGATATTGGCGAACACTGTGCGGGAGGAGAGCAGGTTGAAGTGCTGAAAAATCATGCCGATCTGGCGGCGGGCCTGGGTCAGCTCCCGCTCCGGCAGGGCGGTCAGGTCCTGGCCGTCGACGATGACCTGCCCCTCTGTCGGGCGCTCCAGCAGGTTGACACAACGAATGAGGGTACTCTTGCCGGCACCGGAGGCACCGATCACCCCGAAAATTTTGCCTTGTGGCACATGCAGGCTCACGTCACGCAGGGCGTGCACGGCATCACTGCCTTTACCGTAGACTTTGTTGAGACCGATCAACTTAATCATGGATTCTTCCGTGCTAACAGCCTTAAAGCACAGGGCGCTACAGGCGGGTGAATTGGGCAGAGGTTCCACTGGGTTACTCTGTCATCATGGAGGATGATGCTAAGATGTCTGGATGGCTATGTCAACGCATGTTTCTACGTCTAGACGTCTAAAAAAGTGATAAGGATTCTCGCCGGATGACTAACGACGACAGTGGTTTATCAGGGCGCAATATTGTATTTGGCTATTGTTGATTTTTTCCGAATATAGCCTGGATAATCTGCTTTCGTTGTCTGTTTTGTTAGTCATGGGAGCAGGAGGGCTGTTCGCACTCTTTGGCTGCCACCAAGATGGCACAAATCGTTCCACTTTGTTCCTTTATCTCTTTTGTTATCCATCCCCTTGATGCAGCACAAAAAGTGACCTCCTTTGGTTTGGGATATGTGTGGTTGTTTTTTATACTCAACAGGTGTGGCGTGGCAGGAGGAGTGAGTGATGCGATTTCAACAGATCAAGGATTTGCTGTCTTACCTCGAACAGGTTCATCACCAGCTCGGACTCTGTTATGGGCGACTGATGGCAGAAGTGGATGGCGAGCGCAGCCGCATGTTGCTGGCGTATCTGCAAGGGCGGGAAGATGAAGCGAGTGCCCATCTGCACGATTATCAGGGACAGCTGAGTCAGGGCGTCAAGGAAACCTGGCTGGAGCGGGGCTTCAGCGAGGATCTGTTGCCCGAGATCCAGCGGTTGGCACTACCTGCCACTGCCCAGACTCAGGACATAGTGCAGCAGGTGTGTCGTCAGGAAGAAAAACTCATCGGCGAGCTGAGCCATCTGGCCCGCGAGTGCCCGACCGACGAGACAGCTGTCTTGCTGACCTCGCTGGCGTCGCTGGAACAAACCCGCTTGACCCGACTGGTACACGGTGTGCATCGGCTCGACGACATCTAGCCGCGGTAAAGGTTGTCTAGTCCTGAAATAGGTTTACACATTTTCGGCTAGCATTTCTCCACTCAGAACCCCCGATGCACCGCATCGGGGGTTCTGTATTTCAAGGCCTGATGCGGCCGCTCCAGGTTGTAAATATCCACCGCCTCACGCACCATCTCCCGTGCTTGCGCCAAATCTTGCGGGCTTTGCAACAACAACTCTCCTTTCAATATCCCGTTCACCCGCTCCGCCAACGCATTCTGGTAACAGTCATAGCCATCCGTCATCGAGCATTTCACCCCGTGCCGTTCATGCAATGACTGATACAAGCCCGAGCAATACTGCACGCCGCGGTCCGAGTGATGGATAAGCCCCCCGCCGCCACGCTGTTGCTTCAGCGCTTGTCTGAACGCCATCGCCACCGACTCGGCGTGCATCCCCTCGTGCACGTGATGACCCACTATCTTGCGTGAGTAAGCATCCGTCACCAGGCTCAGGTACAGTGGCCCGCTCCTGGCTGGCAGATAGGTGATGTCGGCGACCCAGACTTGCTCCGGTGCCACCGGCGTGACCTGCTCCGACCCTGCCTTGAGCAAGTTGGGATGACGGTAGAAGCGGTGAAAACTGTGGGTGGTCTTGTGATACGCCCGCTTGGGCTGCACCAGCAGGCGATGCTCGGCCAATATCCGAAACAGCCTGTCCCGCCCGACCTTGAGCCACACATCATCCTGACCCTGGAGCAGATAATGCAGCTTGCGGGTGCCGACCCGCGGTTGTCGCAGCCG
>NZ_JAACFW010000031.1:0-45715 GCF_029237245.1 Aeromonas sp. 5HA1
AATCTGCTCGACCAGCGCCAGTTTAAAAGTCAGCGAGTAATCGCGCTGTGTCCGTTTCACACCTTGTCCCATCGGGCTCTCCGTTTATGTGGGGGAAAGGTGTAAACCATATTCAGGACGGGACAGGTGCAACGAAAGAGGCCCGGCATTTGCCGGGCCTCTTTTCTATCAGGCTCATGTTGCGTCCGGCCGCCTCCTGCCCGTAAAAAAGCCCGCATCGCAGCGGGCTTTTGGCGTGATGGCAAAGCCGCATCAGTTGCGGCGACGACGCCAGGCCAGGGGCAGCAGGGCCAGCAACAGGGCGCTTATGGCACCACCACCGCCGTTGCTCTCTTCCTTCAGCTTGAGGTCGACGATGATGGGATCATGATCAGAGGCGCTGAACGGATTGTCGGACTTGATCATGTCACCGGTGAAGCCACGGCCATATTCGAACAGGTTGCTCTCGAACGAATTGATGTGCCAGTCGGCGACCGCGACTACCTTGCTGGCCAGTGCCGGGTTGGCGAGGGCATAGTCCAGGGTACCGAGTTCGGCCTCGTAGCTGTAGGAGATGGCCTTCTCCTTGTTGAACCTGACATTCATATCGATCAGGCCATAGCTCTTGCTCACTTCGCTGCCGGTCTGCTCATAGACTTGCTCGCCGAGGAAGGTCCGGGAGGCCGAGACTATCTTGCGCTGGCCCTCGGTCGGCACATAGTCGGTCAGCACCCGGATCGCATCTTCCCTGGCGTAGGAGTTGAGGTCACCCACCAACATGACCATACCCGGCAGCGTGTTCACCGCTTCGCCCAGCACCTTGGCAGCACTGACCCGGAACTCGGTACACTTGCCCTGCAGATCGGCGGGCTCCTTGCCATCCAGGTTCTCCAGGCAGCCGGAACCCTTGGATTTGAGGTGGTTGACCACCAGGGTCAGCGGCTCCTTGCTGCCCTCGACGGTGAAGCTCTGCACCAGGGAGTCACGCTGGGAGGCCTGTTTCTCGACTCCTTTCGCATCCTGGTATTTCTGTACCGGCAGCGTGATGACGCTGGCATCCCCCTGCGGCGTCAGCTTGGCGGGCCGGTAGATCATGGCCACCATGATGGCGTCGCCGCCGAAGAAGCGCTCGTCGCCAAGCAGCGCCTTGGGCAGGGCCACGAAGGTGTACTGTTTGTCAGCTTCCTTCTGTTGGGCGTTGAGGCTTTGCACCAGATCACTGATGGCGGAGTGGCTGTCAAAGCCGTTGTTCTCCATCTCCATCAGGCCGAGCAGATCGGCATCCATCTCAGTGATGGCGTTGACTATCTTGGCGCGCTGTTTCTGGAAGTCCTCCAGGTTTTTGGCGCCGCGGTTGCAGCCCTTGGCGCTGTCCGCATCCACCTGATCCTTGCACAGCACATTAAGGGCCCCCCCCACGCTGGAGTGGCTGGTGAAGTAGTTGAGCACGTTGAAGCTGCCGATACGCAAGTCGGTGCCATCGGCACGGGCCGGTGCGCTCTGGCGATCGTTATCGCCGGTGCGCAGCAGATCGCCGGCGGTGATCACCTGATCCTGCGGCACTATCAACCGGTACTCGTTGTAGCTGTAACCCACCAGCGCATCCAGATTGACCGGGGCATCGCCGATGCGCAGATAACCCTGCTCCGGATCCCAGCCCGGCAGCCAGGGCAGTTTGCCATCGGCGGCTTTGAAGTCAGATTCGAGGAATACCCGGTTGTTGGCATTGGCCCTGGCCAGCGCCTTGGCTTCTTTACTGTCGGCGGCATGCAGCTGGGTCGGCTTCATCAGCGGTGCCTGGTGTGACAGCACCAGATTGTTGCGTTTGGCGGCGTAGTCATAGCTGAAGTTGCGGCTTACCTTGAGCGCGCTGTCGGCATCGAGGCGTACCCGCATCCCTTCGTGACGCTCCAGCGCCCGGGCTAGGGTCTCGTTTTCCAGTACCCGCAGCGGCACGGCGGCAGGCACAGAGCCCTGAGCGAGAACCTGCAGACGCGGGGCGCCGCTGTCAACGACCGGCTTGAGCTGGGTGTGGTTGTAGTACTCCTCGACCTTGGCCTCCAGACAGACTTCGGCACCCGGCTTGATGTCCGGGTACTTGCTGGCGAAGTTTTTGTCGTTGAGGTAGACGAAGATGCCATCCGACGTCTGGGGATTGTCATCCCCTTGCAGATCCTGCAGGTAGAAACCCTTGTTGAGGCTCTCACCAAGTGCCGTGACCACCGCCTTGACCGTGACGCTCTGGGCGCTTTCGAACTTGCCATCGGGGATGAGGGGACTCTTGCCACCAATGCCCTGAATGACGGGGATGGGGGTGAGGGCACTGTCAGCCGGGCAGCTGAAGCTGGCGGCATGGACGGACGGGGACGCGAGCGCAAGCCCCACGGCCAGCGACAGCAGGGTACGTGTTCCTTTCATAACGATTCCTTTTTTATTTTTTGCCAGTGTTTCCATAGCCTTGGCACCTTGACCAAGGGCGCGCATTGTCACATTTCTGGCACGTCATACCAGTGAGCCAACGCACATTACCGGGATGCAAATGAGGGCAGTGCTGGTTTTTTTGACCTGACTAACGTTATGAAATTAATGACAAAATCATTAATTCACTGTTCTCGGGAAAGTGTGATCTGGCTTGCATCCACATATTTTTCTTCGAGAATGAAGATTGAGACTCTGCTGGTTGATTCCTATACTCGGCTTGTTCCTCACGGAACCCAGGTAAAGGGCAAACCGGTCGAAATGCCGGGACGCAATGCCTCCGGTCTCCAGATCAGTCGATCCAGATAGCGGGGCTTCCCAGGGTGAAGGTGGTGTTTGTGGCACGTCCATTGCCAGTTGTCTGCTCCCATCACGCCGGTTGCGCTTGTTCTTTGCCCTGGTGACCAATGCCAAGACAAAACAAGGAAGATAACAATATGCAACAGACCTTAAGGCCCAGCAGACTTGCCATGCTGGTGGCCCTGGCTGCCATGCCCGCTTGGGTACAAGCCGCTTATCCCGCCTATCAGGCCGGCACCGCTTACAAGGCTGGCGATGTGGTCAGCAACGCAGGCGCTCTCTACGAATGCAAAGAATTTCCCTACTCCGGCTGGTGCGGGGCATCCCCCTATCACTATGCCCCCGGTGTGGGTGCAGTCTGGGCTGATGCCTGGAAGCTGTTCAACGACGGCGGCACGACTCCGGGCCTTGGGCTGGCAATCAGTTCGCCCGCTCTTGGTAGCGTTTTCAACGAAGGTGTACCCGTGGCCCTGGCGGTCACCCTGAGCGGCAACAGCAGCGCCCTGGTCAAGGTCGAGTATCTGATCGATGGTCAGCAGGTGGCGGTGAGCAGCGGGGCCCCCTGGTCGGCCAGCTGGGTCGCTACCGGTGTCGGCCCCCATCAACTCAAATCTCGTGGGTTGGACAAGGATGGCACTGTGCTGAGCGAGGCGGATGCCAGCTTCAGCGTCAACGCCGTGGTCGCGCCAGAGGCGCCCGGGGTGAGCATCAGCAGCCCGGTCAGCGGCGCCAAGGTAACCCTGGGGCGCAGCGTGGCGGTCAGTGGCAATGTCACCGATGCCAACAATGACGTGGCCAGGGTCGAGCTCTATGTGGATGGCAAGAAAGTCGGTGAAGACGTCAGCGCCCCCTGGCAGGTGAGCTGGACGCCCCAGAGCAAGGGGGCTGCCGCCCTCAAGCTGGTAGCGACCGACAAGGAAAATCTGGTGGGCGAGTCTGCCCAGGTCGATGTGCAGGTGGAAGAGGCGGCGCTGCCGCCCACCGGTGGCAACCTCTCTTGTGACATTCGCCAGATCTATCGCCCGGACGGTTACGAGTGCATGGGGGATGACCACGCCCGCCGGGTGATCGGTTACTTCACCTCTTGGCGCACTGGCAAGAATGGCCTGCCCGCCTACCTGGTGAACGACATCCCCTGGGACAAGCTCACCCACATCAACTACGCCTTCGCGGCTGTGGACGAGCAGAGTCACCAGATCAAGGTGGATGATGCGGCCACCAAGTTGACCTGGGACGGGGTGCCGGGCGCCGAGATGGATCCCGAATTCGCCTATCAGGGCCACTTCAACCTGATCTCCAAGTACAAGAAGCAGTATCCGGACGTGAAGACCCTTATCTCGGTCGGAGGCTGGGCCGATACCCGCGGCTTCTACACCGCCACCACCAAGGGCGACTGCTCGGTCAACACAGCCGGCATCAACGCCTTTGCCGATTCGGCGGTGAGCTTTATCCGCCAGTACGGTTTCGATGGGGTGGATGTGGACTACGAGTACCCCACCTCCATGAAGGATGCAGGCAACCCCAACGACTTCCCGCTCTCCAACCAGTGCCGTGCCAAGCTGTTTGCCAACTACGAGGTGCTGATGAAGACACTGCGGGCGCGGCTCGACAATGCTGGTACCGAGGATGGTCGCAAGTACATGCTGACCATAGCCTCACCGGCGTCAGCTTACCTGCTGCGCGGCATGGAGAACTTCCAGGTCACCCAGTATCTGGATTATGTCAACCTGATGACCTATGACTTCCACGGTGCCTGGAACCACTTTGTCGGTCACAACGCGGCCCTGTTCGACAACAATGCCGATCCCGAACTCTCCCACTGGGGCGTATACAATCAGGCCCAGTTTGGCGGTATCGGTTACCTCAACGCCGCCTGGTCGGCCCACTACTTCCGCGGTGCGCTGGCGGCCGGCAAGATCAACGTGGGTGTGCCCTATTACACCCGCGGCTGGCAGGGGGTGAGCGGTGGCAGTCACGGTCTGGGTGGCAAGGCTGCCCTGCCGAGCCAGAACGAGTGTCAGCCGGGCACCGGTGGCAGTACGATTCCGTGCGGCAATGGTGCGGTCGGCATCGACAACATCTGGCATGATCTGGACAAGAACGGCAAGGAGATCGGCGGTGGCGCCGTGCCCATGTGGCATGCCAAGAACCTGGAGCACGCGGCCAGCCTGGGCATCACCACGCTGCCGAGTTACGGCACGGCCTGGGGTCTGGACCCCAACAATCCGGCCCACGTGATGCAGGGCAAGTATGTGCGTTACTACGATGACAAGGCCCATGCGCCCTGGCTCTGGAACGAGGAGAAGAAGGTGTTCCTCTCCACCGAAGATGAAGAGTCCATGGGTCACAAGCTGGACTACATCATCAAGCGCGGGTTGGGTGGCGTCATGTTCTGGGAGATGGCGGGGGACTACGCCTTCGATCCGGCCAAGAACGAGTACGGCATGGGCAGCACTCTGACGACTCTTGCCTACGAGAAGTTTGCCAAGGCAACTCCGTACAACAACAAGCAGAATGATCTGGCCGCGCCGAGTGCCCAGCTCGACATCCAGGTCAGCCTCTCCGGCTTCAAGGAAGGAGACTCCAACTACCCGATCAACCCGAAACTCAAGCTGGTCAACAAGTCGACCCAGACCATTCCGGGCGGCGCTCGCATCGAGTTTCTGATGCCGACGTCCACCTCTGACACCATCACGGATCAGAGTGGCATGGGGCTGAAAGTGGCGGAGAGCGGTGGCAACGACAACTCGGAGGGCATTGCCAACGAGAAGGACTTCCACAAGGTCGCCATGAACCTGCCGAGCTGGCAGACCCTGGCGCCGGGCGCTGAAGTTGAAGTCGCCATGACCTACTACCTGCCCGCAGCCGGCGTGCCGAGTGGCATGCGTATCATCAGCGGCAGCCAGACCATAGGTCTCAAGGCTGAGTTCCCGACCCTGCCAGAGGCCGTACTGGGCTCGGGAGGTGGCGAGAACCCGGGCGGCACCAGCTGCAGCAGCCAGAACGTCAATCCGGCGGCCTACAAGGCCTACCCGACTTGGCCGCAAGGTGATCACGCAGGTGGTGGCGATCGCATTACCCATAACAAGGCGGTGTGGCAGGCCAACTGGTGGACCAGCAGCGAGCCCAAGGCGACCGATGGCAGCTGGAAGCTGGTATGCAGTTACTGATGGCGCAACGGAGCGGGCGCGGCCGACACCCTCAGAGGTGAGGTAATGCCCGTATCCATGAATGACCCAATCCGGAGCCCAGGCTCCGGATTTTTTATGACGGCAGATATAAAGAGGAGGTCGCAGATATAAAAAAGACCGCTCCGAAGAGCGGCCAATTGCCACCAAGGCAAGCGGTGGGGCGAACCCCTTGTGGTATGAAACGGGGGCGGTGAGGGCGCCCGCACCCGTTTCGCGTCATTGAGCCTTGACCTCGACCCGGGAGTGAATGGCCTGAGCCGGTGCGCTCGGTGCTTACTGCGTGACTGCCTCTCCCTCTTGCTCCTTGAGGAAGCTGATCCAGGGGGCAGCGCGACCGCTGACGTTGCCATTCTGTGCAGCCTGGGTGAAGGCACTCAGTGCCTCCTTCGGCTTTTTCTGCTCAAAATAGGCGACACCGGTCAGGAACTTGAGATCCGCCCGCTGTTCGCCACTGGCATTGGCTGCCGGTTTGGCGGCCAGGGCCACCAGATCCTGATAGCGTTTGCTCTGGATCATCATGCGCGCCATCTTGAGCTGCAGCTCGGCACTGGGGGCCATCTGGTAGGATTTGGCCAGGGTATCGATGGCCGGATCCAGCTCCTTGGCCTGATGCCAGTAGTTGGCCAGTGTCTTGTAGTTGGCTGCACTGTTCTCTATGCTCCCATCCTTCATCGCCTTCTCCATCACGCGTGCCGCGCGGTGGGGAATGCCGGCGAAGGCCAGGTAGTTGGCGAGGCGCTGCAATTCGGCCGACTCGGTCAGCATGCCGAGGTTGTAGGCCGATTCGAGCGCCGCCAGCGCCTTGGCATCGTTGCCCGCCTGCATGTGCATGGCGGAGAGCTGGGTCCAGTACTTCTTCTTCTCCGGGAACTTGTCCACCAGGGCAGTCAGCACCTCCGTGGCCGGCTTGTACTGTTTCAGCTCGTAGTGCGCCGCCATCTTGAGCAGATACCAGGACTCCGGCGCCTTGCCCGCCGACAGCTTGATAGCCTGATCCACCGCAGGTATGGCCTCTCGATACTGCTTGAGCTGCACATGGGCGTTTGCCAGGGTGATGTAGGCGTGCGGGGTCGGTTTCTCATCCTTGCCCAGACTCGCAAACCACTGGTTCATGGTGCTGATGGAACCCTTGAAGTTCCCCTCCGCCATATAGAGCTGTGCCAGGTTGTAGCGCACCTGCTGTGCCACGGGTTGTGGCAGGCCGCCGGTGGCGATGGCCTCGGCGAAGTACTTGGTCGCCTGACCGTATTTTTCCTGCTGTGCGGCCACGAAGCCGAGGGTCTGCAGTATCACCCCCTTGTCGTAGACCCGCTCGCCAGCACCGGACAGCGCCTCCTGCAGCTTGCCATTGGCCTCGCCGTATTTCTTCTCTGTGATCAACTCCTGCGCCTTGTTGACCGCGCGATAGGCGCGATCCGACAGGGCTGGTTGCTCGGCGGCCCAGCTGGCGGTGCTGAGCAGCACCGCCATGGCAACCGGGGCGAGGATCAGGGTGTGTAACTTTTTCATCGCCACCTTCCTTAGTTGGTCGCAAACTCGATTTCTTGCTGCATGCGACTGGCTTGCGGCTTGCCGTCCACCATGGCCGGCTTGAAGGTCCATTTGGTGATGGTCTTGCGCGCGGCCTTGCCGAGGTCATAGCTGCGCGGCTCTTCCTTCACGATGCGGATATTGCTGACGGTGCCGCGTTCGGTCACGGTGAACTCCACCAGAACCTTGCCGGAGGCGAGCCCGGCCAGCGCCGCCTTGCGGGGCATCATGGGTTCGAAGGTCGCCAGTGGAATGGCACCGTTGTTGCCACCCATACCGCCACCACCGCCGCCCGTGCTGTAGGCACCGAGGGCGTTGCCGCCCCCTATGTTGACCGGCAGGTCGAGTTTGGGCATGTCCATGGGCGAGCTTTCCATCTTGGGCCTGTCCGTACTGGCCACTTCCATCTCGGGAGGGGGTGGCGGGCGTTTCGGCGGCGGTGGCTTGGGCAGCTCCCGTTGTTTCTCTTGCAGTGTCTCCTGCGGCTTGAGGCGGATGAAGTCGACCATGCTGACGTCTTCTTTTTCCTGCAGCTCGCGCCTGTCCTGGTTGACCAGCTTGTTCATGCCCCAAAAGAGGCCAAACACCACCAGGAAGGCGGCGGCAAAGGATATCAGGTATCTCATAGGTGACCCCTGGCATCAGCCGTCTTTGTTGGCGGCAATGGAGATGTTCTGTACTCCCGCCATGCGGATCTGATCCATCACCTGCACCACGACACCGGAGCGGGATTCAACATCGGCTTGAATGACTACGGCGCCTTCCGGGTTTTCCGCTCTCAGTCGTTCTATGTTGGCGCGAACTGCGCCCACTTCGACCATGCGTTTGTCGACCCAGACCTGACCGTTTTCACGGACTGCGACCATGATGTTGCCTTTTTTCACTGTCTCGGCGGTATTGGCGCTCGGGCGGTTGATCTCAACCCCGGCTTCCTTGACGAACGAGGTGGTGACGATGAAGAAGATCAGCATGATGAACACTATGTCCAGCATGGGGGTCATATCGATCGCCGCCTCGTCTGCGCTGCTTGCGCTGTGACGCTTTCTCATAGCAAAAACTCCTTGCTTGTATCGGGCGGGGAGAGACTCCCCGCCAGCTATCTGTCCCTGACTTATCCGTGTTTCAGACTGTCTTCCAGCTTGTCGACAGCGAGTCGGCCCCTGTGCTCAAGGCGACTGGCGAAGAACAAGCCCGAGAGGGAGGCGACCATGCCTGCCATGGTCGGAATGGTTGCCTTGGAGATACCGGATGCCATCGCTCTGGGGGAGCCGGTGCCAGTGATGGCCAGGGTGTCAAACACCTGCACCATGCCGACCACGGTTCCCAGCAGCCCCATCAGGGGACAGAGTGCGATCAACACCTTGATGACCGGCATCCCCTTGTCCACGGCCAGCGCCACCCGGGA
This sequence comes from Aeromonas sp. 5HA1, assembly GCF_029237245.1. Classification (NCBI taxonomy): domain Bacteria; kingdom Pseudomonadati; phylum Pseudomonadota; class Gammaproteobacteria; order Aeromonadales; family Aeromonadaceae; genus Aeromonas; species Aeromonas sp. 5HA1. The sequence continues at coordinate 8,884 of NZ_JAACFW010000031.1, forward strand.
GACCAGCTCACGCCGGATCTGCTTGGCAGACCAGGAGAGATGATCCTGGCGTGCCTGCCAGGTTTGGTGTGTCCCTTTCGCCTGCTGCGGGTAGACAGTCAGAAAATAGATCCAACGTTCCAGCAGCAGGGCCCACATCAGCAGAGTGAGGAAGAAGATGGCAACCAGCACATCTCCTCCCATTCCCAGGAAGCGGCGAATGGACTCCGCTTCTTCTATCAACCAGAACCACATGGGAGACTCCTTACGCTGCGGCTTTGGAGGCGTGCAGGCTTTCCTGATAACGGGCGACGAAACCGGCACTCTGCTCTTCCAGGATCTGGATCAGACGGCGGCTCTGGGTCTGTACCAGGGTATAGAGGAACAGCATGGGCACGGCGACCACCAGACCTTGCATTGTGGTGACCAGCGCCTCTGAAATACCCCCCGCCATCAGCTTGGGATCGCCGGTACCGAACAGGGTAATGGCCTGGAAGGTGGCAATCATGCCGACCACTGTACCCAGCAGGCCCAGCAGCGGCGCCACCGAGGCGATCAGCTTGATGATGCCGACACCTTTCTCGAGCTTGGGCACGTTGCGCAGTATGATTTCATCCAGTTTGGATTCCAGATCCTCTATGTTGTCACCACGGTGGGTCTCATAGGCCGTCAGCATGTCGGCCAGCGGGTTGCCCTTGATCACCTTGTCGGACTTGAGCTGCTTGCGCATGGCGCCGCCGATCAGGGAGAGACGAGCACCGCAGAACAGGGCGATCAGCACGCCGATGGCACCCAGCGCCAGGATCACATAGCCTACTGCGCCACCCTGATCGATACGCTCGCCCAGTGTCGGTGATTGCACCAGCAGAGAGAGGATCACACCCCGTGACGGGTCAATATAGATGGGGTTGAGGCCATCGCCGCCCTGTTCAAAGTCAGCGATCGGTGAGGTGATCTTGCTGTCAGGTTGACGGGAGAGCTGTTCGAACTTGCCGGTTTCCGGCACAAAGTTCAGGTACTTGCCTTCCAGAACTGTGTTGAACTCACCGATCTGGGTGACTGTCTTGTCTGCCTGGTTGCCTTCGCCATACACAACCGTTGCCGGTATATGGCTCACCTTGCCACCATCGACCATGCGGCTGAGGGTCGCGGTCCAGAAGGCTTCCAGCTCTTCGCTGGAGGGCAACTCCTTGCTCTCTGCCAGTTTGGTCAGCAGTTCGGATTGCTCCGGATGCAGGATCCGCATGGGCGATGCATGGAAAATGCCCTTGAACTCACCGGCAAACTGGCGCACTACCCCGAACATCTCACCCATGTTGCCAGAACGCTGGCGCAGGGTGTCGGTCAGCTCGGTCAGCTGCTTGTCATTAGCATCGAAGGTGGCCTTGAGCTGCTCACCCTTGGCGGTTTCGGCGGCGAGCTCGGCCTTGGCCTTGGCCAGCAACGCAGTCTGCTGGTTCTTGTCGGCCAGGAAGCGGGCTTCCCGTTCCTTGTTGAGCTGGGATTCGCTCAGGCTGGAGGCCTTGACCTGGTTCAGCAGGGCGTTCAGGTCCACCGGTTTCTCGGCGGCAGTCACCGGCAGGGTGAACAGGGTAGCTCCCGCAATCAGGGAGGCAATGGCGAGTTTGATTCCTTTCATGATGCTTTCTCCGCAGTTTGTACCGGCAGCTTGATCAGCGCGGGCGGTGCCTGCTTCTTGGCGATACGCAAGCCCTGTTCGACTGCACTGCGATACTCTTGTGGCAAGGCTTCCCACTGGCGGGTCTGCTTGTTCCAGACTCCTGTTTCCATGCCGTCCGGGGACTGGTAGAGCAGGGCGATGCGGCCCACCCGCAGGAATTCGTAGGTTTTCTCGCTGCCATCCTTGTCCAGACTGGCCTTGTAGGCCTCTATGGTGCGGCTGAAGCCCTCCTCGATCTGATAGGCCTCCAGGATCTTGCGGTACTTCTCGGAGATGGTGACATCGGCCCGGTTCATCAGGTCGGTCAGGGCCGCCACGCGGTCCTCCCGCTCGACCTTCTGGAACGGCAGATCCAGCGATACAAATTGCTCGAGGGAGTCGATCATCTTGAGCATCAAGGGCACCACTTCGGTGCTGGTCTGATCGATCTGGGCAATCTGGCGCTGCATCGAGGCCAGCTCGCTGGCCTGGGAATCGACCATCTTGCCCACTTGTTCGTTGTAAGCGCGCAGGCTGTCCGCCTGGCGCAGGGCTGCCTTGTACTGGGCCAGGGCAGACTCGGCAGATTCGGCGTAGGTGTCGATCTTCTGCTGGGAAACTTTGGATGCATTGTCGGTGGCGGCTTGAGCGTCCACTGCCTGACCGGCAGAAGCGGCACTCAGATTGAAGCTGGTCAGCAAGGCAGCGGATACCAGGCTGCCGAGGAGCGCTTTCTTCATTTTAATAGTCCTTGTCTTCATAGGATTACCCTATCTCCGTAACTTCCTTGGACGTTGGGCAAAGCCGGCCCGACCGGGCCGGCTTGAGTCGTATATCAACGGGGTTGATCAGAACTTCTGGGTGTAGTCGAGGTAGTAGATGCGACCATCGATGCTGTACACGTCTTCGTCATAGGTGAAACCATCGCTTTCCAGTGACGGGGCCGCGTTGAACATGTTCTTCACGCCGACCTGGATCTTGCCATCCCAGGGGGCTTCCACGCCGACGTTCAGGTTCCAGGTAGTCTGGGACGCAATGTGACCCACTTCAGCACCGGTATCGGCGATGTAGTCCTGGCTCTGGGAGTCGATGTAGCTGGCGCTCAGGTAGGTATCCATGTTCCACCACTGGGGCACATTGACACCGACACCCGTGTTGAAGCGCAGCTGTGGCTTGCCGTTCTGCCCGATCTTGTCGATGACAGGACCACCGGCATACAGACCTTCCTTGTACTCCAGGATATAGGTACCACCGAAGTCATAACGCACCGTCGCCATGTTCAGGTCGTACTTGTAGTCCGCCTTGAAGTCCAGGCCGCTGGTGTTCAGCTCGCCCAGGTTGACCATGGGGGCGGTGCCCTGTTTGATTTTGCCCTGGCTGTTACGCACTATGTTGCTGGAGCTGCCGGTGTTCAGCTCGTCATAGATGATGGACTGAAGTGAGTTCAGCTGGATGACATCGGTGATCTTGATGGTGTAGTAGTCCAGCGACAGATTCAGATCATCCAGCGGGCTGTAGGCCACACCGAAGTTCCAGGTATCAGCTGTCTCTTCTTTCAGGTTCTCATTGGCAGTACGGATGGTCGTGTATTGCTGGTTCGGGCATGCTGCAGCCGAGATACCGTTTGCTGCGCAATAGACATAATCCTTGGCCCAGTCGGCAGACTCGGAGTCTGCAGAGTAGAGGTCGCTCAGGCTGGGAGCACGGAACGAACGGGACCAGGAGGTACGCAGCATCAGGTTGTCCAGCGGCTGGTAGCGCAGGCTGGCCTTGGGCGAGAAGGCGCTGCCAAAGTCACTGTACTTGTCATAACGACCGGCGACGTTGAGCTCAACCTCGTCCGTGATGGGGACCAGTGACTCGATATAGGCAGCGGTCACATCCCTTACTCCACCGGAGGAGTTGCCCGCTGAGCCTATGATGTTGCCAGCTTCTGACTGGGCATCGTACTTGTCGACGTAGACCCAGTCATTGTACTCGGCGCCTGCGTACCAGCTGACCGGCCCGGCCGGCAGTTCGCCCATGTCCCACTGGACACCGGCATACCACTGGTAGAAGTCCATGGTGGAGCGGCGGCTGGTGTCGGCGGCCATGGAGGCCGTGGTGGAGGCATCAAACTCGCCACCGACGAACTTGCCATCTTCGACCGCCTTCTGGGCGGCGGACTTCAGTACATAACCGGTGCCATTCTCCTTGTTGTCGGTCTTGGAGTACATGTAACCGGCGTTCCACTGCATGTCACCGACGCTCTCGGTGGCTAGGGTGCCTTCAAAACCCAGGTTCATGCTGCCAGTGGTGTCTGTAACCAGATTGTCACGGGTTCCGACGTTGCTGAAGCGATAGTAGGCATAGGCCGCCTCGCCCAGGCCCTGAGTGGCTGCGGCATCCAGGCCGTTGTCGGTGAAAAACTTGGCGTTTTTCGGGTTGGCAGGATCTATGGTGAACACCCCTGCCGCGGGTGCAAAGCGACCGAAACTCTCGACCCGGGAGCCGATGATCTGGGGCACGAAGTCGACGTTGTCGTTGATATGATAACGACCATTCAAATAGAGAGTGTCACGGCTGCGGGAGGCAGTAGTGGCAGCAACCTGACCGTAGTTGAAGTTGCAGCCGCCTTCAAAATTGGTAAATGGCTCCTTGCAGGTGCCGTTTGCATTGGTTGCACCCGCCAGCGGGCCATATTTCCAGATGGGGTCGCCATTGCCATCCAGGCCAGTGATCCCTTCCACGTTGCGTCCATAGGCGCTGGGAGAGTCGTTGCCCTGCTTGGAGAGATAGTCGCGATCACGGCTGTAAATGACGTCTTTTTTGTCGTGCTCATAGACCGCCATCAGGGAGCCTTTTTCACCGGCGACACCGGCGACGATGGAGCCACTCTTCTCATCCCCCCCTTCTTCGGTCGGGCTGCCGATGCGGCCCTGGAAGGTCAAGCCCTCATACCCTTCCTTGAGCACCACGTTGATGACACCGCCGATGGCATCGGAGCCATAGATGGCTGAGCCGCCATCCAGGTTCACTTCCACCCGCTCGACTGCTGCCATAGGGATGGTGTTGAGGTTGATGGCGGAACCCCCCATGGTGGGAGAGCCAGCAATACGCTTGCCGTTCAACAGTACCAGAGTGCGATCGGAGCCGAGGCCGCGCAGGCCTACTGTTGCCTGGGATTGAAAAGAGCTGCCGGAGGCGGGGGATACACCACCGAAGGAGTTGTAGGAGGCTTGTTTCAGGTAATCGGCCACTGTCTGCTGACCAGATTGCTCTATCTGGGCCTTGCTGACGGAGACAACAGGGGTGGCGCCTTCCACATCGACGCGGGAGATACGTGAGCCGGTCACCTTGATTTTTTGCAGCTTTTCGACGTTTTGGCCTTCTTCGGCCAAGACAGGGGTGGTCATAACTGCCGCGCTCGCCAAGGCAAACGCTACGGCAGCAGAGAGTCTGCTTTTCCTAAGCATCGCTTATATCCTTCCTGGTTGTTTTTTGTTTGCTTCCATACCGCCCTCGTTGGAGCGATGCGTAAGGCTTATCAATCTTTGGCTGGTGACGTCAATGGAGCAGGGGAAAAGCAGAGCGCCAAGTGCAAGCTGAGTGCAATAAGAGGAGTGTGTTATTTTTGTGGCGTTTTCTTAGTGAATAATCCTATGAATAACATTCAAAGCAATGTGAAAATTTTGTTAAATGCCTTTTGTGTCGCCTAACTAAAAAGTGATGAACTTATTATTAATGCTGATGTCTGTTTGTATCTTGTTTTGTGAAAATGAGAAAAAAAAGGAGGAAACACTGTTTTCGTGGCGATAGATGCCATTGGTAGTTACCCGTAGAACAATATAGAGGTGTTGTGTTGACATCGTTTTCAGTTCGGCAGACTGGAAGATAAAGCCATTTAAATTCATGTGGTTGGCTTTTCTTTAATAGCAGTTAAACAACTGTTTATTGTTTTTAAAATTTAATTGATAGCCAGCGTTTTGTTTTGATTTTTCTTTTTTAAATAAAAAACGTCATTTTCTTGCGGCTTTTACACCAAGTGGCCATTTCCATCGGTTTTACCCTTTCTTGTACTTGATTTTTGTTGCAGAGCTTTTACAGTGACCGAGCGGATTGTCTGCCAATAAACAGACTATCCAGTGAGTAATGCCAGGAAGGACAGGCAGGTCATCGGAATTGACTAGCCACACAAGAACAACAAGGACGAGGTTTCACCATGCTGTCGTATTTCTTACGTCGGATGCTTTTGATCATCCCGACGTTTCTCGGTATCACCCTGCTCGTCTTCTCCATCACCCGTTTCGTGCCGGGCGGCCCGGTCGAACGCATGCTGTTGCAGGCTCAGGTCTCACAGAATGAGACCGGGCGATCCAGTGGTAGCAAGGGGGCTCAGGCGCTCTCCGATGAACAGATCGAGGAGTTGAAGGCATTTTACGGGCTGGACAAGCCCATGCTGGTCGCTTATTGGGAGTGGCTGCAGAAGCTGGCTGTGCTGGATCTGGGGGAGTCGACCCGCTACTACGAGCCAGTATGGGGTCTGATAAAGGACAAGCTTCCCGTGACGGCCTTTTTCGGGTTGGCGACCTTTCTGCTCAGTTATGCGGTATCAATACCGCTCGGGGTTGCCAAAGCCCTCAGGCATAACAGCCGCTTTGACTCTTTAAGCTCAATGCTCATTTACATGGCCTATGCACTGCCCGCTTATGTGGTGGGGATCTTCCTCATCACAGTGTTCGCCTTCCATCTGGAGTGGCTGCCCATGGGCGGTTTTCCGGGGGACGACTTTGAATACATGGAGAGCAGCTGGGATCAGGTCCGCACCGTCTTTGCCCATGCCCTTCTGCCGCTCATCGCCTACGCCATCGGGGATTTCGCCATCCTGACCATGACCATGAAAAACAGCCTGATGGAGAATCTGTCGGCGGATTATGTGCGTACCGCCGTGGCCAAGGGGTTGCCGTTTCGCAAAGCGGTCACCGACCACGCCATGCGCAACAGCCTGATCCCCATCGCAAGTCACTTGGGGTCTGTGCTCACTGTTTTCTTCGGCGGCTCCTTCCTCATCGAGACCATTTTCAACATCGACGGTATAGGCCTGCTTGGCTACGAGGCGATCGTCGAGCGGGATTACCCCACCGTCATGGGCATTCTGGCCATCACCTCCATGTTGATGCTGGTGGGCAATATCGTTTCCGATATCTGTGTCGCTTTTGTTGACCCCCGCGTGCGGTTTGGAGAGTGAACGTGAACCAGAACTCTCTTGTCATGCCGATGCTGATATCACGCCATGTCGTTTCCGATATCTGTGTGGCCCTTGTTGACCCCCGCGTGCGGTTTGGAGAGTGAACATGAATCAGAACTCTCTTGTCATGCCGATGCTGATATCACGCCATGTCGTTTCCGATATCTGTGTGGCCCTTGTTGACCCCCGCGTGCGGTTTGGAGAATAACCATGAATCTCAACCCGGTTACGCTGAAAAAACTCAAGCGCTTCAAGTCGATCAAGCGCGGCTACTACTCCTTTGTCATCTTCACCATGCTGGTGCTGCTCTCCCTGCTGGCGGAGCTGCTGGTCAACAGCCGGGCACTGATGGTGAGCTATCAGGGCCAGCTGCACTTCCCCACCTATGGCGATGTGATCCCAGGCCAGCACTTCGGGCTCGATTACGAGTACGAGACCAATTACCGCCAGCTCAAGGCCAAGTTTGGCGCAGAGGGCCAGGGCGACTGGGTGCTGTTGCCGCCGGTACCCTGGAACCCCTACGAGCAGGATTTCAAGGAGGATGCCTACCCGCCCTATGCTCCGAGCATGGCTGAGCGCCACTTCCTCGGCACCGACACCAGCGGTCGCGACGTGCTGGCGCGGCTGGTCTACGGCTTTCGCATCGCCATCGGCTTTGCCTTTATCGCGCTGGCGGCCAGTTATGCCATAGGGGTCACCATAGGCTGCATGATGGGGTTCCTCGGCGGGCGCTTTGACCTCATCCTGCAACGCTTTATCGAGATCTGGTCCCAGGTGCCGTTTCTCTACGTCATCATGATCCTGGTGTCGCTGGCCAAGCCCAACTTCGGCCTCTTTGTCGGCATCAACGTGCTGTTTGGCTGGATGGGGATCACCTGGTACATGCGTACCCTCACCTACAAGGAGCGGGCGCGAGACTATGTGATGGCGGCGCGGGCCCAGGGGGCCACCACCAAACGCATCATCTTCAACCACATACTGCCCAATACCCTGATGATGATCGTCACCCTGGCGCCGTTTGCCGTGGTGGGCAACATTTCCACCCTGACGGCGCTGGATTATCTGGGCTTTGGCCTGGCGCCACCGACCCCAAGCTGGGGTGAATTGCTCTCCCAGGGCATCAACAATCTGGATGCCATCTGGATCGTGAGCTCAGTGGTGGCGGCGGTGAGTCTGGTGCTGATCATGGTCTCCTTTATTGGCGAGGCGATCCGCGAGGCGTTTGACCCGCGCAAATTTACCCGTTATCAGTGACGAAGTCGGCGCCACATCGCGTTGGTATACGTTGGCTACGAACAGTAATTAATGAAGGGCGGGCTGCCACCACAGGCGGACCCGGGAGCAAGGGATAAACCCGTTATCAATCAAGACCCCCAGTGCAGGGGCTAGACTTGGAAGTCAAACATGAACAATAAAATCAAATGGATAGGTGCTCTTTTTCTACTGGTGAACGGATCCTGGGGTTGGGCCGCCAGTCTGCCCGCAGATCTCAAGTGGGAGACCAATGATACTGACCCGACATTCGCGTCTCCCAAGGCGCTGCCCGGTGGTGCCATCACCATGTTTGTCGACAGCTTTCCCCTGACGTTTCGCACCGTGGGGCCGGACTCCAATGGTTCGTTCCGCTCCTATATTCTGGATAACCAGCTGCGACTCATCAGTTTTCACCCCAATACCGGCAATCCCATACCATCGCTGGCGACTCATTGGGCCATAGCACCAGACAGCCAGACCGTCTATTTCAAGCTGGATCCGCGTGCCAAGTGGTCCGATGGCAAGCCGGTTACCGCCGATGACTACACCTTCGGCTACGAGATGATGCGCTCCAAACACATCAAAGGGCCTTGGTTCAACAACTACTACACCACGGAAGTGGTGGCGGTAGACAAAATTGATGCCCACACCATTCTGGTCAAGGCGGGCAGCCGCAAGGCCAAGCTGGACCTGCTCAACACCACTGAGCTGTGGCCTCAGCCCAAGCATTACTACAAGCTCACGCCCAACTGGGTGAAGCAGTACAACTGGGCCGTGGTCCCGACCACGGGTCCCTATGTGATGAGCGAGGTCAAGAAGGGCAAGTCCATCACCTTCAGCAAGCAGCAAGACTGGTGGGCCAAAGACGATCGTTTCAACCAGCACAGATTTAATATCGACACCATCAAGGTGCAGGTGATCCGGGATCACAACATAGCGTTTCGCCACTTTCTGAAGGGGGAGCTCGATACCTTCGAGATGATCCTGCCCAACTGGTGGCATGAAAAAGCGGTCACCCCAGAGTACAAAAAGGGGTACGTGCAAAAGGTGATGGCCATGACCGATACCAAGCAGGGGGGGCAGGGGGTACACCTCAATGTCAGTAACCCCAAACTGTCGGACGTGAATGTGCGCCTTGGCATTCAGCATGCCATGAACCTCGACAAGATGATCGAGACGGTACTGCGTGGCGATTATGACAGGGCGACCACTTTCGGCTCGGGTTTCGGTGACTTTACCGACATGTCACTGCCAAGCCGGGCTTATGATATCACCAAGGCACGGGAGTACTTCGCCAAGGGCGGCTATGGTAAGCAGGGGCCGGACGGCATCTTGCAAAACGACAAGGGCGAGCGGCTGACCCTGGCGCTCACCTACACCACCCAGGAGCATTCCAAGAGACTGACTGTGCTCAAAGAGGAAGCCAAGAAGGCGGGCCTGGATCTGGAGCTCAATCTGGTGGATGGCGCCACCGGCTTCAAGGTGATGCTGGAGAAGAAACACGAGGCAGCCTGGCTCGGTTGGGGCGGCGGTGGTCTCTATCCCCAGTATTGGGAATCCTTCCACTCGGCCAACGCCAACAAGCCCCAGACCAACAACTTGTTCAACGTGGCTGACAAGGAGCTCGACACTCTGATCGACGCTTACAACATAGAGTTCGACATGGCCAAGCGGGCCGGGATTTCCCGTCAGATCCAGCAGCGCATCTATGATCTCGCCATTTTCGTGCCCGGGGTGCAGCTCAACTATGTGCGGGCCAGCAGCTGGCGCCATGTGATGCTGCCCGAGGTGCCTGCCACCAGAAATACCCCGGATCTGCTCTACTGGCCCATGGATGGCTACCCCCACAGCAGCGGCGGCCTGCTCTGGCTCGATCCCAAGGTGAAGGAAGAGACCCTGAAAGCCAAGGAGGCAGGAGAGGCGCTGGCGCCCATCAACCTGCTCGACAAGACCTATGCACATCATTGATGCCATTGAGAAGGGAGCGGCTGTTATGCCAACCATACAGGCTCCCATCCTCGAGGTAAGCGATCTCGAGGTGGAGTTCGCCGTCGACGACGGCAAAATAAAAGTACTCGATGGGGTCAGCTTCTCTGTGGCCCCGGGCCAGACTCTGGGGATAGTCGGCGAGTCCGGTTGCGGCAAGAGCGTCACCTCCCTCGCCATCATGGGGCTCTTGCCCAAGCCCCATGGTCAGGTGGTGGCGGGTTCCATCCGCTTTCAGGGAGAGGAGTTGCTCACCCTGGCGCCGGATCAGATGTACAAGGTTCGCGGCAACCGTATTTCGATGATCTTTCAGGAGCCGATGACGGCGCTAAACCCGGTGCAGACGGTGGGTGATCAGCTGATGGAGGTGTTTCGCCTCCACAGGCCGGAGTACAGCAAGGTCCAGCGCAAGGAAGCGGCTATCGCCATGCTGCAACAAGTGGGAATACCTGAGCCAACCCAGCGCTTTGCCGTCTACCCTCACAATCTGTCGGGTGGTATGCGCCAGCGGGTGATGATTGCCATGGCGCTCTCTTGCGAGCCGGACCTGCTCATCTGTGACGAGCCGACCACGGCGCTTGATGTGACCATCCAGGCCCAGATCCTGGAGCTGATGAAAGAGCTGCAGGCCCAGACGGGCATGGCCATCATCTTCATCACTCACGACCTTGGTGTGGTGGCGGAGCTCTGCGACGAGGTGGTGGTGATGTACGCCGGCCGGGCGGTGGAGCAGGCCGATGTCTTTGAGCTGTTTGACAGTCCGCGCCATCCCTATACTCATGGTTTGATGAGCTCAATCCCTCGGCTGGAAGATGTGCCCAAGAGCCTGCTAAAGACCATCAAGGGTCAGGTGCCCGCCCTGCACGAGATGCCGGCCGGGTGTCGTTTTTCCAATCGCTGTCCACACGCCACCGAGCTCTGTGTGATCGCCATTCCGGCGACTGAACAGCTCAATCCCCGCCATGGGGTTGCCTGTCACCATTGGAAGGAGCTGGCCGTATGAACACGCTTTTATCCGTGCGGGATTTGAAACAGCACTTCCGGCTGGGCGGTGGCTTTTTGCGCAAGCACTACACCGTTTATGCGGTGGATGGCATCAGTTTCGATCTGAAACAGGGGGAGACGCTTGGGCTGGTAGGGGAGTCTGGTTGTGGCAAGTCCACCCTGGGTCGTTCCCTGCTCAAGCTGTTCGAGCCGACTGCCGGCACCATCAGTTTCGAGGGGCGGGATATCACCAAGCTCTCGACCAGAGAGATGCGTTCCCTGCGCCAGGAGATGCAGATGGTGTTTCAGGATCCTGCAGAATCCCTCAATAGCCGCCATACGGTGGGCCAGATCCTGGAAGAGCCCTTCATCATCCACGGCAAGGGCGACAGCCAGCAGCGGCGAGAATGGGTATTGGCGCTGCTGGACAAGGTCGGTTTGCCGAAAAGTGCGGTGGATCGCTACCCCCACGAGTTCTCCGGCGGCCAGCGCCAGCGCATCGGCATCGCCCGCGCCATCGCCCTCAAGCCCAAGCTGCTGGTGTGCGACGAGGCCGTATCGGCCCTCGATGTGTCGGTGCAGTCCCAAATCGTCAACCTGCTGCTCAACCTGCAGCGGGAGATGAACCTCGCCATCATCTTCATCGCCCACGACCTGTCGGTGGTGAAACACATCTCGGATCGCATTGCCGTCATGTATTTAGGAAGGATTGTCGAGCTGGCGGATGCGCAAACCCTCTACCTGTCCCCTCGCCATCCCTATACCCAGGCGCTGATCTCGGCCATTCCGGTACCGGATCCGCGCCGTCGCAACCAGCGCATCCTGCTGACCGGCGATGTACCTTCTCCCATATCGCCGCCCAGCGGCTGCCACTTTCATCAACGCTGCCCCCATGCCACGGATCTGTGCCGCAATACGGCACCGAGCCTGCAGATTTGTGATGGGGATGCCCATGAGGTGGCATGCCACCCCCCCTTGCCGGTGGCTGAGGTGGTGCCGTTGGGAAAGGCGGTGTGATGTCGCTGCTGGCGTCACAGCCAGAGGGCAGGGAAGAGAAGCAATAAAAAAATGGGGCCTGTGGGCCCCATCTTCATGGTTGGAGTTCAGGTTTGGCCGTGGAACATCTGGCCAGGGCAGGACAGCGGCCCCGACAAGGGGTGGCTGTTGTACGGATTATAATGTGTGTAATTTTACTACTTTTAATGTGCTTCCTTGATGCATCAGGCACCGTAACGGAAGTAGTACTCACGGGTTGACGGGGCGTAGGTGTCTTTCTCTACGGCGCCTTTTTTGCTGGTTGCACCCTTAAGGTGGAACAATACTGCCAGGTTCTCAAACATATATTCACCTCATCGCTCTGTTATCTAATTGTTGTTTGTGACCTGAGTCACAATTTGATCCTATGGCCTTATGTGATATGGATCAACTTTTTGAGTGGTAAAGTTACATAAATCATGGAAAAGGTTTTCAAACCCAGTTCTGTTCATGGAGACGGTTTCAGAGACCTGCATAGCAGGATGGCGGTATTGGGATGCTCAAACAGATGAAGGGCGGGTGGATCAAAGAAGGGGGGGCTGTAGATGCTCCGATCCGACTCCTCGGGAGTGTGCTGATGCGACTCTGCAGGTGACGGTTGCAAAAAATACCCCGCACTGGGCGGGGTATGAATCATAGGGGGCAGCGGGCTCAACCTGTTCTGCGGAAGATCAGATGTCGATCCCCGCGGATGAATCGGCAGGCTTACTTGGCCGGGATCTGTTCCAGCACATGGACCAGCAGCTGCCAGAAGCGCTCGACGGCCGGGATATGTACCTTCTCGTCCGGTGAGTGGGCGCCACGAATGGTCGGGCCGAAGGAGACCATGTCCCAGTCCGGGTAGGCGCTCTTGAACAGGCCACACTCCAGGCCAGCGTGGATAACCATGACGTTGGGCATCTCGCCGAACAGGGTCTGGTAGCTGTTGCGTACCAGTGCCATGACGGGGGAGTCCACATCCGGCGCCCAGCCAGGATAAGCACCGGTAAATTCACAGCTGGCACCGGCCAGATTGAACAGGGAGCGAGTCATCTGTTCGACGCTCTCGCGACCGGAGTCGATGAGGGAGCGGATCAGGCACTGCACATAGACTTCACCTTCGAGCGTCTTGATGACGCCGAGGTTGGTGGAGGTCTCGGTGACGCCCGGGATGGCATCGCTCATGCGGATAACGCCGTTCGGGCAGGCCATCAGGGCGTCCAGCAGACGGGCCTGCAGGGTCTCGCTCATCAGTCTGGCCGGTTTGTCTTGAGCCGTGAGCAGCACTGTCAGGTTGGCTTCGGTGGCGGTCAGTTCGCTCTGGTAGATACCGGCGTAGCGATCGACCAGGGCCTTGAATTCATTGACGTGAGCAGTGGGCACCAGCAGCCTGGCACGGGCTTCGCGCGGAATGGCGTTGCGCAGGGTGCCGCCGTGGATCTCGGCCAGACGCACCCCCAGTGGCTCTGCAGCCTTGAGCAGGCGTACCAGCAGCTTGTTGGCGTTGCCACGACCGCGGTGGATGTCAACGCCGGAGTGACCGCCACGCAGCCCCTTCACCTGCAATTCAAACCCTTCACCTTCGGTAGTGGCTACCAGCTCCAGCGGGAAGCGAATATTGGCATCCACGCCACCGGCGCAACCCATGTAGACCTCGCCATCCTCTTCCGAGTCGGTATTGAGCAGAATTTCGCCTTCCAGCCAGCCTGCTTCCAGTCCGAATGCGCCAGTCATGCCGGTCTCTTCGTCCGTGGTCAGCAGCACTTCCAGCGGACCGTGCTTGAGGCTCTTGTCGGCCAGCACGGCCAGGCAGCCGGCCATGCCCATGCCGTTGTCGGCACCGAGGGTAGTACCGCGTGCCGTCACCCAGTCACCGTCTATATAGGCATCGATGGGATCTTGGGTGAAATCATGCCGGGTGTCGGCGTTGGCCTGAGGCACCATGTCGATATGGGCTTGCAGCACCACACCCTTGCGGTTCTCCATCCCGGGGGTGGCCGGCTTTTTGATGATGATGTTGCCCACAGCATCTTGCTTGACCGCCAGACCTTCCTCTTGGGCCCACTGCATTATCCAGGCGCTTAAGCGGGCTTCGTGCTTGGAAGGGTGGGGAATGGAGCAGATCTGCTCGAAGAAATGCCAAATCAGTTTGGGAGAGAGAGAACTAAGCTGTGCCACGTCGGGACTCCTTACCAGCAAGGAAAATGATTGGGCCCCATCAACGGGCCGGGGAAGAGGGTAACGATAATACAGTCAATCACACAAAAATGTGAGCGAACAGCGCAAATTGCGGGCGACTTGTGCTGACAATCTGGCGCTTCACAGCGTGCAGCCGATGTGTGAGTGACCAGACCCAGCACAAAAGAAATTATGTGACATACATCACAAAAACATTGTGTTTGTGGCGCCGACTGGTAAATTAGTGACCGTGGTTCGCCACCCGTCAGGATGACGAGGAGTGCCTCCAGGGAACCGAAGCAAAGCAAGTGCGCCTCCATGGAACCGAGTATCTGTTCAAGGATTTGAGCCCGCATTAAAGGTACGTAACTTGTTAAGCAATCAGGAGTTTTACTATGTCTGGCAGCAATTCAACCTATTGGTTTGCCCAATCACTTTATACCCAGGGTTATAGCTACCCGAATCCCTTCGCTTACCGCTAAGCCAGGGGTGCCCCACAGGGGCAACACGCAAGATGCAGCAGCAGGTGAGCGAGGAATCTATCCTCCCCCTGCTATTTTTTTATCTGCAATTGGCGCCAGCGTCTGTTTATGCAGCGCGTGTGGCAGGCCAAAGCCGGATGGCGCGAGCGGGATGACGCAGTTTTTTTCCTGTATTTCGCATACGTTTGCCAGTCAATTTATCCGCAAACGGTGCTATCATTCCGGCCCAACAGCCTGTCTGGGGTCTTTCCTCAAAACGACATGGCCGCCAGCTATGCCCATCCCGCTTTCATTGAATCCGTTTTTGCTGCCGAGGTTCCAGCCCTGAGGCAGCCAACGTGCAAGCCGAATTCGGGAGACAGAGGCGCCAGCATTGACTCAGCCGCGCGTGAACGCGAGGCGATTATTTTTTAAGTAATTGTTTTATATAACTCTTCGAGATCGATAACATGCCGAAAAAATTCTACGTCTCATGGGATAACCTGCAACGTGAAGCGCGCCGTCTGGCCCGTCGTCAACTGCCTGTCAGCCAGTGGAAAGGGATCATAGCGGTTAGCCGTGGTGGTCTGGTGCCCGCCGCGCTGATGGCTCGCGAACTTGGCATCCGTAATGTCGAAACCCTGTGCATCTCCAGCTATGACCACAACAACCAGCGTGATCTGGTGGTGGTGAAGGCTGCCACCACCGCAGGTGATGGTGAAGGCTGGCTGGTGGTGGACGATCTGGTGGATACCGGTGGCACTGCCAAGGCAATCCGCGATCTCTATCCCAAAGCCAAGTTCATCACCATCTTCGCCAAGCCGATGGGTGAGCCGCTGGTGGATGATTTCGAGGTCGCCATTCCGCAAGACACCTGGATTGAGCAGCCATGGGATATGGCGCTGGAATTCGCCCATCCAATCTGCGACGAAGAGTAATCACCATACAGGGCTCCCATCCGGAGCCCTGTTTTTTTGTGGTGTAACTGGCTGCCTAGCGTGAAAAGTGGTTAAGATGGGACCACTGCCTGACAGTATGAGTAATTGATTTGGACTTGAATGATGACCTTAATCTGACCGAAAAGCTTTTCACCCGGGTAAAGAAGGTGCTGGAGACGTCTGAAATCTCCAACAGCAGCCCAGTGGAAGAGCAAGATGCCAATCTGGACGAGACCTTTATCGACGGCTCCATGTCGTCACACTGGTATCGTCTGCTTCGCCGACCCACCTGGGCCTGGCAGGGGGCGGATCCGGTCGAAGTGGAACAGACCCTGGCTTGCATCGCCATGGGAAAGGGTGAGCGCACCCACGAGCGTTACCTGGATACCATCAAGGGATATGTGCCCGGAAACTGGATCTACGAGTGGAGTCTGCTGGCTGGCAGTTACTTCAAGCAGGGGCGGGCACTCGCGGAGCAAGGTGACTCGGCGCCAGCCCTCAAAGATCTGCTCAAGGCGGTACGCTACTACTCCATCGCCAGCTATCCCCATCTCAAGAATGACGAGCTGGCCGATCAGGCTCAGCTGCTTTGCAACATGGCTTACCGCGAGGCTGGCCGTCTGTTCAAGGTCCCCCTCAAAGAGATACAGGTGCCATTTCGTGGCAAGAGCATTCAGGGCTATCTGCATCTGCCGACCATCGACAAACCCGTGCCTCTGGTCATCGTCAGCGGTGGCATAGACTCCTTGCAGGTCGATTTCCTCAGCCTTTACCTCAAGTATCTGGAACCCAACGGCATCGGCATGTTGTCGCTGGATATGCCGGGCATCGGCTATGCCGAACACTGGCCGCTGGTGCAGGACACCAGTCGCCTGCATCAGGCAGTGTTGAACCATCTTTCCGAGGTTGCCTGGGTCGATCATCAGCGCATCGCCATGGTGGGCTTTCGTCTGGCGGGCAATGTGGCGGCACGGCTGGCCTTCATCGAACCGTTCAAACTCAGAACCGTCGTCTGCATCGGTGCCGGCGTCAATCAGGTGTTCACCAATCAGGAGATGTTTGCCCGCTGCCCGCGCATGATGCGCGACGGACTGGCGAACCGCCTTGGGGCCGATGCGGCTCAGTGGGACTTGCTGCGCACCAAGTGCCAGGTATTTTCACTCAAGACGCAAGGATTACTGGGGACTCGCACTTCCGTGCCGATATTAAGTATCGGACACAAGAAGGATTTTATTTGCCCCGAGCAAGATGTACGGGCGTTGGCAGCCGCCAGCCACAATGGCAAGGCGGTGGTGTTCGACAAACAACCCTTGCTGGAGGTGTATGACGAGGCGTTGAAAGAGATGATCGACTGGCTTAAAAAACACCTATGCACATGATTTAGCGCTAAAAACATAACGTCACCCAGGTGATGTGGCTTGTTCAACAGGGAGGTTAACATGTCAGAAAGAGTGACCTACAAGCGACTGCTGAGGCAGTTTGCCGCGATCGGCCCCTATTTACGTGAGGACCTGTGTGAAGAGGGCCGTTACCGTTTCGACTGTCTTTCCGTCTGTGTCAGTGCCAAGCCGGCACCGGACAAGCGGGAGTTCTGGGGCTGGTGGCTGGTGCTGGAACAGCAGGACCGCAGCTTCAGCTATCACTATCAGGTCGGTTTCTACAATGCAGAAGGGGAGTGGATCAACAAGCCGCTGCCCAAGAAGCACCAGGCAGAAGTCGAGCGAACCCTCAACCGCTTCTACAAGCTCATCAGTGACAAGCTCACCTTGCTGGAGTGCCAGCTTTCCCCTGCCGAGCAGGTGACCAACGAGCTGGCGGTCACCGCCGCCTGATGATCTTGTGCCCTGCGAGTTGTCCATTCACTCGCAGGGCCATCTTTCCACCCTGCTTTCCTCCACTCACACTCTCTCCTGAGTCTTGGCTTATTTCGTTGCAAGACAAGCCTGCCTGGCCCCTTCCTTTATCCGAGTACAGCTCGCGGGCTTAATTGCCTTGCAGGGCAACAGGGCCGTGGGTATAAAGGGATTCCTAATTTTTCAGCCTTCTTGCTCCCATGGAAAACAGAACCATAGTCGTCAAACTGGGCACCAGCGTGCTCACAGGGGGATCTTCCCAGCTTAACCGTGCCCACATGGTGGAGCTGGTCAGACAGTGTGCCGCCTTGCATCGTCACGGCCATAGAGTCGTGGTGGTCACCTCGGGGGCCATTGCCGCCGGGCGTGAACATCTGGGCCACCCTCCGCTGGCGCCGACTCTGCCCAACAAGCAGATGCTGGCGGCGGTAGGCCAGACCCAGCTCATCCGGGTATGGCAGGACTTGTTCAATCTCTATGGGCTGCATATCGGTCAGATGTTGCTGACCCGCGCCGATCTGGAGGACAGGGAGCGTTACCTCAACGCTCGCGATACGCTGCGAACCCTGCTCGATCATCGCATCATTCCCGTCATCAACGAGAACGACGCCGTGGCAACCGCCGAGATCAAGGTGGGAGACAACGACAACCTCTCGGCTCGTGCCGCCATCCTGGCTGATGCCGATCTGCTGATCCTGCTGACCGACCAGACAGGCTTGTTCACCGCCGATCCGCGCAGCAACCCTGATGCACAATTGATAGAAGAGGTGCAGACCATAGACGACACGCTGCGCAAGTTGGCGGGTGGCAGTGTCGGTGGGCTAGGCACTGGCGGCATGGCAACCAAGCTGCAGGCGGCCGACGTGGCGCGCCGTGCCGGGGTCAAGGTGGTGATCGCTACCGGCCAGATGCCCGAAGTGATAGGTCGTCTCGCCAGAAGTGAGCGTATCGGAACCCTGTTCCCGGCGCTCGCTTCCCCGCTGGAGGGACGCAAGAGCTGGATTTTGGCCGGCCCGCCCCCGCACGGTGAAGTCCAGGTCGATCAAGGCGCTGTTGCCGCCATGCAGGACAAAGGCTCCAGCCTGCTGCCCAAGGGGATCGTCTCCGTGAAGGGCGACTTCGTCCGGGGCGACGTGGTGCGCATTCTCGACCCCAAAGGCGTCGAGCTGGCGCGGGGCATCTGTCGCTATGATCACGTCGAGCTCAACAAGCTGCGCGGCGTGCATTCGGACAGCATCGAGCAGGTATTGGGTTACGGCTATGGGGCCGTGGCCATTCACAGAGATGATATGGTACTGCTCTAAGGCCGTTTGATAGAACGGGATAAATGGTCCATTCGCAGAGACGATATGGTACTGCTCCAGGGTGGTACCCAGAGTCGAGAGACAAAGGGATTAGGTTATGAGTCTGGAAAAAATGGGGCAGGCGGCCCGTGAAGCCGCCTATCAGCTGGCGACCATCAGTACGGCGCAGAAAAACCGGGCGCTGGCTGCCATTGCCGACGAGCTGGAAGCACGCAGCAGCCAGATCCTGGCTGCCAACGAGAAAGATATTGCGGCGGGCCGCGAGGCAGGCCTCTCCGAGGCCATGCTGGATCGCTTGCTGCTCAACCCGGCACGCCTTGCCGGGATAGTTGCCGATGTGCGCAAGGTGATCACCCTGGATGATCCGGTTGGTGCCGAGATAGATTGCCGGGTGCTGGAAAACGGCCTGCGCCTCTCCCGCCGTCGGGTACCCATCGGCGTCATCGGCGTCATCTACGAGGCGCGCCCCAATGTGACCATAGATATCGCCAGTCTCTGCCTCAAGACAGGCAATGCCAGCATACTGCGTGGCGGTCGCGAGACTTTCCACTCCAATCTGGAACTGGTGCGGGTGATCCAGGCCGCGCTGGCTGCGTCCGGCTTGCCTGCCGAAGCGGTACAGTACATCGACAATCCGGATCGGGCGCTGGTGGGCGAGCTGCTGCGTCTCGATCGCTATGTGGACATGATCATCCCCCGTGGCGGCGCCGGGTTGCACAAGATGTGCAAGGAGAACAGCTCCATCCCCGTCATCATCGGTGGTTTTGGCATCAGCCATGTCTTCGTGGACGAGAGTGCCGATCCGGTGCGCTCATTGGCGGTCATCGAAAATGCCAAGGTGCAGCGCCCCTCGGCCTGCAATGCCCTCGATACCCTTCTGGTGCATGAAAAAATTGCGGCGAGCTTCTTGCCGCAGCTGGTCCGCCTGATGAACGAGCGCCAGGTGACCCTGGTGGCCGCTCCCAACGCCATGTCACTGCTGGCTGGTGCCGACAACCTGTGCGAAGCAGGCCCAGAAGACTTCGATACCGAGTGGCTGGGGTTGACCCTGGGGATCAAGCTGGTGGTGGACGTGAACGAAGCGCTGGCCCACATGCGCGAGCACAATGCCGGTCACTCCGATGCCATCCTCACCAATGATCTCGCCAATGCGGAGCGTTTCGTGAACGGCGCAGGTTCGGCTGCTGTCTACGTCAACGCCTCCACCCGTTTCACTGACGGTGGCCAGTTTGGTCTGGGTGCCGAGGTAGCGGTGTCGACCCAGATGCTGCATGCCCGCGGCCCCATGGGGTTGACCGAGCTGACCAGCTACAAATGGGTAGGATTGGCGGACTATCTGATCCGCGCCTGATAGCACAGCCAGAACGCATTGCATGATGCCGACCATGGTCGGCATTTTTGTGCTTTTTTCTTGCGCCCCATCAGGGGCTTGCATATAACTATCCAGCAGGCTGTGGCGATATTTTGCACACTGCGCTACCAACAAAAACGGGAGCAGATTCAAGGATGAAGCAAACAGATTGGATAACGCGATTTGGTACGCTCTGGTTGAGCTTGCCGCTCCTGTTCGGAGCTATTTTTTTCAGTGCCAGCAGCCACGCCAGTTGGGATCAGGATCTCTATCGTCAGCTTGGGTTGGCAGGCAAGCTCGACAAGCAGGTGTTTCGCAAGGCCATCGACAGTTACCAGAGCGTGCACCACAAGCGCAAACCCATCCTCACCATCATCGATTACACCAAGCCCTCGACCCAGCGCCGACTGTTCGTGATCGACGTGAAACGCCACAAGTTGCTCTACCACACCTGGGTCAGCCATGGTCGCAATTCAGGTGAGCTGGCCGCTCGCCAGTTTTCCAATCAGCTGAATTCCAGGCAGAGTTCCCTCGGTGTCTATCGCACCGCCGAGACCTATCAGGGAAAGCACGGCTATTCACTGCGTCTCGATGGCCTGAGCCCGGGCAAGAACTGCAATGCCCGCAAGCGGGCAATTGTGGTGCACGGGGCCAGCTATGCCAGCCCGCAGCATCTGCGCAAATATGACAAGCTGGGTCGCAGTTGGGGCTGCCCTGCGCTGCCCAAGGAGCTGTCCAGAGCCATCATAGACACCATCAAGGGTGGCAGCGTCATCTACGCCCACGGTTGAGCGCGTTTCTGAAAGAGATAAGGCCAGCAGAGTGCTGGCCTTAGTTCGTTGATTGGCGATGGAAGGGTTAGCGGACAACCAGCACAGGGCAGGGTGCGTGGCGCACCACTGACTCGGCGACACTGCCCACCAACAGGTGGCTGAGGCCGGAACGGCCATGGCTGCCCATGACCACGAGATCAATCTTGTCCTCTTTTGCCTGAATGACGATTTCGTCGGCGGCGCGGCCGAAGCGTACTTCGAAGCTGGCCGCAATGGGCAGGGTGGCAACCAGCTCTTTCAACTGGGTCTTGGCCTGGCGTTCCATTTCGTGGGTGATCTCGATGGCGGTCATGTGCAGGATTTTGTAGCTGTCGAAACCATGCAATTGATCCACCACATGGATCAGCTTGAGCTCTGCCTGATGGCTCTGTGCCATGAACACGGCATAGTCGAGCACTGGCTGGGACATCTGGGAAAAATCGACGGGGCAGAGCAGGGTTTTGATGGATGGCATATGAAGGCTCCCCTATGGTTGGGTTACTAATGAATCTTATTGCCAATAATACCCATTCAGAGGGCAATAACCCTCGACTCGCTCGCAAAACAGGGAAAAAGAGGTGATTCGGTTCGAGATCCCCATATCATGTGGTATGGCTTTGGTGTACTCATCGCGCAGGCTGATCCGCCCGATGAGCGCATCGCCACCGAGGAAATTGTGAACCATGGTTCGTCTGCTGATTTCGTTGCTGTTTCTCTTGTTCTGCTTGCCTGGCAGGGCCGACCCTTTGCATGTCTATTGCGATGACTGGCCCGCTTTCTGCCAGCCCGATGGGCGGGGCATCTATCTGGATATCGTCGGCGCCATCTATCAGCCCCATGGCTATGAGGTCGTCCCGCACATAGTGCCCTACAAGCGGGCGCTGGCGGTGGTAGCACAGAAGGGGGGCGACATGGCGATGGGGGTCTATCGGGACGAGGTCAACGGCGTACGCCAGCCGGATTATCCCGCCTCTGCCGACGATCTGACTGTGCTGATGCTCAAGAAGTGGCAACCTCAGTGGCTGGGTGAAAACAGTCTGAAAGGGCAGGGGGTGCTGTGGCTGCGGGGCTGGGCCTTCGACAAGTACATCCCGGTCTCCATGCGCTGGCACGAGATTGACAGCCACGACATGGCGTTGCAACTGCTGACCAAGGAGCGTTACCGCTACTACCTGACCGCCGGTGTGCTCTATTCAGCCGACTCCATTCCCGCCAACATGAATCGTACCTTCCTGCGCTGGATCCCGACCTACCCCATCTTTGCCGATACCGAGCGGGGGGCCCGCCTGCAGCAACTCTGGGATCAGGGCATGGTGCGCCTGATCCGCAGTGGCACCCTGGCCGATATCTATCGCCGTTATCAACTCCATGATTACTATCGCGGTTTTATCAAGGAGTTGGAACAAAGAGTCGAGCCAAGCGGTAACTGATGCAACTATAGAGGGAAAAGGAGTGAAGTAACTCATTCTCTGGTCGATAGAAAGACAAATCCATCGAAAATCCAGGGAGATAACATGCAAGTGCCCCTTCCATCAGCCGCTATCGGCCGCAGCGATACAGCTTCTATTGGCAGCCGTGCATCTGGCGACCCTCAAAGCAGAATTGCTCAATTAGAAGCAAAATCGGCAAAGATTAGGGAACAGATAAAAGCGCTCACAGACAAGAAAGATGAGAGCGCGGCAGCGGATCCCCAATCAGCGAAAGCACAGCAAGAGCAGATCAAAGTCCTGCAACAACAACTGGAACTGATCATGGCGGAAATTGCTCGCCTGCAGGCGGAAGCCGCCAAGAAAGAGGAGCCGACCAACAAGCGTCAAGAAGCTCCCGCGGCCGCCAATTCTGACAACTTGCCAATGAACAGCACATTTTCCATTACGGTTTGACTGTTCGTCACAGCGCCACGGCTCAGGACTGAGGTTATCCCTTCGCCAACTGGTTGTAGAGGATAACGTTGATCGAGGCGCCAGGTTCATGCAGCCTTGCTGTGTAGTCACATAGACCAGATGCTTATTATCCCTTGGCCCTCAGGCGCTTGGCCAGCCGGTCATAGAGGATCACATTGACCGAGGCGGCCAGGTTCATGCAGCCCTGGGTCGGGACATAGATCACCTCCTTCACTGCCGCGAAGCGGGCGGGATCCAGGGTGCCATCCTCGGGGCCGAAGATGTAGAAGGCACGTTCAGGATGGACATAATCCGGCAACGAGGTGGCCCCCTCGATCAGATCCACCAGCACAGGGGTGCAGCCGGTCGGCACAAAGTCCAGCAGCGCCTCGACCCCGAGCAGGGGGATCTTGTCCACCATCTGCTTGGTATCGGTAGCAAAACGGCGTGCCAGCTCGAAGCGGTTGCCCGTGTAGTAGACCTCGTCCGCCCCGTAGCAACCGGCGGCACGCATCACGGCGCCCACGTTCTCCGGTGACTTGGGATTGACCAGTCCGATGCAGCAATACGGGGATGTGTCCTCTGTTGGTGACTGTGGATTGGTTTGTCCCTCACAGCCGTAATCCGACTCTTTCATCTCTCTCTCCTCTGTGGCGGCCGTATTATACCCCTGGCTCGTACTTTGCCCATGGAATGCGTGCCGATGCCTGCAGGAGGGCTCCTGCATCTTGCCTGGCGGGGCCCAACAAGGGGGCAGCTGCACTGTCCCGGCGCAACCTTGCCTGGGTGGTCGCAGTGGCACTGGGGCTGACATCTTGGCGCAGGGTTTGCAGTTGTCTGTTATGACAAGATGATCTCGGCTTATCTGGACAAAGGCGTCCGTCCCCATCAGGGGCGGACGCCTTTTTTGTGGGCCACGGCAAGGAGGCGACCCGCGACTGGACGGGCTGCCTGGCGACAAGGAGCGAGGGAATGAACACCACCTGTGCCTATTGTGGAGTAGGGTGCGGCATCCGGCTGAGCCGGGAGGGCGCGAGCTGGCAGCTGAAGGGGGATGAACAGCATCCGGCCAACGCGGGGGCCCTCTGCGTCAAGGGGGCCAGTCTGCTGGAGAGTCTGGATTTCCCCGACCGCCTGCTCTATCCGCGCTGGCAGGGGCAGCGCATCGGCTGGGACCAGGCGCTCGATATCCTGGCCAGCCGTTTTACCGCCATATTGGCCGAATCCGGGCCTGCGGCCATCGGCATCTACCTCTCGGGGCAGCTCACTACCGAGGATTACTACGTCGCCAACAAGTTGATGAAGGGCTATCTGGGCAGTGCCAACGTGGACACCAACTCCCGGCTCTGCATGTCATCGGCGGTGGTGGCTCATCAGCGCGCCTTCGGCGAGGATCTGGTGCCCGCCTGCTACGAGGATCTCGAGCTCGCGGATCTGGTGGTGATCACGGGGGCCAATACCGCCTGGACCCACCCTGTGCTGTTTCGCCGCCTGCAACAGGCTCGGGCGCGGCGGCCAGAGCTCAAGCTGGTGGTGCTGGATCCCCGTCGTACCATGACGGCGGAGCAGGGGGATCTGCATCTGGCCCTCAAGCCCGGCAGTGATGTGGCGCTGTGGAATGGCCTCTGCCGCTATCTGCTCGATCACGATGGCTGGGACAAGGATTACGTGGCACGCCATGTGAGCGGCTTTGCCGAGCTGGCTGCGGCGCTGGACGACCCGGTCTGGCAGCTGGAGGCTGTGGCTCGAAGCTGCGATCTGGCGCCAGGGGATCTGCTCGGCTTCTATCAGCTGTTTGCCCGCACCCCCAGGACAGTCACCCTCTTTTGTCAGGGGATCAACCAGTCCAATCAGGGGGTGGACAAGGCCAACGCCATCATCAACGCCCACTTGCTGTGCGGGCGCATCGGCAAGCCGGGGGCAGCCCCCTTCTCCATGACGGGGCAGCCGAATGCCATGGGCGGGCGTGAGGTGGGCGGGCTGGCAACCCAGCTGGCGGCCCACATGGGCTTTGGCGAGGTCGAGCGCGACCGGGTGCAGCGCTTCTGGCAGAGCCCGACCATGGTGAGCGGGCCGGGTCACAAGGCAGTGGCCTTGTTCGAGGCGGTGGCGCGGGGGGAGATACGCGCCCTCTGGGTGCTCGGCACCAACCCGGCTGTCTCCCTGCCCGATGGCAACCGGGTGCGCGACGCTCTGGCCCGCTGCGAGCTGCTGGTGGTCTCCGAGGTGACGGCGGACACGGACACGGCACGGCTGGCCCACCTGCTGCTGCCCGCCGCCGCTTGGGGGGAGAAGAGCGGCACAGTCACCAACTCCGAGCGCACCATCAGCCGCCAGCGCGCCTTCCTGCCTCTGCCGGGGGAGGCCAAGCCTGACTGGTGGGCGCTGACCCAGCTGGCCCGCCGGCTCGGCTTTGGCGAGGGCTTTGCCTATGAGGATGAGCACGACATCTTCAGCGAACACGCGGCCTTGTCGGGGTTTGAGAACGAGGGGGCCCGCCAGTTCGACATCTCGGGGCTGGCCCGCCTCAGTCGGGCCGAGTTCGAGGCGCTGGAGCCCCTGAGCTGGCCGGTCAACGCCGCCTGGCCGAGTGGCCGCGCCCGCCTGTTCGAAGATGGGGTCTTCTCCACGCCGGATGGGCGGGCCCGTCTGCTGCCGCTGGCCCAGCACTTTCCCCCCGAACCTGTCGCTGTTGCTGCGCCGGCGGGGGCCATCCCCTCGCGGCTCGACTCCTTGTCGCTCGGCTCTTTGTTACTTAACACGGGCCGGCTGCGGGATCAGTGGCACACCATGACTCGCACCGGCCACGTGCCCCGCCTGCAGGAAGCCGAACCCTGGCCCAAGCTGCGGGTTGGCGCCGCCAGCCTGCTGGCGCTCGGGCTGGCCGAGGGGGATCTGGTGCGATTGAGCAATGATCTCGGTGAAGCGCGACTACTCGTCGGGGTGGATGAGGGATTGAGGGAGGGGGATGCTTTCCTGCCCATGCACTGGACCGACAGCCAGTGCAGCCAGGGGGCGGTCAACCGCCTCATCGCCGCCGTGGTGGATCCCCTCTCGGGTCAGCCCATGTTCAAGCAGGGGCGGGTGATGGTCGAGCCGCAGCCGACCCGCTGGCAAGGGCTCTGGCTGGGTCAGCAGCCCTGGGGGGAGGCGGTGGACTGGTGGGCCAGGCGCCCCCTGCCCGAAGGCAACTGCACTCTGCTGGCTTCCTGGTCGGAGGGGCCGCAGGCGCTGTGGCAGCGGCTGGGAGCGGCGGGCCGCTGGTTGCGGTTGCCGCTCAAACAGGGCTGGCTGGCGGTTGCGCTGGCGCAGGATCGCATCGCCGGCCTGCTGCTGGTGGGGGAGCGGCGCCCTGACATCAAGGTCGATCTGCTGGCCAGCCTGCTCGGTACGCCCTTGCAGGCGGGGGCCCTGAGCCAGACCCTGAGCGCGGCCCTGGCCGGAGATAGTCGACTGGTCTGCTCCTGTCTGCGGGTGTCGGAGCAGCGCATCGTCGACGCCATCACCCGGCAGGGGGTGAGCGAGCTGGCGGGGCTGCAGGCCTTGCTCGGCTGTGGCAGCAATTGCGGCACCTGTCTGCCAGAGATCGACAAGCTGTTGATCAAGCATGTTTTTATCGCCTCCGTCTGAGGACGTGAGCGGCAACACAAGGAGTCTCTGATGAGCCAAATCAGTCTGGTAGGGGCCGGTCCCGGCCCGCTCGAATTGTTGACCCTGCGCGCCCTGCAACGGCTGGAGGCGGCGGAAGTGGTGATCTATGACCGCCTGGTGGGGAGCGAGATCCTGGCCCGCATTCCCAAGGGGGCGGCCCGTTTCGATGTGGGCAAGCGCTGCGGCGAGCCGAGTCCGAGCCAGGATCAGATCAACGCCCTGCTGTTGGCGCTGGCCCGCACCGGCAAGCGGGTGGTGCGGCTCAAGGGAGGGGATCCTCTGGTGTTTGGCCGGGGCGGGGAGGAGGCCCTGCACCTGGCCCGCCACGGTATCGCCGCCGAGCTGGTGCCCGGCATCACGGCGGCGCTGGGTTGCGCCGCCAGCTGCCTGATCCCCCTGACCCACAGGGGGCTGGCCCGCTCCCTGACCCTGGTGACGGGTCATCTGATGGAGGAGGGCGACTATCAGGGTTGGCAGGGGCTGACACGGGCCGGCCACACCCTGGTGTTTTACATGGGGCTGGAGCGGGCGGCCCGGATCCGGCAGGGATTGCTGGCGGCCGGTGCCTCGCCGGATCTGCCGGTGGCGCTGGTGGTGGCCGGTTGCAGCCCGCAGCAGCAGGTTCATGAGACCCGGTTGGCCATGCTGGCAGAGGCTGCCGTGACACTGGCCGGACAGAGTCCCGTGCTGATGATCATGGGGGAGGTGGTGAGCCTGCGCAGCGAGCTGAACGCCCTGCTGAACCAGGCGCTGGACCGGGTGGCCTGAGTACCTACCTCCACTACCTCCAGATAGATAAAAAGGGGGTAGATTCAAATAGTTGGCCTTCATGTTGCGTCATCTGTGGTGGACACGCAGCGACAGACAAGCTGCGACAGCCGTTGGCAAGGAGCGCCATGACTACTCTTCCCCCAGGGGGCCGTGCCGGCCCCCCTTCCCGCCTGATGATCCACGCCGATGAGCCGGGTCAGGCCAACCGTCTGGCCCTGCTGGTCAGCCACTACGGCCATCAGCCGCAGATCCTGGACAGTCGCCAACTGCTGAGCCCGAACGGGCAGGGGGATGCCCTGCTCATCAGCAGTCGCCAGTTTGGCGCCGAGGTGCGACTCGGTCTCTCTCTCTGGCCCGGGTTGCCACGCCTGCTGTTTTGCGAACGGATCGGCCCCGAGCCCCAGGTCACCTTGTTGCAGCAGGGGGTGCTGCTGGTGCCCCACCCGTGTGGCGAGCGGGAGCCGGTCGAGCAGTGGCTGCGGCTGGCCCGCAGCCAGCTGGCCATGGTGCAGGCGCTGGCGCAGACCGAGAGTGAACTGCGCCAACAGCTGGTGGATCGGCGGTTGGTCGAGCAGGCCAAGGGGCGACTGATGCGTCATCAGGGGCTGGACGAGGAGCAGGCCTACCGCCTGATGCGCAGCACTGCCATGAACCGGCACCTGAGCCTGGGGGAGCTGGCTCGGCAACTGCTGCTGGCCCTGCCTGCCTGAGCGCCCCCGTGGCCAACCGTTTTGGTGCAACTGCGCCTAATTGAGGCAAACGAGGGGATAAACAGGGAGGAAAGAGGCAGGATAGGGCCAGTTTCTGTGGCTTGGCCAATTTGGCACGGAAAGTGAATTAGTCAACATACAAGGAGTGATGGTGCCCATGGGCCCGTCACTCGCAACAGGGCAAAGAGGCCTCACCGATCCCGGATCGGTGAGGCTTTTTTTTTGGTCGCAGCCCTGCAACGGCGCAGGGGAGTGGCCGCCCATGACTGTGATGTGAGCGAGGAAGGCGAATGAACAAGAGACAAGGATGTGCGGGTCTGCTGCTGGCCCTGCTGTCACTGCCGACGCTGGCGGCAGTGGGGGCAGTGGGGGCTCCCGAGCAGGAGGAGCTCAAACTGGGCTTCATCAAGCTGACCGACATGGCACCGCTGGCGGTGGCCTATGAGCGCGGTTATTTCGAGGATGAGGGGCTCTACGTCACTCTGGAGGCCCAGGCGAACTGGAAGGTGCTGCTGGATCGGGTGATCGACGGCGAGCTGGACGGTGCCCAGATGCTGGCGGGTCAGCCGCTGGCCGCCCATGTCGGCATAGGCACTCAGGCCGAGCTGGTGACTGCGTTCGCCATGGATCTCAACGGCAACGCCATCACGGTCGCCAACCCTGTGTGGGCCGCCATGCAACCCCACCTGCCCAAGGCGGTGGCGGGTCAGGTACCGGCTCCCGTGAGCGCTGCTGCGCTCAAACCCGTGGTGGCTCAATACCGGCAGGCGGGCAAGTCGTTCAACATGGGAATGGTGTTCCCCGTCTCCCCCCACAACTACGAGCTCAGATACTGGCTGGCGGCCGGCGGGCTGAACCCCGGCTTCTATGCCCCCGCCCTCGGCGACAGCTCGGGTCAGCGCCAGGCGGACGTACTGCTGTCAGTCACGCCGCCACCCCAGATGCCCGCCACCCTGGAGGCGGGCACCATAGCGGGCTACAGCGTGGGAGAACCCTGGAACCAGCAGGCGGTTGCCATGGGCATAGGGGTGCCCGTCATCACCGACTACGAGATCTGGCGCAACAACCCGGAGAAGGTGTTCGGCGTTACCCGCCAGTGGGCCGAGCGCCATCCCAATACCCACATACGGTTGGTGAAGGCGCTGCTGCGGGCGGCCTGGTGGCTGGATGCCGAGCAGAACGGCAACCGGCGCGAAGCGGCCAAGCTGCTGGCGCGGCCGGAGTACGTGGGGGCCGACGAGGGAGTGATCGCCAACTCCATGGTGGGCACCTTCGAGTACGGGAAAGGGGACAAGCGCAGCCTGCCGGACTTTAACGTCTTCTTCCGCCACCACGCCACCTATCCCTACTACTCGGATGCCATCTGGTACCTGACCCAGATGCGGCGCTGGGGCCAAATCCCGACGGCCAAACCGGACGCCTGGTTCGAGCAGGTCGCCAGGGCCGTCTATCAACCCGAGGTCTACCGCCTAGCGGCCGAGGCGCTGATCGCAGAGGGCAAGTTCAAGGCCAGTGACTTCCCCGATTTTGCCAGCGAGCAGGGCTATCGCGGCCCGCAGGATGGTTTCATCGATGGCCTCATCTACGACGGACGCCATCCCAACGCCTACCTGCAACAGTTTGCCATCGGCCTCAAGGGCGATGAGCGGGTGCAATGAACAAGGAGTTTCCGATGAAACGACACAAGTGGCCACTCATCAATTGGAAAGCCATCAACTGGAAAGTCATGGTGCAGCCCCTGCTCGGCGTGCTGCTGTTCCTCGGTCTCTGGCAGTGGGGGGCGAGTCAGGTACAGACCAGTCTGGGCACCCTGCCGGGGCCGCTTGCGACCGCCAGCCAGCTCTGGTCCCTGGGGCAGGAGCATGTGCAGGAGCGGGAGAAGGCGAACGCCTTTCTCGAGCGTCAGCAACTGCGCAATGCCGAGCGGCTGGCGGCGGATCCGGCGGCCGAGGTGAAGCTGCGCCCCTATACCGGGCGCCCCACCTTCTTCGATCAGATTGCCACCAGCCTGCTCACTGTGCTGTGCGGCTTCGGGCTGGCCAGCCTTATCGCCATTCCGTGCGGCGTGCTGCTCGGCATGAATCAGGGGCTCTACCGCGCCGCCAATCCGGTGATCCAGCTGCTCAAACCCGTGTCGCCCCTGGCCTGGCTGCCGCTTATCACCCTGGTGGTGAGCGCGCTCTACACCAGCTCTGTGCCCTGGCTCGCCAAGTCTTTCGTCACCTCGGCGCTGACGGTGACCCTCTGCTCCCTCTGGCCGACCCTGATCAACACGGCGGTCGGGGTGGCGGGGCTGGACAGGGATCTGCACAACGTCAGCCGGGTGTTGCGGCTCTCTTTCCTGACCCATGTGCGCCGCATAGTGCTGCCCTCGGCCCTGCCCATGATCTTCACCGGGCTGCGGTTGTCCCTCGGGGTGGCCTGGATGGTGCTGATCGCGGCCGAGATGCTGGCCCAGAACCCCGGGCTCGGCAAGTTCGTGTGGGATGAGTTCCAGAGCGGCGGCTCGGCCTCCCTGGCCCGCATCATGGTGGCCGTGGTCACCATAGGCCTCATCGGCTGCGGCCTGGACAGGGGCATGCTGGCCCTGCAGCAGTGGCTCTCCTGGGACAAGCGCCAGGTGCTGCGTTAATCACATTTCTATTCAGGCAGGAGAAGAGCCAATGAAGAGTTATCTGGAGATAAGCGACGTCGGCATCTCGTTCGAGACGGAGCAGGGCAGCTTCGAGGCCCTCAGCCGGGTCAACCTGCGCATCGAGAAGGGGGAGTTCGTCTCCCTCATAGGCCACTCAGGTTGCGGCAAGAGCACTGTGCTCAACCTGGTGGCCGGGCTGCTGGAGCCGACCCTCGGCGGCATCATCCTCGATGGCCGCGAGGTGGCAGGGCCTGGGCCCGAGCGGGCCATGGTGTTCCAGAACCACGCCCTGCTGCCCTGGCTCAGCGTCCAGCAGAATGTGGCGCTGGCGGTGGGGCAGGTTGAGCCGAACCGGCGGGCGGTGGCGGAGCGGGTCGATTACTACCTCTCCCTGGTGCAGATGGATCACGCCAGCCAGAAGATGCCCCACGAGCTGTCGGGCGGCATGAAGCAGCGGGTCGGCATCGCCCGCGCCCTGTCGCTCTCCCCCAAGGTGCTGCTGATGGACGAGCCGTTCGGCGCCCTGGATGCCCTGACCCGGGCCCATCTGCAGGATGCGCTGATGGCCATTCAGGCCGAGCTTGGCAATACCGTCATTATGATCACCCACGATGTGGACGAGGCTGTGCTGCTCTCCGATCGCATCGTCATGATGACCAATGGCCCCAGTGCCACGGTCGGAGAGATCCTGACCGTGGACTTGCCAAGGCCCAGAGACAGGGTCGCCCTGGCAGACGATGGTCACTATCACAAGCTGCGCCAGCAGGTGCTGCGCTTCCTCTATGAGAAGCAGCGCAAGGTGACCCCGCTCAAGGCGGCCGACCCGGTGCGCAGCAAGCTGCGCGCCTGAGCCCAGACGGATTCAAGGAAGAGAGATATGGCTAACAAAGAGAAACTGCTGGTAGTGGGCAACGGTATGGATGATGAGATGGACCACCACTTGGTCGAATCGCCCGAGAGAGGTGAGAAACAACGTCTGCTGGTGATCGGCAACGGTATGGTGGGCCACCACTTTATCGAGCAGCTGGTGGCGGCTGGCGGCCTTAACCGGTTCGAGGTGACGGTATTTGGTGCCGAGCCGGACTCCGCCTACGACAGGGTGCATCTGTCCGAGGTGTTCGGCGGCAAGGCGCCCGAGGCGCTGCAACTGGCGGATCCCGCCTGGTATGGGGCGCAGGGCATCGAGCTGCGGCTGGGGGCTGAAGTGGAGGCGCTGGACAGAGCCGTTCGCACCTTGACGCTCGCCAACGGTGAGCAATTCCTTTACGACCGGCTGGTGCTGGCGACCGGCTCAGTGCCCTTCGTGCCGCCCATTTCCGGATTCCAGCGGGCGGGTTGCTTCGTCTATCGCACCCTGGGGGATCTCGCCGCCATTCGCGATGCCTGCGCCCAGGCCCGCAGCGGCGTGGTGATCGGCGGCGGCCTGCTGGGGCTGGAAGCGGCCAACGCCCTGCGCCTGCTCGGCCTCAAGACCCAGGTGGTGGAGTTTGCCCCGCGGCTGATGCCGGTACAGCTAGATGACAACGGCGGCGCCGTGCTGCGGGACAAGATCCGGGCGCTCGGGGTCGAGGTGCTGGTGGAGAAGGCCACTGAGTGCATAGAGGATGGGGAACAGGCCCGTCACCGGCTGAAGTTCAAGGATGGCAGCCATCTGGAGGCGGACGTGATCCTGTTCTCGGCGGGTATCCGCCCCGCCGACGGTTTGGCCCGTCAATCCGGGCTGAGCGTTGGCGAGCGCGGCGGCATCTGCATCGACGAGGGTTGCCACAGCTCGGATCCCGCCATCCTCGCCATCGGCGAATGCGCGCTCTGGCAGGGGCGCATCTTCGGTCTGGTGGCCCCCGGCTACCAGATGGCCCGCGCCGCCGTGGCCAGCCTGTGCGGCGGCGAGACCCGTTTCGCCGGGGCTGACATGTCCACCAAGCTCAAGCTGATGGGGGTAGATGTGGGCTCCATCGGTGACGCCCACGCCAGCACGACCGGGGCTCAGGAACTGCTCTTGCTGGACAGGGTCAACGGCATCTACAAGAAGCTGGTGACCGACGGCGAGGGCAATCGCCTGCTCGGCGCCATCCTGGTGGGGGATGGCAGCGATTATGAGCGACTGCTGCAGTACTACCAGAATGGGGTGGCGCTGCCCCAGCCGCCCCTCTCCCTGCTGGTGGGGGAGGCGGGCGGCGCGGCGGCGCCCCTGGTGTTGCCGGACAGCGCCATCCTCTGCTCCTGCCACAACGTCAGCAAGGGCGCAGTGGTGGCTGCCGTCAAGGCGGGCAACCACGAGCTGGGGGCTGTGAAAAGCTGCACCAAAGCGGGCACCGGCTGCGGCGGCTGCAGCAATCTGCTCAAGCAGGTGGTGGATCAGACGCTGGCGGAGATTGGGGTCGAGGCGGACAAGGGGCTGTGCGAGCACTTCGCCCACAGCCGCCAGGAACTCTATCACCTGGCCCGGGTGGGCGAGCTGAAGAGCTTCGAGGCGCTGCGAGACAAGCACGGCAAGGGCCTTGGCTGCGACATCTGCAAGCCGACGGTCGCCTCCATACTGGCGTCGCTCTGGAACGAGCATGTGCTGGAGAAGCCCCACCGTGGCCTGCAGGATACCAACGATGCCTTCCTCGCCAACCTGCAAAAGGACGGTACCTACTCTGTGGTGCCGCGCATCCCCGGCGGTGAGATCACCCCGGATGGCCTCATTACCATAGGGGAGGTGGCACGCAAGTACGGCCTCTACACCAAGATCACGGGCGGCCAGCGCATCGACTTGTTCGGCGCCCGGCGCGATCAGCTGCCCGCCATCTGGGGCGAGCTGGTGGCGGCGGGCTTCGAGACAGGCCAGGCCTATGGCAAGTCGGTGCGCACCGTGAAGTCTTGCGTCGGTTCCACCTGGTGTCGCTACGGGGTACAGGACTCCATGACCCTGACCCAGACCCTGGAAAACCGCTACAAGGGGCTGCGGGCGCCCCATAAGTTGAAGTTTGCGGTCTCCGGCTGCACCCGGGAGTGCGCCGAGGCCCAGAGCAAGGACATAGGTGTCATCGCCACCGAGCGGGGCTGGAACCTCTATGTGTGCGGCAACGGCGGTATGCGGCCGCGCCACGCCGACCTGTTTGCCACCGACCTCGATGAGCAGACCCTGATCCGCTACATCGACCGGCTGCTGATGTTCTACGTGCGCACCGGGGACAGGCTGCAGCGCACCTCGGTCTGGATGGAGGGCATGGAGGGGGGGCTCGACTACCTCAAGTCGGTGATCATCGAGGACAGGCTCGGCATCGGCGCCGAGCTGGAGGCCATGATGGACGGCATAGTCGGCAGCTGGCAATGCGAGTGGAAAAGCACTCTGGCGGATCCGGACAAGCTGAAGCTGTTCGAGGCCTTCGTCAACCAGCCGGAGGGGAGCACGCCCCCCAGACGGGAGGAGCGGGGCCAATGGGTGCCGGCGATCAATATCAAGGAGGTGATATGAGCGATGCCAACGAGAATGCAGGGCAGGAGACGCTGGGTGAACGGCAACAAAGGGCAGAGATGCACGGCATCAGGGATGCGCTATTGCAGAGCGAGCATGGTGAGTGGCGGCGGGTATGTGCGATCTCGGCCCTGCCGGAGCAGTCGGGGCGCAGCGCCTGGCTGGACGGTCGCTCCCTGGCGCTGTTTCGGCTCGGTGAGCGGATCTATGCGCTGGATGATCTGGATCCCCTGGCCGGTGTGGCCGTGCTGAGTCGGGGTTTGGTGGGGGATTGTGGTGGCGAGCCTGTGGTCGCCTCGCCCCTCTACAAGCAGCGGTATGCTCTGGCCGATGGCCGCTGTCTGGATGATCCGGCGCTGAAGGTGGTCTGCTGGCCCGTGATGCAGAGTGCCGGTGGAGTCTGGGTGCTGCTTGACTGAAGCGTGCGGGTCTGGTTCCACGCTGAATCACCGGGCTTGCCCGGTGATTTTTTGTGGCTGACCCGACATTTCTTGCACGAGAGGATGGCGGGAAAACGTTTTTCATAAATAATAGACAAACGTTTGTAACTGGATGTTTGTCTATGACTGAGCGTGAACAAGAGATCCTCGCCCTGCTGCGCCAGGATCCCATGATTGCCCAGCAGGAGCTGGCGGATCGCCTCGGCATTAGCCGCTCGGCGCTGGCGAGCCATATCTCCAGCTTGATGCGGCAGGGCTATGTGCAGGGGCGAGGCTATGTGCTGCGGGAAGGCCCCTACGCCGTGGTGATCGGCGGCGCCAATATGGATATCTGCGGCTGCAGTCATGACAACCTGCGCATCGGCGATTCCAACCCCGGCAAGGTGCGCACCTCCGCCGGCGGTGTGGGGCGCAACATCGCCGAGAACCTGGCGCGGCTTGGTACCGACACCCGGCTGCTGACCGCGGTGGGCAACGACCAGTACGGTCATCATCTGCTGGAAGTGAGCCAGCGCGCCGGCGTTGACGTGCGCCAGGTGCTGGTGCTGGAGGGGCAGGCCACCTCCTGTTACCTCAGCCTGCACGATGGCAGCGGCGAGATGAGCTGCGCCGTCAACGACATGGCGATCATCGACCAGCTCACACCGGCCCGGCTTACCCCGCTCACCGGTTTCCTTGGCGCGGCTCGGCTCTGGGTGCTCGACACCAACCTCGCCACCCACACCCTGGACTGGCTGTTCGAGCGCCAGGGTGAGCACATCATCTTCGTCGACACCGTCTCTGTGGCCAAGGTGGAGAAGATCCGCCCCTGGCTGCACCGGATCCACACCCTCAAGCCCAACCGCAGCGAGGCCGAGCAGCTGTGCGGCTTCACCATTGCCGGGCCCGATACCTGGCCCATGGCGGCAGCCTGGTTCCACCGCGCCGGGGTGCAACGGCTGTTCCTGAGCCTCGGCGATCAGGGGATTTTCTACAGCGACGGGGAGTGCCAGGGCCATCTGCCCGTGCTCGGCAGCCCTGTCGTCAACGTGACCGGCGGTGGCGATGCCTTCATGGCAGGGCTGGCCCACGCCTGGTTGCAGGAGAGCGACATGACCGACACCACCCGCTTCGCCCTCGGCTGCGCCGCCCTCACCGTCAATTGTTCCGATACCGTCTTTTCCGGCCTATCCAAGGCCGCCGTTGAACGCATGCTGGAGGAGTACCCATGTTGAACGCTTACCTCGATATCCAACCTGAAGTCGCCGCTGCCCTGGCCGCCGGCAAACCCGTCGTTGCCCTGGAGTCCACCATCATCTCCCACGGCATGCCCTATCCGCAGAACGTGGAGACGGCGCGCCAGGTAGAGCAGGTGGTGCGGGACAACGGCGCCGTGCCAGCCACCATCGCCATTCTGGATGGCCGCCTCAAGGTGGGGCTGGATGCGGGGGCGCTGGAGGCGCTGGGCCGGGCCGGTCACGACGCCACCAAGTGCAGCCGACGGGATATCCCCTTCGTGCTGGCGAACAAGGGGCTGGGCGCGACGACTGTGGCTTCCACCATGATCATTGCCGCCATGGCCGGTATCCGGGTGTTCGCCACCGGCGGCATCGGCGGCGTGCACCGCGGTGCTCAGGAGACCTTCGACATCTCGGCGGATCTGCAGGAGTTTGCCCAGACCCCGGTCGCCGTGGTGTGTGCCGGTGCCAAGTCGATCCTCGACATTGGCCTGACCCTGGAGTACCTGGAGACTCAGGGTGTGCCCGTCATCGGTTATCAGACCGAGGAGTTGCCCGCCTTCTACACCCGCGAAAGCGGCTTCAAGGTGGATTACCGCCTCGACACTCCGGCGGCCATTGCCGAGGCGCTGCGTCTCAAGTGGGAGCTGGGGCTGGCCGGTGGTGCCGTGGTCACCAACCCGATCCCGACCCAGTTCGCCATGCCCAAGGCCGACATAGATGCGGCCATCAAGCAGGCGTTGCAGGAGGCGGACGAGCAGGGTGTCAAGGGCAAGGCATCCACCCCCTTCCTGCTGGCGCGGGTGTGCGAGCTGACCGGCGGCAACTCGCTGGCGGCGAATATCCAGCTGGTGCTGAACAACGCCGCCCTAGGGGCGCGTATTGCCGCCAGCCTGTAACGACTCGCGGTGAATGCAAAAGAGGGCCTTTTGGCCTAATGCCGATCAGTTAAGGATCCATTGACCGATCCTGCTGATGTGTAAAAATCCGAAACCTGTTGATTTGGTTTCGGATTTTTTATGCGTATCGCTCACGCTCTCGACTTCCTCCACGCTAGCAAG
>NZ_JAACFW010000032.1:0-41992 GCF_029237245.1 Aeromonas sp. 5HA1
GAATACCGGCCTGTCACGCCGGGGGTCGCGGGTTCGAGTCCCGTCCGCTCCGCCAATAAATTGAGAAGCCCAGTCGAAAGACTGGGCTTTTTTCATTTCCGAAACTGCAAAGTCAGCGGTCACCATTACCCACCTCCTCTTCCTTTCTCCACGCCGAGGCATCTTGATGTTCGCCGCTGGTTGTCTCCTTGCCACTGGCAGCCCGGTCCCTACCTATGTCCGCTTGTGCTTGAGCCGGACAGCACCCTCCCGTCCGCTCAGCCAGTAAATTGAGAAGCCCAATCTAACGACTGGTTTTTTTGTGCATTTTTGCCCAGTACAACAAGGCCCTCCTGCTTGGGCAGGTCTTTTGTGTTCTTGGCTACGGAGTAGCTAGCTTTGAGCTTTAGCAGATTGCTATTGCATCACCAGCTGGATGGATATCTTGCCCTGTTATGCAAGGTGGTGGCTCGGTTCAAAAGCGCTCAAGCAATGGGAAATACAAAGTGTGATGTAAGGCCGGAGGCGTTGGTCTGCGTGAAAGAGCCAACAGGAGGCTTGAGAATGTGCACATAAAGAAAAGGGGACGGCAGTTGCCGTCCCCTCAAGTCATCTAGTCCAGTCCATGAACTGCAATGCTCCCTGCGATCCCTGACTTTATCCTGATCCTTCGGAATATCCCCTTCCCAATCCGTTGAGGTGTCCTGTGACCATCCTGGTCTGGCAATCGTTCCTGATTGCTGCACTCTCTCCATCCTGGAGGTGTCCCTTACCACATCCTGTGGTGTTCCTTGCGTCATCCTGACAGATAACCATCCAGGCTATCTCGCTTCATCCTGAAGCTGTCCTGCTCGCATCCGGCGAGGTCCTGTTCTTCCTGAAGAGCGGTAATCCCTACTGCTCTGCCTCATCCCGAGGTATCCGCAACCACATCCTGTGGTGTCCTGTTCAATCCGTTTGATAACCTTCCCGGTTACCAGCCTCATCCTGAGGTATCCCTGACCACGTCCTGTGGATTATTCCCTGTTTATGCGCTGTTCCTGCATCCTGCCGAACCAGCTTCGTCCTTGTGAGACCCATATTAAGGGAAGCGCACAGAGTAACAAGGGAGCTTGGGTAGTTATCGGCATGAGCCAGCTTGATTAAACCCAATCATTAACAAGATAAATCCATATTAATCATTATGTTAGTTTGTTTCATTGGAAAGCACATGGATTCAAAGATGGCTTCGCGTACGGTGCAACACAGTGGCCTCTTACAGCCTCTATGGCGGATCTCTCACACGAAAAAACAGGGGGAAAACGATGGTACAAGACTGCTCAATTCAACTGGCAAGAGTTAAAAATTAGTTGAATAAATATGCTTGAAAAGAATACAAAAAGCCGAGGCTGAGCTCGGCTTTTTGGGATTAGCTAACCCGGCTGCCTGGTGTCGGGTATGCCTTGCGCAATGACTCTGGCGCCAGCACTTCCAGGTTACCGCTCATGTTATTGAGCCAGGTGCGAAATTCAGGGGTGTCCTGGACTTCCGTCTCCACCACCACACTGCGCTTGTCATAGCGAGTCATGCGTGGGTTGTGGCCCGGGATCTGACCATCGACCAGGGTCGGGCAGTTTGCATCAATGCGACCGACAAAGCGGATTGGACCGCTGACGTCCTGGTAGCCCTGGTCACGGATCAGCTTCTGGATATTGAAATCCTTCGGCTGGGTTGCGCTGAAGTTGGTCAATTCCACGCCCTTGATGTGATCGAACGGGATGCCGTATACCTTGGGATCCAGCTCGGACAAAGTACAGAGCAGGGTCGGACCATCGGCCTGATTCAGGATGCCGAGCGGATTGATGCGGTCATAGCAGAGCCATACAGTACGCTCCTTGATGACGCGCTGTATCTCGGCGCTGAACTTGCGACCACGCCAGAGAGCATCGCGGATCAGGGTGCTGCGACGGATCTCCGGGTTGCCGGCAAACGGACGCGGTGACTGATGTACGCTCTCGAGCCAGCGTTCGGCCAGTTCGCTCTGGCTGTCGCGGATCACCTGGCTGGCCTTGTCGATCAGCGGATTCAATTCGGTCAGCACACTTGCCGGTAGCAGTTGGCTTGCCTGATCACTCCAGGTTTTCAGGGCCACCGCCAGCGACAACGGCATGATATTGGCGAAGTCGTTGAGGCCATGGCGCTCAAAGCACCAGCCGTGGGGTTTGCTGCGCTCATCCGAGGTGAGGTCGAACAACCCCATGCCGGACATCTCTTCCAGGTCCCGTTGCACGGTACGCAGACTGACATGGATACCTTCCTCTTCCAGTTTTACCTGAAGTTGGCTGGCGGTCAGCTTGTAAGGGCGGTGCGGGATGCAACGCGCCAAGGTCAGTTGTCGTAACAGCTTCTTACTCATGGTGCATGCCTTCACTGGTTTAGCGTTGAGTGTATCCTAGCCATGGCATGCGACAGTCTATGTCGCAAGTTTTGCTGCGACAACTGTCGCCATTTTCATACAAACGTCATTAACTACATGATATTAAATATGATTGCTGTTTTGGTGGGTAGCAATTGAGGCTTTTAATTGATGAGAAAATCGCAAATTAAAGTGCTGTCTTGCGGTTTTTAGGGAGAATAAAAAATAGAAATCACGTTAAAGGGCAGAAGATGATGTGGAGGGAATGGCTTCCCCCCACCAGATGGACATTCTTGTCAGGCCAACCAGGACCAGGCCGACTTGGTCATGGCGGCTCCCACCATGTACCCAAACACCGCCAGCGCGGCGACACCCGCCATAAGCTTCTGGCTGCGATCGGGCCGTTTTAACGCCATGACACCGAGCCCTATGTAGACCACCAGAGCGATCAGCTTGGTCATCAGCCAGGGTTGCTGGCCCGGGCTCATCTGCAACGTGACAGCCAGCAGCACCCCGAACAGCAGCAAGAAGGTGTCGTTGACGTGGGGCGCTATCTTCAGCCAGCGCTGTTGCAGACGCGGGCTGGCATTGAGAGAGAGCATCCAGCGATAGACAAACAGCAGCAGGCTGACGATGGCGAGGGTCATGTGCAGGTGTTTGAGCAGAGGGTAATAGGCAATCATGTTGCTTCCTTGTCGTTGTCGGGCAGACCGCTGTTCCAGTTGTGAGCGTGAATACGCTCTTGTCCTTCCTGATCGTCTTGCAACAGATCGGAAAGGATGTCCCTGTATTGCAGGCTCTTGTTGATGTAGGTGTGTTCGTCGTCCAGGTAATTGGCCTGCTCCCGCAGCAACCAGTTGTCGTGTTGTTTGAAGGTCTGTCCCGCCCGCCAGGCCTGGTTGGCCCGAAATCCCAGCTGGGTCAGCGCTTCCACCCCCAGATCCACGGCGGAACCCAGGGTTTCCCGATGCACGCTGTCCACGCCGTGGCGCAGGATCTCGTGAGCATGGGGTCTGTCTTGGGCACGCGCCAGTATCTTAAGGTGCGGGAAGTGTTTCTTCACCATTTCAATCACCTCAAGCGAGGTGGCCGGGTCATTGATGGAGAGTACCAGCAGTTTTGCCTTGTGGGCGCCGGCGGCATGCAGCAGATCGAGCCGGCTGGCGTCGCCGTAGAACACCTGATAGCCGTACCTGCGCAGCATCTCTATCTGACTGGCATCCTGCTCCAGTATGGTTGTGCCTATGCCGTGGCCGTGCAGCAGGCGCCCCACTATCTGGCCGAAGCGGCCGAAGCCGGCGATGATGACGGGGTGCTCCACCAATTCAGGTTGCTCGTGCTGCG
This sequence comes from Aeromonas sp. 5HA1, assembly GCF_029237245.1. Taxonomy (NCBI): domain Bacteria; kingdom Pseudomonadati; phylum Pseudomonadota; class Gammaproteobacteria; order Aeromonadales; family Aeromonadaceae; genus Aeromonas; species Aeromonas sp. 5HA1. Next base: position 3,719 of record NZ_JAACFW010000032.1, read on the forward strand.
GCGAATCGCTGTGGGTACGGTAATCGAACCAGGGCTGGATCACCCGATCGTTGAGGATCAGCAAGAGCGGCGTCAGCGCCATGGAGAGGGCCACCACCAGGGTGAGCAGCGATATGGTGTCGCCAGGCAGCACCTTGTTCTGGGAGGCAAACGAGAAGAGCACGAAGGCAAACTCGCCACCCTGTGCCAGCGCCAGCCCGAAGGTCCAGCGCTGGTTGGGCGAGATACGAATGACAAAGCCGAGCGCCATCAGCACCAGCCATTTCAATGCCATCAGGCCGATCACCAGCGCCGGGATGAGAAAGGGGTGTTCGGCAAACAGGCTGAAGTTGATTCCGGCGCCCACCGACATGAAGAAGAGGCCGAGCAGCAAGCCCTTGAACGGCTCTATGTCCGCCTCCAGCTCGTGGCGATATTCGCTGTCGGCCAGCACCACGCCGGCGAGGAAGGAGCCAAGGGCAGGGGAGAGCCCCACCGACTCCATCAGCACTGCGATGGCGATCACCAGCAGCAGGGCGGCGGCGACGAAGATCTCCCGCATGTGGGACTGGGCGATGGCGCGAAACACCGGCCGCATCAGGTAGTGGCCGCCCAGCACTATGCCGGAGATGGCCGCCACCACCAGCAGGCCGTGTTGCCAGCCGGCCAGCTCCGCACTGCCATTGCTGGCCACCGGTGCTATGGCGAGCAACGGCAGGATCGCCAGTATGGGAATGACGGCAATATCCTGAAACAACAGCACCGCAAAGGCGGATCGACCGCTTTCGCTCTGCATCAGTTTGCGCTCCTGCAGGCTCTGCAACACTATGGCTGTGGAGGAGAGCGCCAGGATGAGGCCGATGGCCAGTCCCTGCTGCCAGGGCAGTCCGATGAGATATGCCACGCCAGTCAGGGCACCTGTGGTGAGCAGCACCTGCAGGCCGCCGGTGCCGAGTATGGGCCCCTTCAGCTGCCACAAGAGGGCTGGGCGCAGCTCCAGCCCGACCAGAAACAGCATCAGCACCACCCCGAACTCGGCGAAGTGCATCACATCCTTCTGCTCCCCCACCAGCCCCAGCAGGAAGGGACCTATGATGATGCCCGCCAGCAGGTAGCCAAGCACGGAACCCAGCCCCCAGCGTTTGGCCAGCGGCACGGCGATCACCGCCGCCGAGAGGTAGATAAGCGCATCAAACAGTAATCCGTGACCCATCAGCCCGCCCTCCGTTTGAACGTCTGGTCAGGCTCATGGGGTCGGCCAAATAGCTGACAGTGTTTCATGAGAGCACCTCCAGCAGATCCCGCAGATAAGATTGCCCCGCGAGCTGATCGGGGGTCAGCTGCTCGTCGCGCAGGGCACACAACAGCTGGCGATAATCCTGGCCACAGCGGCGCAATGCCTCCGGATCCTTGATCTTGTGAAAGGAGTGGAGCACGAACGGGGGTAGCCAGGTCATGCCGCACAGTTGTGCCGTTTGCTGGAACGGCAGCAAAAAGTCGAGCAGTGGGCGACTGTTGTAGCCTGCGCTGCAATAGGACTCTGGGGCGCCCCCCGTGGTGATGGCACTCAGCCACTGCTTGCCATTGAGGGCATGGGCCTCGGGACCGTAGGCATAGCCGTATTCCAGCACCAGGTCCATCCACTCCTTCATGATGGCGGGGCAGGAGTACCAGTAGAAGGGGTGTTGAAAGACGATGATATCGTGTTCCGACAGCAGGGCCTGTTCCTGTTTTACATTGATGAACATGTCCGGGTAGTGCTGATAGAGGTCGTGAACTGTGACACCCTCCAGCCCTTCGATAGCCTGCAACAGCTGCTTGTTGGCTCTTGAGCTCTGCAGGGCCGGGTGTGAAAAGATAACCAGAATGCGTTTCATGGGGTCATAACCTGAAGACTGAGCCTGGTACTGGCAAAAACCAGTACTGGCGAAAAGAAGATGCATTGAGCGGTGACGTTATCAAGAAGTGCCATGGCCCGCCAGTTCCTGAATCAGGTCCCGTTACGCTGGACGCGGGGATCCATGGGTGAATCGCACCCCGCCAGATTACTTACGTCCCGCGAACCATAGAGGGGAGGGCTTGACCCTCCCCCTGGGCCAGAGGTTACCATAGGGCTCTTCTGCTTAATGAGTCATGTCATGGTTCTGACCCGTCGCCAACTCGCTCGCGCTCGCCGCTGGCTCCCCTTGTGGAGTCTGCTGATGGTGCTGATGTCGTTTGGCAGCCGGGCGGCGACCGATCTCTGTACGCTGACCCCCCATTGCAGCCAGAGCGAGCGTACCCTGGAGAAAGCCATGCCGTGTGGCAGCTTTACTGCGGCGCTTGCCATGACGGTGCTCACCAGCGACAGCCTGACGGTGGCCGTGCTGGAGCCTGACAGGCCTGAGTTTATTGCCCCTTCCCTGTATACGCCGGATGCGCCGCCCGAGCGGCTGGAGCGTCCTCCCCGTCATCCCGGTTGAGTCGAGCTTCCCCATTTTTTTGGGTATTTCTTCTTATCCGAGGTGAGTCATGTACAAGTCCCTGTTACTGGCCCTGCTGGCCGGCAGTGTCAGCTTCTCCGCCCTGGCTGCGGAGCGGATGACTGTCTACAAGTCCCAGTATTGCGGCTGCTGCAAGACCTGGATCAAGCACATGGAAGAGAACGGCTTTGAGGTCAAGGTCGTCGAAACCGAGCAGCTTGAACCCATCAAGCAGCAGTACGGCATCACTCCGCAGCTGGCGTCCTGCCACACGGGTGTGGTCAATGGCTATGTGGTGGAGGGACATGTACCCGCTGCCGACGTGCAGAAGCTGCTCAAGGAAAAACCGGCGATCCGCGGCCTGACCATTCCGGGCATGCCCCAGAGTGCGCCAGGCATGGATATACCGGGTCAGCCCTATCAGGTGCTGAGCATCAGTCATGAGGGCGCGACCAAGACCTGGTCGAGCTATCCCGGCTGACGCAAACTGGTCATGAGCAGACACAACTCCATCATGTGAGGCACACCTGAGCGAATCCGTGTCGCTCATGGTCAGGTTTGAGGGCCACTGTCGCGAGACAGTGGCCCTTTTACGTGTTCTGGCGGGTTTTGCGCTGATAACTTGCAACTGGGGGCGACAAGGGGCAGATTGTTGGCCACACCAAGGAGCCAAGGCTCAGGTTTGCCAACCCTTTTAAAGCGCAAAGGATGCGAGATGTTCACCTTTTCCCGAGGGCTTCTGCTGCTGGCTTGTCTGGCCGCCGTCCCCTGTTCATATGCCAATGATGAGTCCGCCATGCCCACAAGTGACACCCTGATCCAGCCTCCCGTGGCCGCCAAACATCCTCATACCATCAAAAAACACGGGGATGCCCGGGTCGACAACTACTACTGGCTGCGGGATGACGAGCGCCAGAACCCCGAGATGCTGGCCTACCTCAAGGCTGAAAACGCCTATACCGATGCCATGCTCAAGCCGACCCAGCCGCTGCGCGATCAACTCTACAAAGAGATGGTGGCCCGCATTCCCCAGCAGGATGAGTCGGTTCCCTATGTGAAGAATGACTACCGTTACCAGACCCGTTATGAGCCGGGCAAGGAGTACGGCATCTACTCCCGCACCAGGGTCGGGGAGAAGCACGCCGATGTGATGCTAGACAGCAACCAGCGCGCCGAAGGGCACGAGTTCTACGCCCTGGGCGCCCTGGAGGTGAGTCGCAACAACCGCTGGCTGGCGGTGGCGGAAGATTTCCTCTCTCGTCGTCAGTACCAGATCCAGTTCCTCGATCTGGAGAGCGGCCAGTGGGCCAGCGACAAGTTGGAAAATACCTCCGGCAACCTGGTATGGGCCAACGACAGCAAGACGGTGTTCTACGTGCGCAAGCATCCCAAGACACTGCTCCCCTATCAGGTCTATCGCCACGAGCTTGGCTCGGATCCGGCGAAAGACACCCTGGTGTATGAGGAAAAAGACGACACCTTCTACGTCAGCCTCTATGCCACCACCTCGGAAGACTTCATCGTTATCGCCCTTTCCAGCACCACAACGGGCGAGGCGCGTCTCATCGACGCCAACGTGCCGACCCAGGCGCCGCGGCTGTTCCTGCCCCGTCAGGTGGATCACGAATACAGCCTGGATCACTACCGTGGCCGCTTCTATGTGCGTTCCAACAAGGACGGCAAGAATTTCGGCTTGTACGAGACCAAAGAGAGCCCGGTCGATCGCTGGAAATCTGTGATAGCTCCCAATCCGGACGTGCTGCTGGAGAGCTACGCCCTGTTCAAGGAGTGGCTGGTACTGGAGGAGCGCAACCAGGGCCTGACCCGGCTGCGCCAGATCAACTGGCAGAGCGGCGAGGAGAAGGAGATCGCCTTCGACGATCCCGCCTATGTCACCTGGCTTGCCTACAACCCGGAGCCGGATACCAGCGCCCTGCGCTATGGCTACTCCTCCATGACCACTCCCGCATCCACCTATGAGCTGGATATGACGAGCGGCAAGCGCACCCTGCTCAAGCAACAGCCGGTGGCGGGCTTCAAAGCACAACTGTATGCCAGTGAGAGACTCTGGATCACGGCCCGTGACGGCGTGTCCGTGCCGGTGTCACTGGTCTATCGTAAGGACAAGTTCAAGAAAAACGGCCACAACCCGCTGCTGGTGTACGGCTACGGCTCTTACGGTGCCAGCATGGATCCCGACTTCAGCACCGCCCGTCTGAGCCTGCTGGACAGAGGCTTCGTCTATGCCATCGCCCATATCCGGGGTGGCGAGGAGTTGGGCCGTCACTGGTATGAAGATGGCAAGCTGCTGAAAAAACAGAATACCTTCAACGACTTCATCGACGTCACCGAGGCGCTGGTGGCGCAAGGGTATGGCGCCAAAGATCAGGTCTATGCCATGGGTGGCAGTGCCGGTGGCCTGCTTATGGGGGCCGTCATCAACCAGGCTCCACAGCTTTATCGCGGCGTGGTCGCCCAGGTACCGTTCGTGGATGTAGTCACTACCATGCTGGATGAGTCGATCCCCCTCACCACGGGGGAGTACGACGAGTGGGGCAACCCGAACCAGAAGCGTTACTACGACTACATGAAGGCTTATAGCCCTTACGATCAGGTCAAGGCACAGGCCTATCCCAATCTGCTGGTCACCACGGGTCTTCACGACTCCCAGGTACAGTATTGGGAGCCTGCCAAGTGGGTCGCCAAGCTGCGCGAGATGAAGACGGATGATAACAAGTTGTTGCTGAATACCGACATGGATGCTGGCCACGGTGGCAAATCCGGTCGCTTCAAGGCGTACGAAGACATAGCGCTGGAATTCGCGTTTATTCTGGATCTGGCCCAAGCCGGTAGCTGAGACAAGATGACACAGGCCCTTGCCCTGCAAGGGCCACAAAAGAATCCGTCATCGTTTTTTATTGCTTCCATCAGGTAGCAGATGGAATTAATCTTTGGTAGGAAAATGAATGATCAGCGTCATAATTTTCGATATTTAATTCCATCATTTTGCCATTTTGTTTGATTTGTGTTGGCTTAATGTGCTTAATCGGAGTGCTTATAACTTTTTCTTTGGCCCCTCAGGGGCCAAATTATCTTCAACTGGCACGAGACCGGTTGACTCACCGCAGGATGAGGGTGATTTTTGGGAAAGGCATCGCAGCCCAACCCTTTTCTTGCATGAGGCAAGTTAGGCAAGCCCAGCGCAGAACAGGGTGTTGTCGTACATTCATCCGGGAATCGGATGAGATAAATCAATGAAAAGGATGGAAAACATGAAAGGATTATCCTTGGCGTGCGCCCTGTCGGCGGCTCTGGTCGGTGTTTCGTTTGGCGGCCAGGTACAGGCGCAGGAGCGCTTCGTGACCATAGGCACCGGCGGCCAGACTGGCGTCTACTATGTGGCAGGCCAGTCTATCTGTCGTTTCCTCAATCGCGGCGCTGCCGATCATCAAATCAAGTGCAACGCGCCCGCCAGTGGTGGCGGTGTTGCCAACGTCAACGGCATCCGCAGCGGTGAATTCAACTTCGGCATCATGCAGTCTGACCACCAGTTCAAGGCGATGAAAGGGCTGCCCCCTTTCCAGACCGAAGGGGCCATGGATGATATCCGTGCCGTCTTCTCCCTGCAGAGCGAGGTGTTCACCATTCTGGCTCGTCGCGATGCCAAGATCGCCAGCTTTGACGATCTGAAGGGCAAGCGCGTCAACATCGGCAACCCGGGCTCGGGTCAGCGTGACACCATGGAAGAGATCATGGCGGTCAAGGGTTGGAAGAAGGGTGACTTCGCGCTGGTTTCCGAGCTGAAACCGGCGGAGCAGGCTTCTGCACTGGGTGACAACAACATCGACGCCATGAGCTACTTCGTTGGTCATCCGAATGGCGCCATCCAGGAAGCTTCCACCACCACGGATGCCGTGCTGGTGCCGGTGACCGGCGAGGCCATCGACAAGCTGTTGGCAGAGAAGAGCTACTACACCAAGGCCGAGATCCCGGGTGGCCTCTACAAGGGCAGCGACCAGCCGACCCCGTCCATCGGTGGCAAGGCTGTGCTCTCCACCAGCGCCAAGGCCGATCCGGAAGTGGTCTATCAGCTGGTGAAGTCTGTCTTTGACAACCTGGATCGCTTCAAGCGCCTGCACCCTGCCTTTGCCGACCTGAAAGAGGCCGACATGATCAAGGTAGGGCTCTCTGCACCGCTGCATGAAGGGGCTGCTCGCTACTACAAAGAGCGCGGCTGGCTCTGATTGAGGGCCCAAGGGCCTTTGTCACTCCCTCGACACCCGTTGGCTGCGCTGTTTGCGGCGGCGGGTGTCGTTTTTGTTGTACTCGTTGGCACAAGTTAACCCTATGCAAGATACACAACTCTCTACCGAGGAACTGATCGCCCAGGATGTGGGCGCTCGTCTGCCGCTCGGCATCATGGGCTGGCTCATTACCGCCCTGGCGCTGGCCTGGTCCCTGTTCCAGCTCTGGATTGCCTCGCCACTGCCCTTCATGCTGGGTTTTGGCGTACTCAATGACACCGAAACCCGTGCCATTCACCTCACCTTTGCCCTGTTGCTGGCCTATCTGGTGTTTCCGGCATTTCGACGCTCTCCCCGGGACAGAGTCCCGCTCAGCGACATGGCGCTGGGGCTGATTGCAGCCGGTGCGGCCTCTTACCTGTTTGTGATGTATGAAGCGCTGGCCCTGCGTCCGGGCAGCCTCACCACCTCTGATCTGATCACGGCCTGTATCGGCATCCCCTTGCTGCTGGAAGCGGCACGGCGTGCTCTGGGCCCAGCCCTGGCGGTCATTGCCCTGCTGTTCCTCGTATACAGCCTGGCTGGCCCCTGGATGCCGGGTCTGCTGGCTCACCGCGGCGTGAGCTTCACCGCCCTGGCCAACCACCAGTGGATCACCACCGAAGGGGTGTTTGGCATAGCGCTCGGCGTGTCGACCAGCTTCGTGTTCCTGTTCGTGCTGTTCGGCGCCCTGCTGGAGCGGGCCGGTGCCGGTCACTACTTTATCCAGCTCGCTTTCAGCCTGCTTGGTCACCTGCGCGGCGGCCCGGCCAAGGCGGCCGTCGTAGCCTCCGGCCTGACCGGCCTCATCTCGGGGTCGTCCATCGCCAACGTGGTCACCACTGGCACCTTCACCATCCCCATGATGAAGAAGGTGGGCTTCAGTGCCGAGAAGGCGGGGGCGGTGGAAGTGGCTTCCTCGGTCAACGGCCAGATCATGCCCCCCGTGATGGGGGCCGCGGCCTTCCTGATGGTGGAGTACGTGGGCATCCCTTATGTGGATATCATCAAGCATGCCTTCCTGCCGGCCGCCATCTCCTATATAGCGCTGCTCTACATAGTGCATCTGGAAGCGCTCAAGCTCGATATGCAGCCTATCGGCGGCCATCAACCCAAGCCCTGGCTGCGTCGTTTGACCGGCTTTGCCTTCGGCGCGGCCCTCATCAGTGGCCTGTCGCTGGCAGTCTACTATGGCCTCGGTTGGCTCAAGCCCGCGCTGGGTGATTATGCCTTGCCAGGGATTTCATTGCTGCTGGCTGCCGCTTATGTGGGTCTGCTCAAGATAGCGGCCAGCAATGAACCATTGGCAGCGGAGGATCCCGACAAGCCGCTGATCAAGTTGCCCAACACCCGCGCCGTGCTGCTCTCCGGTCTGCATTTCCTGCTGCCCGTGGTGGTACTGGTGTGGTGTCTGATGGTGGAGCGCCTCTCGCCTGGTTTGTCGGCCTTTTGGGGCACCGTCATGCTGGTCATCATTTTGCTGACCCAGCGGCCGCTGCTCAACTGGCTGCGTACCGATGGCAAGCATGACTACGGCTCGCTGCTCGATGGCATGGTGGATCTGCGGGAAGGGCTGGTCGCCGGTGCCCGCAACATGATCGGCATCGGCATTGCCACCGCCACGGCGGGGATCATAGTCGGTGCAGTCTCCCAGACCGGGGTTGGCCTGGTGCTGGCGGATCTGGTGGAGTTCCTCTCCATGGGCAACCTGCTGCTGATGCTGCTGCTCACCGCCCTGCTGAGCCTGATCCTCGGCATGGGGTTGCCCACCACCGCCAACTACATAGTGGTATCCAGCTTGCTGGCGCCGGTGGTGGTGACGCTTGGCCAGCAGAGCGGCCTGATAGTGCCGCTCATAGCCGTGCATCTGTTCGTGTTCTACTTCGGCATCATGGCGGACGTGACGCCACCTGTGGGTCTGGCCTCGTTTGCAGCGGCTGCCGTTTCCAAGGGCGATCCCATCAAAACCGGTATCACGGCTTTCTACTACAGTCTGCGCACCGCGGCACTGCCCTTCCTGTTCATCTTCAACACGGATCTGCTGCTGATCGACGTGGACTTCGCCCACGGCGTGCTGATCTTCGTGGTGGCGACCATTGCCATGCTGATCTTCGCCGCCGCGACCCAGGGCTGGTTCCTGGTGAAGAACTGCTGGTACGAGAGCATCTTGCTGCTGCTGGTGGCTTTCACCCTGTTCCGTCCGGGGTTCTGGATGGACATGGTGCACGATCCTTATCGCAGTACACCGCCAGCACAGCTTGCCCAGACCATGGGGGAGGTAGAAGCGCAGAGCACATTAAGGTTGCGGCTCAAGGGTGAGGATATGGTAGGCAAGCCCCGTCAATCCACCCTGCTGGTCGCAGTGCCGGATGGTGCAAATGGCGACGAGCGGTTGGCGAACCTGGGTCTGACGATCTATGAGCAGGATGGCAAGACCCTGATCGACAGCGTGGCCTTTGGTAGCCCGGCCGCCACCATGGGGCTTGAGTTTGACCAGGAGATCCTCTCCGTCAAGGCGCCTACCGAGCGCTGGCGTAAAGAGCTGATGTGGTTCCCGGGCTTCCTGCTGTTCGGGCTGATCGTCTGGTTGCAACGGCGACGTGCGGTTCGCCAATAAAAAATGCCAATAAAAACGGCGCCATCAAGGCGCCGTTTTTATTTTCCCAATCGGGGATTATTCTTGCGGATCCTGTTCCTGCAGCAGGCTCTGGGTCTGTTGTGCCAGTGGACTGAGGCCCGGCAGCTCGCATGCTAGTCCCAGACGGCACATCGTGAGGGAGTGCTAGTTTGACTGAGCCTGCTGTTGCAGCTGATCCAGCGCCTGCTGTTCTTGCGGGCTGAGACCAAGCTGTTCGCAGGCCTGCTCGAAGCTGCTCCCCGGATCTGGAACATCATGATATCCATTTCGGGAGTGCTAGTTTGACTGAGCCTGCTGTTGCAGCTGATCCAGCGCCTGCTGTTCTTGCGGACTGAGTCCAAGCTGTTCGCAGGCCTGCTCGAAGCTGATCCCCGGACCTGGAACATCATGATATCCATATCGGGAGTGCTAGTTTGACTGAGCCTGCTGTTGCAGCTGATCCAGCGCCTGCTGTTCTTGCGGGCTGAGACCAAGCTGTTCGCAGGCCTGCTCGAAGCTGATCCCCAGATGGCACATCATGATATCGATAGCGGGCAGATAGTTTTTCATTTCGTCTTCCATGGTGATCCTCCAGACCCTTCCTTATGCCCTGACCAGGGCCGGCGGGCAATTAGACTTTAGGCGTAGACTGCTCATTTGCTGAGCTCCCCTGCCACTGGCCGAGGGAATTTGCTACTCTGCTGCCAGTCAGAAGATGTTGCCGTATGACTGCGAGCAACACGTGAGGAGCAGGGCATGTTATTGAGTTTCTTGATCATCGCATCGGGCTGGTGGCACATTCGTGCGGCCTACGGCTCAGACTCCCGTCAGTTCTATATCAGCAAGCCGCTGACCATGCTGTTCATCATAGCGCTGGCGTTTGGCTATCAGAGCGATGACCATGACGGCTCACATGCCTGGATCCTGCTCGGGCTCTGCCTGTCGCTGGCCGGGGACGTACTGCTGATGTTGCCAAGGGATCGTTTCATTCAGGGCCTGGCGGCTTTTTTTGTCGCACACCTCTGCTACATAGTCGGCTTTGCCCAGGGACCCCTGGTGTTGAACCTGGTGGATGGTCTCTTGCTGCTGCTGGTGGCTGGCATGGTATTCGGCCTGCTGTGGGGCCGGTTGGGGGAGATGAAGATCCCCGTCTTCTGCTACATGCTGGTGATCATCGGCATGGCCTGGGTGGCTGCCGGTGCCTGGCACGCCTCCTTGACCGCGGGCAGTGCCGCCGCCCTGGTGGGGGCACTGATGTTCCTCTTTTCCGACAGCATGCTGGCGCTGGACAGATTCCGGCGTCCCTTTCCTCACGCCACGGCCTGGATCATGAGCAGCTACTTCGCGGCCCAGTTTCTGATCGCAGCCTCCTTGGCGGGGTGAAGAAGAGCGGGTCTCTTTCGTCACTTGCAGCTGATCACCGGCAAGAAAAATGGGCCTGTTGGCCCATTCTTTGTGTCTGTTTTTACGCCTTGGCTATGCCTCGAGCGGTTCGGCATCGGCCGCTCTGGGGGCTGGCTGCTTGAGCAGCAGCATCAGGGCGCTGGCGATGAGCAGGAAGATCCCCATCACGTAGAACACCTGGTTGTAAGCCATGATGGCCGCCTCGCGGCTGATGGTGTTCGACAGCATGGCCTGGGCCTGCTGTTGGGCCAGCTCGGGACCCGAGCCCTGCGCCATCATGCTCCGGGCCAGCTGCAGCAGGTAGCTTTGCCCCTCTATGCTGCTGGCGGCCAGGGTGCTGCTGATCTGGCTGACATGGACGCGGGTGTCGTTGTCGATCAGGGTCGCTATGATGGCAATGCCAAAGGCACCCCCCAGGTTGCGCAGCACGTTGAGCAGGGTCGAGGAGGAGGGGATCTCGTCGTGACTCAGGCTGGCTGTCGCCACCAGAGAGAGCGGCACCATGATGAAGGGTTGACCCAGGGCCCGCACTATCAGCGACTGGATAAGCTGGGGACCGGCGTAGTCGGCACTCATGTTCATGTTCATGAAGCAGCTGATGGCAAATACCAGAAAACCGAAGCTCACCAGATAGCGCGGGTCTATCTTGTGGGTCAGCTTGGGCACCAGCGGCAACACCAGCAGTTGGGGCAGCCCCATCCACATCAGCACCTCACCGATTTCCAGCGCGTTGTAGTTGTGGATCTGCGCCATGTAGAGCGGCAGCACATAGATGGAGCCCATCAGCGCCATGCCGAGCACCAGATAGGCGAAGCAGGCCAGCGCGAAGCGCGGGTTGTGCAGCAGCCGCAGGTTGACCAGCGGATGGCGTCTGAGCAGCTGGCTGATGACGAAGAACACCAGGGCCACCACAGAGATGACGGTGAGCCGCACTATGAAGCTCGAGCCAAACCAGTCCTCTCTGTTGCCCTCTTCCAGCACCACTTCCAGCAGACCCAGTCCCATCGCCATTGTGATGATGCCGATGAGATCCACCTGCTTGATCACGGTCCAGTCCACCGGCTTCTTGTCCAGCCCATGGGCCAGCATGGCCATCACCAGCAGTCCCGGTGGCACGTTCAGGTAGAAGATGTAGTGCCAGGAGAGCTGCTCCGTCAGCCAGCCGCCCAAAGTCGGGCCTATGGCGGGAGCGAAGGTGGCACAGAGGCCGAACAGTGCCATGCCGGTCGCTCGCTTGTGCAGTGGCAGCAGGCTGACGATGAGGGAGAAGGCCATGGGAATGAGCGCCCCGCCGGTGAAACCCTGCAGCGCCCGGAAGACGATCATGCTGGTGAGGTTCCAGCTGAACGAGCAGAGCACGGAGGCGACGATAAAGGCCCCCGTGGTCCACAACAGGTAACGACGCACGCTCAGACCCCGACTCAGCCAGCCGCTCAGGGGGATGGCGATCATCTCCGCCACCAGATAGGAGGTGGATATCCAGGAGCTCTCGCTCAGGGTGGCCGACAGGGCACCCTGAATATCCTTCAGAGAGGCGTTGGTGATCTGGATGTCGAGGATGGCCATGAAGGCGCCAATGAGGCCCCCCATGACGGCGATCCAGTTGCGACGTGGAATGGGTTCCATCAGTTGGCTGCCACCAGGGCGGCAGGGGCACGGGTATCCACTATCACCTCGGTGGAGAGGCCCGGCAGCAGCTTGCCTGCCAGGGCACCCGGCTCGGGGATGCGGATCTTGACCGGTACCCGCTGCACTATCTTGGTGAAGTTGCCGGTGGCATTCTCCGGTGGCAACAGGGCGAATCTGGCGCCGGTGGCGGGGGCCAGGCTGTCGATGATCCCCTCGACCGGTTGATCCGGATAGGCGTCAAGGATCACTTTGACCTTCTGGCCCGGTTGCATATGGTGCAGCTGGGTCTCCTTGAAATTGGCCTCGACCCACACTTGTTGCAGCGGCACCAGACTGGCGACCTGCATGCCGGACTGAACGTAGAGCCCTGCCCGCAGGCTGCGTTTGCCTATGATGCCGTCAGCCGGTGCCCGCAGCTCGGTATAGCTCAGCTCCAGTCTGGCCTGTTCCAGCTGCGCCTCGCTCAATGCCAGCCTGGCCTGATTCTGCTTGGCCTCGGCATCCAGCACCAACAGACGTTCACGGGCGGCTTGCAGGGCGGCCCTGGCTTCCTGTTCCTGCGCCTGATTGACCTGCAATCCGGCCCGCACTTCATCCAGGCTGTCTTGCGAGCTGTAATGGCGCTGGTTGAGCTGGCTGACCCTTTGCACCTGTTGTCTGGCGCGCACCTGCTCGGCATTGGCGGAGGCGACCTTGGCCTCGGCCTGACGGATCAGGCTCAGTTGCTGGGTCCGGGTCGCGGCCAGATTCTCGGCGGTCGCCTGATTGAGGTGCAGGTCGGCCTCGGCTTCGGCCACCCTGGTCTTGAACTCCCGATCGTCCAGTCGGGCGATCAGCTGACCGGCCTTCACCGCCTGGTTGTCGGTGACCAGCACCTCACTGATGTAGCCGGACAGCTTGGATCCGATCCCGGTCACTTCGCTCTGCAGGTAGGCGTTGTCGGTACTCTCGAAATAGCGGCCATGCAGATACCAGTAACCGGCGAACAGCAGGCCGAGCAGGGCCAGCACCGTGGCGGCCAGCAGGGGGATTTTCTTGTGTTGGCTCATTTTGGGGATTCCTGAACTTAAGGAGCGCAGGCTAACACTGGCCAACTGTTTCGATTAGTATCCATTAATGAGATATACAGTTTCACTGGTGCAACAATGGATCTGAACGCTGCCTTGATCCTGGTGCGGATCGTCGACAAGGGCTCCTTTACTGGGGCTGCCCAGGATCTGGGCATGACCAAGGCGACCGTGAGTCGCCGTATCGCAGAGCTGGAGCAGCGCCTCGGCGTACGACTGCTCTACCGCTCAACCCGTCAGCTCACCCTGACCGAGGCCGGTGAGCAATACTATCTGCGCTGCAGCAAGGCAGTGGATGAGCTGGCTCAGGCCGAGCTGATGGTGAGCGCCAGCCAGCAGGAGGTGACCGGCATTCTCAAGCTGGCGGTACCCATCGAGACGGGGCAGCTGGTGGTGGGTCGGCTGGTGGCCAAATTTCTGCAAGTTTATCCGGGGCTGCAGGTGGAGCTGGAGCTGACCAATCGCATCGTGGATCCCATCAATGAGGGGCTGGACGCCATAGTGCGCATCGGCGACATGAGCGATTCCAACCTGGCGGCGCGGCGACTGTGGAGCACTGAGCGGCTGCTGTGTGCCAGCCCGGATTATCTGGCCCGCAGTCCGGCCATCACTCATCCCGAGGATCTGGTGCGCCATGAAAGGGTGGCGGTGAGCAGCGGGTTTCTGGCTTCGCACTGGTGCTTCGAACTGGATGGAAGAGAGGTGCTGGTTGACCCTCCCTCCCGCTTTAGGGTTAATAATATAACCTGTGCCAGAGAGGCAGCGAAGGCGGGGCTCGGGCTCGCCTCCCTGCCCGCCATGCTTTGCCATGAGGAGCTTGCCAGCGGCGCCCTGGTGCCCCTGCTGCCCGAGTGGCAGCAGCCCAAGGTACCGATTTATCTGTTGTTCCCGGAGCGGCGGCTGATGCCGCGCAAGTTGCGGGCCTTTATCGATTTTATGGTGGCGCAGGGGGCCGATTACGGGATAGACAACTTGCTGTGACAGACAGGTCAGGGGAAGCCGTGGATCCTGGGATCCAGGTTCGATCCCGAGGATGGAAGAGGGGCATGGTGTCAGCTAGACATGGCATCAACAAGCGGTTGCAGGGGGAAGGCATGGATCAATGGATCAATCTTTATCGGGCTTCCCATTCGCTGGAGGCCCATGCCCTGAAAGGGGCGCTGGAAGTGGAAGGGGTGCTGGTGCGACTCAACGGCGAGGCCCTGTCGGGGGCGCTGGGCGAGCTGCCGGTGGATCTGTTGCAGGTGACCCTGATGGTGCGCGAGCAGGATCGCAGCAAGGCAGGACGGGTCATCGAACGTTATCAGCAGCGCCAGGGCAATGGTTGGCTCTGCGGTCAGTGCGGGGAGGAAAACGGCGCAAACTTTGAGGTCTGCTGGCGCTGTCATCACGATCCCCACGATAGTTAATCCCTCACCCTGCCTCAGCGCAGGGTGAAGTCGATATCATCTCCTGCGCTGGCGTCGTGATAGGTCGCCAGATCCAGCTCCTTCTCGCTGCGAGCAATCAGCACGGATACCAGAATATCGCCGGACACGTTGACCGTGGTACGCGCCATGTCGAGGATCCTGTCGATCCCGGCGATGAGGGCTACCCCTTCCAGCGGCAACCCTACCGCAGTGAGCGTCAGGGTCAGCAACATGAGCCCTGTGCCCGGTGTGCCTGCGGTACCGATACTGGCCAGGGTGGCGATGCTGATGATGGTCAGGTAATCCACCATGTGCAGATCCACGCCAAATGCCTGGGCCACGAACAGGGCTGTGACTCCCTGGTAGAGGGCGGTGCCGTCCATATTGATGGTGGCGCCGATGGGCAGCACCTTGGCGGTGATGGCGGGTGAGACCCCGAGGCGCTTCTCGGCGCAGGCCAGACTGATGGGCAGTGTGCTGCTGCTGGAGCTGCTGGTGAAGGCCACGGCCTGGGCATCGACGATGCTCTTGAAGTAGTGCAGCGGGTTGAGCCGCGCCAGCAGGATGAGCAGGCTGCTATAGACGCCAAGCACATGGAGCAGGCAGCCGAGATAGACGGCGCCGATCACCTTGAGCAGCGGCAATAGCAGACTCACCCCGTATTTGCCCGTCATCCAGGCCATCAGGGCGCAGACGCCGTAGGGCGCCAGCGCCATGACCATCTGGGTCAGCTTGAACATTCCCTCCGCCAGCGAGGTAAAGAAGAGGATGGCGGGGCGACCGCGTCGGCCTGTGGCGTTGAGGGCGAGGGCGAGGGCGACCGCAAAAACGATCACCTGCAGTATCTTGCCATCCACCATGGCCTGCACAGGGTTGCGTGGAACCAGATGGCTCAGCACGCTGGCCAGGGTTGGCTGTTCCGCCATGCCGACCCGCTCATAGGGCCCCATGTTGGCGCCCATGCCGGGTTCCAGCAGCCAGCCCATCATCAGACCGATGCAGATGGCGATGGCGGTGGAAAAGAGATAGAGGCCTATGGCCTTGCTGCCAATCCGATCCAGGCTCTTGCCCTTGAGCAGTGAGGTCAGGCCGGCGATGACAGAACAGAAGATGAGCGGCACCATCAGCATCTGTATGGTGTTGACGAACAGGACGCCAAGGGGCTTGAGCTGCAACGCCTGTTCACTGAAGCCGAGTCCCAGCCCGATCCCCGTCAACATGCCGATCAGGGTCTTCAACCAGAGGGGACGGCGGGTCCAGATCCGCCAGGGTTTGAAAGCCAATCCATGGAACAGCATGACGCCAATGTCCTTATATTCTGTCTGCGATGGCAAAAAGGGGCGTTAGTGTAGCCATCCCCTTGTCAGGTTGCCACATTATCGACAAAGCGGTACTCACGACCAGCTTGCTATGAGGGAAAACGGCAATTTATTGGCCTATATCAAGTTCACTCCCTTCGGCGCAGGATTTAATAGGCATTAAATATGTTTATTAATGAGGTTTGCTATGACTCAATCGGTACACGGTCACGAGGTGATGGAGATGATGCTGGCACAAGGGGGGCAATTTACCCGTGCCAGCCTCAAACAGGCGATCGATGAGCACTTCGGTGCCGATGCCCGTTTTCATACCTGCAGCGCGAGCGAGATGGATGCCGAGGCGCTGATCGCCTTCCTGGCACAGCGCGGCAAGTTCATCGAATCAGCGCAGGGTTTCCAGACCCACGCCGACAAGATCTGCAACCACGGTTGACCTTCACGGCGGGCACGTCCTTGGTGCTCGCCGAATCTTTGTCCCTTTGTTAGTATTTCCTCCTGTTTTTCTCTGCCGAAGGCTTGGCCCGGGCATTGCCCAGGAATCGTATGGACACTTTCTCCGCTGCCGTCATGTTGTTCCTGATCATGGATCCGCTGGGTAACCTGCCGGTCTTCCTGTCGATCCTGCGTCATATCGATCCCAAGCGACGGCGCAAGGTGATGATGCGGGAGCTGTTGTTTTCGCTGGCCATCATGATGGCCTTCCTGTTTGCCGGTCAGCAGATCCTCAATTTCCTCAATTTGCGCCAGGAAGCGGTGAGTATCGCAGGCGGCATCATATTATTTCTCATCGCCATCAAGATGATCTTCCCGAGCGAGGGTGGGGTGACCGGGCTGGCGGCGGGCGAGGAGCCCTTCCTGGTGCCCATGGCCATCCCCATGATTGCCGGTCCTTCGATTCTTGCATCCCTGTTGCTGCTGGCAAACCAGGAGCCGACCCGGATGACGGATTGGTCGCTGGCCCTGTTGATGGCCTGGGGGGCCAGCGCCGTGATCCTGATGTTCTACGAGGTATTCAACAAGCTGCTGGGTGAGCGAGGACTCACAGCCGTGGAACGGCTGATGGGCATGCTGCTGGTGATGATTGCGGTGCAGATGCTGCTGGACGGTGTCCACCACTATCTGGCGGTGACGGGTCAGGGCTGAGACACCAGCAGGCTGGGGTGAATGAAACGGGGCTGCTCAGAGACCCGTTTTTGTCTGTGACATGCTGAGGCTGCTGTCAGGTCTGTTCGGCTGAGGAGGTTTCCAGCTTGCTCATGATCAGTGCCAGAAGGGTTTCCCGCAGCCAGCGGTGGCCCGGGTCCTCTTCGTGGCGCTGATGCCAGATGAGCAGGTGGGAGATGCTGTCGAGTGCAATGGGCAGCGGCAGCGGCACCAGCGGATAGACCTGGGTGGCGTGGCGTGCATAGAGTCTGGAGAGGGTCACTATCATGTCCGAGTGCATGCCCATTCGCAGCGCGGCCTCGAACGAGGGCACGGTTGCCTCAATCCGGCGGTAGAGATCCATCCCCGCCAGCTTGTGATCCAGCATCCAGCGATCCCGTCCCTCGCAATAGGTCTGCACATGGGGATAGGCCAGGTAGCGGGCGAGGTCCCATTCGGGTTCGTGTAGGGCAGGGTGATCGTGCTGCACCAGACAGGTGAGATCATCGATGGCGAGCAGCCGCTGGCAGATGGCGTTGGGCAGGGTATCGAGCCGAAAGTCCGAGCTGATGCAGTTCTCCCGCACCGTGAAGGCAATATCCACCTGACCCTGGCTCATCTCGGTCAGGCTGTTCTCGGTCCACTCCTCGTAGCGCAGCCGTATGCCCGGTGCCTGCCGTTTCAGCTCGCTCAAATAGAGCGGGGCAAACAGGGTGAAGGCGCTGTCCATGCTGGCGATCACAAACTCCCGCTCTGTGCTGGCCGGATCGAAATCCGGTGGCTGGATCAGGTTGTCCAGGGACAGCAGTATGGGTTGCAGTTGCTGTTGCAGCACCAGAGCGCGGGCCGTGGGTTCCAGCCCGTAGGCGGAGCGCACGAACAGGGGATCATCGAAGGTCTCCCGCAGGCGCCCCAGGGCCTTGCTGACGGCAGACTGGCTCAGATGCAGGCGACGGGCTGCCCGGCTACCATTCCGCTCTTCCAGTAAAACTTGCAGGATAATCAATAGATTGAGGTCGATACGCCCCAGCTGTTCCAACAACATGATATGAATCCCTTTCAATTCTTAGATGAATTTATACCATTTGTTTTCATATCTTGGCGACCCTATGCTCGGTTCGTCTCTCGCCTTCATGGCGGCTGGTACAGGATGTAGCGGTTGAGGGGACAAGTAGCATCAATTCATACGGCGACCCTGGGTCGCCGTATTTTTTTGGTGATTTATTTGCAAACTTGCACCTGTCTTGATTTTGCCCAACAATCCTTGCGCCTTCTTTTGATACAAACAAAGCGTATCTATCAGTCAGGAGTATCCCGATGGGACTCGGTGGAATTCATATCTGGCATTTGTTGATCCTGCTCGTGGTGGTGGTCGTGGTGTTTGGCAGCAAACGCCTGGCCGGCGCCGGTGAGGATCTGGGCACCGCCATCAGGGATTTTCGTAACGCCTTGCGTGACGATGCCAATCATCCGAAATAAGTAGGAGTGGAAGTATGTCTGTAGACGAGAAAGTTGAATTGAACGAAACCTGCGACAGCTGCGGCTGTTTTGCCGAGATCGGCACCATCATTGGTGAAGGTGACGATCTGATGGAGCTGGTGATCGAAGCTGCAACAGAAGCCGATGCCCGCGCCAAGCTGGCGGCCTATGAGGCGCTGGCCAAGCAGGTGACCGCCGAAGCCATGATCAGCAGCGAGCTGGGCCAGGGGGCCAGCGGCGTGATCCTGAAGGCCCGGCTGCAATTCACCTGCACCGCCGAAAAGCTGATTTTCGAGCTGCGTGCCCGCTCTATCTGAGCCCGGTAATGACACGGCGGGTTCGCCTGCCGTGTTGACCCTTCTGCTGTGGGTCTGCGTTCTATAGTTAGTTATCCCACAGACGGTTTGCCCGGCGGGTGTCGGCCAACAGAAGGCGATTACATCATGATGCAGCGATGGATCTGGGGCCTGCTGGCTCTCTGGTGTCTTCCTCTGCTGGCGGCGGACCTCAAGCCACAGCGCTTGCCTCAACCCGGGGATCTCGAACATATACTACAAAAGAAAGAACTCAGGGCCCTGGTGGTCTATGAGCGGGGTTTCTTTTTTCTCGATAAAGGCGCCCAGCACGGCATTCTGGTCAATCAGCTGCAGGGTTTCGAGCGCTGGCTGAACCAGACCTACCTCGCCAGGGAGCAGATCAAGCTCAAGATCATCTACATACCGGTACGCCAGGACAAGCTGCTGGACTACCTCACCGAGGGGCGTGGCGATCTGGTGGCGGCCAACATGACGGTGACCCCGACCCGGCGCGAGCAGGTGGCCTTCTCCAATCCGGTGATCACCCCCATCGAAGAGTGGATCGTGAGTCAGCACGCTCTGCCGACATTCAACCGTATCACCCAGCTTTCCGGCCGGCGCGTCTGGGTGCGGGCCAGCTCCAGTTATTACGAGAGTCTGCGCCAGCTCAACTGGTTGTTTCGAGAGCTAGGGCTTCCCCCCATCTATATCGAAACTGTCCCCGAATACCTGCAGGATGTGGATCTGCTGGAGATGGTGGCGGCAGGCATCATCCCCCTCACAGTGACCGACAGCTTCAAGGGGCGCATCTGGCTTGGGATGATCAGCGGCCTCAGGGCCCACAAGCTGATCCCGCTGCGGGATAATGGCCGCAGTGCCTGGGCCCTGCGTAAAAACAGCCCCGAGCTGCTCAAGGCGGTCAACGGTTACCTGGCCGATACGGGCAAGCACTCCCTCTACAACGACATGACATTGCGCCAGTTGCTGGTGCGCAGCGACCAGATGAGCAATATTCTGGCGCCCGATCCCATGGGGCGGCTCTCGACCATCCGCAAGGTGCTTGAGCTGTATGCCGACAAGTATCAACTGGACTGGCTGATGCTGGCGGCACTGGCCTACAAGGAGTCTGGGCTCAATACCGGCGCGCGCTCGGTACGTGGGGCCGTGGGGATCATGCAGCTGTTGCCGAGTACCGGCAGCGAGGTGGGCATACGTGGCGCCAGGTTAGCCAGTCTGGAGGGCAATGTGGAGGCGGCTTGCCGCTATCTGCGGTTGATCCTGGACACCTATTTCAACGATCCTGCGCTGGATCAGCTCAATCGCCACCTGTTTGCACTGGCTGCCTATAATGCCGGACCGAACCGGGTACAGGCACTCAGGGCCAGGGCGCAAGCCGCCGGGCTGGATCCCAACGTCTGGTTTGGCAACGTGGAGCAGCTGGTGGCCAACGAGGTGGGGCAGGGCCCCATCAACTACGTCAGTACCATCTACAAGTACTATGTGGCCTATCGCTTCAGCCTGCCACAGTTGGAGGGCAAGGCGGCCGCCATAGAGGCGGCCCGGCCCTGATCACCCCACCGATCAGGGGGATCTTCAGTGGGGCTGCTCGGGAGAAGAAAAGGGTTCCCAGCCCTGATCCCTGTGTTGCAGATACCAGGGGGTCAGCTGGCCGGTCGGGGAGGGATCCGGCTGGCTGGCTTGCGGTCGATAGCTGATGGCGGGGCGATCACTGAGTTCCATGGTAAATTCCTTTATCCACATTCCAACGAGGCCTGTAGCCAGCGTTATGCCATTCCTCCATGACAAGCAGATGACGCCATGATCCCGGGTGAGTTTGCACTGATCGACCAGCCCGAACTGGCACTCAAGGTGCGTTGCCAGCTGATCCGTAACGCCCGCAGCCGGATCCAGGCCCAGTACTACAGCTGGGAAGAGGACAGCAGCGGCAAGCTGTTGCTGTCCGAGTTGCTGCACGCAGCCCGGCGCGGGGTGCGGGTACAGCTGCTCATTGACGACCTTTATGCCGGTGAAAACCGTTTTCTGGAGATAGTCGCGCGTCAGCCCGGCATAGAAGTGCGGCTGTTCAATCCGTTCTGGTTGCGGGGCTGGCGCCCGCTGACCCTGCTGCTGGAGGGGCTGCTCAGCTTTCGCCGCATCAATCACCGCATGCACAACAAGTTGCTGCTGGTGGATGGCCGCCAGGCAGTGATCGGTGGCCGCAACATAGGTGACCGCTATTTCGGGCTGGGCGGTACGCCCCGATTCGTCGATCTGGACCTCGCCTGCCGCGGCCCTGTCTGCCAGCAGGCAGAACAGGGCTTCGACCAATTCTGGCGCAGTCGCTGGAGTCACCCGATCCGCCGTCTGTTGCGCCGTCCCCTGCAGCGGGCCGAGGTGACAGTGGTGAACGACTTCCTGCTCACAATGACAGATCCGCACGTAGCTGCGGTCTACGACCTGCCTGCCAGTCTGTTCGAAGCCGAGCCCATCTCCCTGACCTGGCATCAGGGGCGGGCCGAGGTGTGGTTCGACCGACCCGGCAAGGGGCTGGTGTCGCGACCGACCACGGCGCCCCTGCTTTGGCGCAAGCTGGCTGACAACGCGGGCTCCCTGAAGTTGGTGAGTCCTTACCTGATCCTGACCCGTGGGTTGCGCCGTCGGCTCAGGCAGCAGCGCCAGGCTGGGGTGAATATCGAGATCCTCACCAACTCCCTGGCCAGTACGGATGTACCCCTGGTGTATGGTGCTTACCGACGTCATCGTCCCTGGATGATCCGGCAGGGGATAGCGCTGTCCGAGCTGGAGGGGGATACCCTCAGCCTGCATGCCAAGCTGATCCTGATCGGGGACGGGGAGGCGCTGCTTGGCAGCTTCAATCTGGACCCTCGATCCCTGATGCTCAACACCGAATTGATGCTGCATCTCGAGTGCCCAGCGCTCTGCGCCGAGCTGCAGCAGTGGCTGACGCACTGGCAGCAGCTGTCTGCTCATTCAGTGGCTGCGCCTCACTCAACCCTGCGCCGGCTGTTGGCGAAGATGAGTGACTGGTTGCCCTTGCAGCGCTGGTTGTGAGCGTGTGCGAGATCTCGTAAAGCCTTGTGCGCCTTAGAGGATAACGTTTGCCATCCAAAGGCGATATTCTATCTTATCGTATTGTTTTTAATCAGATTGTTCTTGTGTAGGAATCCTGGTAGCACACTGTCGCTTGCATGGCAGACTGAATAAAACGGTTTTTTATTTTATTTAAGTGCGTAATATTTCAATCGCAAGGACAAACACGGCGGCTCGTCCGTCGTGTGGAAAAAGGTCGTGAAGGGAACCGCCAGTTGAATTGCTCCAGCAGGCACCTGATTCGGATGGGTAGCGGAAACTCGAGAAACAGGGCAGAACCCGGCAGGACCGGACTCCAATATGGAACATGCTATTTGCGAGGGGGTGACATGGAAATGTCACCCCGTTTTTTATGGCCAGACCCCAAGTTTGTGCCCATAAAAAGACCGCCGGTTGGCGGTCTCTGTGTGCTGTGGCGGGGCCTGTAACTCAGGCGATGCCCGCCAGCAACCGGCTCCAGTTGCGCTTGCTGGCAACGAAGCCGTCGTGCAGGTTGCGATACTCCAGTTGCAGTTTCAGCTTGTCGTAGCGGGCCAGCGCCTTGCGTTTGCGCTGTTCCAGCAGGGATTTGCGGCTGGCATAGTAGAGCTGCAACTGCTGGCTCAGTTTGTCGTACTCCTCCTGCAACAATGCCTGCCACAGCTCCCTGTCTTCGCGTTTGCGCAATTTGGCCTGGGCGCGCTTGAGTTGCATCTCAAGTCTTGCCTGTTCGATCCGCTCTTCCGGGCAGGACCTCAGATCCCGGGCCAGCCCGCACCAGGAGGCGCTGCGGATCAGCCACTTGGTGGGATCGAACTGCCACCAGCGGATGCCGTTGCGGTAGTCGTTTTCGAACAGGTGGTGGAAGTTGTGATAACCCTCGCCGAAGGTGAAGAAAGCCAGGATGCCGTTGTCCCGTGCCGTGTTGCGGTCAGTAAATGGCTGACTGCCCCAGATGTGGGCCAGGGAGTTGATGAAGAAGGTGGTGTGGTGGGTCATCACCATGCGCAGCACCCCTGCCAGCAGCAGCATGCCGAGCAGATCGCCGTGGACAAGCCCCAGCAGCAGCGGAATGCCCAGATTGGTGGCCAGGGTCAGCGCCAGATAGTGCTTGTGTTGGAAGGCAACGATGGGGTTGTTCTGCAGATCCCGCACGTTGCTGTAATCGTTATAGATCTCGCGTTGGTACTCGCGCAGCATCCAGCCAATGTGGGAATACCAGAAGCCGCGACCCGCGCTGTAGGGATCCTTCAGGTTGTCATCCACATGGCGATGATGACGGCGATGATCGGAAGACCAGTGCAGGGCCGAGTTCTGCAGGGCGAGGGCGCCGCCGATGGCGAAGATCCACTGCAGGATCCGGTGAGCCTTGTAGGCCTTGTGCGACCAGAGGCGGTGATAACCGGCTGTGATGGAGATGCCGCTGTAACAGAACAGCAGCAGGAAGCAGCTCCACTGCCAGAGGTCATAGCCATGGGTCATACCGTACCAGGGCACGGCGATCAGTGCGGTCAGCCCGGAGAGGGCAAACAGCAGGGTGTTGGTCATGATGATAGGTGGGCGTTCCATCTCACTCGGTTCCTTTCAGCGAACAGCTGTGCGCCATTCTCCATGTAGCAAGAATTCGGGTCAATGGTAAAAAAGTAGGAGACAAACCTGATCCTGGCTCGGCCTTCGGGTTATCATTTGGCCTCGATAACCTGAAGGTGACTGTTTTCGTGGGTATTCGCGCGCAACAAAAAGAAAAAACCCGGCGTACTCTGATCGATGCGGCGTTCAGCCAACTGTGCGCCAATCGCAGTTTTTCCAACCTCAGTTTGCGGGAAGTGGCTCGGGAGGCCGGCATAGCACCGACCTCCTTCTATCGCCATTTTCGCGACATGGAGGAGCTGGGCCTGACGCTGGTGGATGAAGGGGGCCTGACCCTGCGCCAGTTGATGCGTCAGGCTCGCCAGCGCATCGCGGGTGGTGGCAGTGTCATCAGCACCTCGGTGCAGACTTTCATGGAATTTGTCGAGAACAACCCGAATATCTTCCGGCTGCTGCTGCGCGAGCGTTCCGGTACCTCGGCTGCATTTCGTCAGGCGGTGGCGCGGGAGATCCAGCACTTCATCGCCGAGCTGACCGACTACCTTGAAGCGACTTCTGGAGCTCCGCGGGAGGAGGCCTACATCCAGGCCGAGGCCATGGTGACCATCGTCTTCAGCGCCGGTGCCGATGCGCTCGACATGACCAGCGAGGAGTGTCGGGCCCTGTCAGATCGCACCATACGCCAGCTACGCATGATCGCCATGGGCGCCGAAGTTCAGAATCAGAAGCGCCGCGAACCTCTCTCTTAAGTCAACAGGATGGACAGCTCCATGCATGACCAGAATCTGATCCCGAAGAAACCCCTGCTGCTGGCCCTGCTCGTTGGTATCTGTGGCGATGCCTCCCTGTCGGCCCTGACCGAGCCTGCGGTGCCCTTCTCCTTCTTTCCCATGATTGCCCTGGTGCTGGCGGCTTATCAGCTCTATCAGCACTACCGCCATGTCTCGCTGGAGGGCAATACCCCGGTTTGCATGCTGCTCTGCTTCTTCATCGGCGGGTTCGGGCATGCGGCGCTGGTCAAGGTGCAGTATCCCGAGCTTGGCAGCAATTTCTTCTCGCTCATCATGATGCTGTTGCTGCTCGCCGTGTTGTCGATCAAGCTGGGTATCAGTGTGGGGAAAAAAGAGAAGGAGTGACCAGCACTCCTCCCTGAACCATGACAGCGCCGGCATCAGCCGGCGCTGTTGATATCGGTGCCATGCTGTTTGGCTTCTATGATGGCTTTGAGTCGGGCGCGGATATCAGCCATGCCGAAGACGCCGAACACCAGTATCAGTATGACTTCGAGCCGGGTGACCACGAAGTAGGGTTTGCAGGCAGACTTGACCATGCTGGCCTGCACCAGGTGGACCAGGGCGATGAGCAGGCCGCAGATCGGCAAAAGATCATTCAGCTTGCCGGGTAGCGGAGCCACCAGACTGACCAGCACGCCGAACCAGAAGAACAGGGTCAGCCCCATCGCCAACAGATTAAACACCCGTTTCATTGCTCACCTCCCGCAGATCGAGTTGATAGCAGACCTGACCGGCCTGCTTGTCTTTGAGTCGTTGCCCAAATTGACGGGGAGGGGCCAACGCTCGTTCCCCTTCCTACACGGAATTTAAACCGCAGCGTCATTCTTGGTGTCCCGCAGATAGAGTTGATAGCAGACTTGACCGGCCTGCTTGTCCTTGAGCAGTTGCCAGCTGGCGGGCAACGCCAGGTCGGCCATCTCTTTCTCCCGCTCCAGATAGATCAGAGCATCCGGTGCCAGCCAGCCGTGCTGTTCCAGCAGATCGCACACCCGGGGCAGCAGCTCGCGCCGAAACGGCGGATCCAGAAACACCAGGTCGAACGGGGTGGCCGGGCCTTGCAGCCAACTGACGGCATCGGACTGGATCACCAGGCCCTTGCTGCTGCCAAGGGCGGTCAGGTTCTTTCTGATCTGGTCGGCGGCACCTTTGTCCATCTCGACCAGAGTGACCTGCTCGGCATAGCGCGACAGCGCCTCCAGCCCCAGGCCGCCGCTGCCGGCAAACAGATCGAGACAGCGAACGCCACGCACATGGGGAGCCAGCCAGTTGAAGATGGTCTCCTTGACGCGATCCGTGGTGGGTCTGAGCCCTTCTACATCCTTGACCGGCAATTTGCGGCCCTTCCACTGGCCGCTGATGATTCTTACAAAGCCCGATTTCCCCTGCGGGGCCGGGCTCTTGTTCGGGATGTTACGGCTGGGTTTCACTCTGGGCATCGCGTTTCGTCGTCAGAAAATAAAGTGGTAGTATAAGGCGGTTCATTTTTATGCCGACCCGCCGAGGGACGGCTATCTTAGCAGTCAGCCAACGAAGTGAGTATTTTTTAGATGGCAAAAGGTTTGTTTTCCTGGCTGGGTTTCGGCCGCAAGAAAGAAGAGGCTGAGGCTGTCCAACCACAGACACCCCAAGCCACCCCTGTTACCGCTGAGCCTGAGGTCACTGCTTCCCCCGCTCCCGTTTCTGATACTACGCCGGTCGTGGTGCATGAATTGCCGGCCAGCGCACAAAATGATGCCCTGCATGCTGGCGTTCCACTTCATGATGACGATTGCCCTCCCACTGAGCTGGACGTGGCTCCACTGGTCGTGGAGGAGTGTGCTTCTGAACTGGAACCCGTCATCGTCAACGAATTGCTGATCGAGCAAGCGCGCGTTGAGGCACAGTCTGTCGAGACCGCTCGTGTTGCCGCCGAAGCGCAAGCTGCAGAAGCGGCCCGTGTTACTGCCGAAGCGCAAGCCGCAGAAGCGGCCCGTGTTGCTGCCGAAGCGCAAGCCGCAGAAGCGGCTCGTATTGCCGCCGAAGCGCAGGTTGCAGAAGTGGCCCGTGTTGCCGCCGAAGCGCAGGCCGCAGAAGCGGCCCGTGTTGCTGCCGAAGCGCAAGCCGCAGAAGCGGCTCGTATTGCCGCCGAGGCGCAAGCCGCAGAAGCGGCTCGTGTTGCCGCCGAAGCCCAGGCCGCAGAAGCGGCTCGTCTTGCTGCCGAAGCCCAGGCCGCAGAAGCGGTTCGTGTTGCTGCCGAAGCGCAGGCCGCAGAAGCGGCTCGTATTGCCGCCGAAGCCCAGGCCGCCGAAGAGGCTCGTATCGCCAAAGATGC
The DNA here is from genome assembly GCF_029237245.1 of Aeromonas sp. 5HA1. NCBI lineage: Bacteria > Pseudomonadati > Pseudomonadota > Gammaproteobacteria > Aeromonadales > Aeromonadaceae > Aeromonas > Aeromonas sp. 5HA1. Next base: position 30,591 of record NZ_JAACFW010000032.1, read on the forward strand.
CCAGAGAGCGGAAGATCTTCGCCTGGTTGCCGAGATGGAGGCTGAAGCCGCCGCACTGGCTGCCTTGCCGCTGGCTGCCAAGGTGGATGATGACACTCAGGACAAGCCGCAGCGGGAGGGTTTCTTTGCCCGTCTCAAGCGCAGTCTGGTGCGTACCAAAGAGAATATCGGTTCCGGTTTCTTCGGTCTGTTCAGTGGCAAGAAGATCGATGACGATCTGTTTGAGGAGCTGGAAACCCAGCTGCTGACCGCCGATCTGGGGGTCGATACCACCCGTCGCATCATAGATGGCCTGGTGCAGCATGCGGATCGCAAGCAACTCAAGGATGCCGAGGCACTCTACGGCCTGCTCAAGCAGGACATGGGCGCCATGCTGGCCCAGGTCGAGCAGCCGCTGGTGATCGACACCAGCAAGAAGCCCTATGTGATCCTGATGGTCGGGGTGAACGGTGTCGGCAAGACCACCACCATCGGCAAGCTGGCCAAGCAGTTCCAGGCCGAAGGCAAGAGCGTCATGCTGGCCGCCGGCGATACCTTCCGTGCCGCTGCCGTCGAGCAGCTGCAGGTATGGGGTCAGCGCAACAACATACCCGTGATCGCCCAGCATACCGGTGCCGATTCTGCCTCCGTCATCTATGACTCCATCGAGGCGGCCCGTTCCCGCGGTGCCGACGTGCTGATCGCCGATACTGCCGGTCGCCTGCAGAACAAGAGCAATCTGATGGAAGAGCTCAAGAAAGTGGTGCGGGTGATGAAGAAGCTCGATGAAGAAGCACCTCACGAGGTCCTGCTGACGCTGGATGCAGGCACAGGTCAGAACGCCCTGAGCCAGGCCAAGCTGTTCAGCGAAGCCGTGGGTCTGGACGGTATCGTCCTCACCAAGCTGGATGGCACCGCCAAGGGCGGCGTCATTTTCGCGGTGGCCGACAAGTTCCAGATCCCGATCCGTTATATCGGGGTGGGCGAGGGGATCGACGATCTGCGCCCCTTCGTCGCCAACGACTTTATCGAGGCACTCTTCAGTCGCGAGGAGTAAGCGCCACATGTCCCGACTCAGGTCGGGGCATGTCAATGTCAGGGATCCGTTATGATTCGTTTTGATAAGGTCAGCAAGGTATACAGCGGCGGCCATCAGGCGTTGCAGAAGGTCAGCTTTCACCTGCACAAGGGGGAGATGGCCTTCCTGACCGGGCACTCGGGGGCTGGCAAGAGTACCCTCTTGAAGCTTATTGGCGTGATGGAGCGACCGACCGATGGCCGTGTCTTCTTTCACGGCGACGATGTCAGCCATATCAAGCGGGGGGATATCCCCTATGTGCGTCGCCAGATCGGCATGATCTTCCAGGATCACCGTCTGCTGATGGACAGAACCGTGTTTGACAACGTGGCCCTGCCGCTGGTGATCGATGGCTACAGCCATGCAGACATCAACAAGCGGGTTGCGGCGGCGCTGGACAAGGTGGGCTTGCTCGGCAAGGAGCGCTATCAGCCGCGCATGCTCTCCGGTGGTGAGCAGCAGCGGGTTGGCATCGCCCGTGCCATCGTCAACAAGCCGCCGTTGCTGCTGGCGGATGAGCCGACCGGCAACCTGGATCCCCAGCTCTCCATGGATATCATGCGGTTGTTCGAGGAGTTCAACCGCTTTGGGGTCTCGGTACTGATTGCGACCCATGATCTGGGGCTGATTGCTCGCATGCGCTACCGTACCCTGACCCTCAAGGCGGGCCGCATGTATTCGGCGGGGGAGGAGCTCTGATGGCTATCGTTCGTCATAAACAACCGCCGCTGCGCCGTCTGATGATGGTCATGTGGATGGATCACGTCGCCGATATTCGACACGGGGGAGAGTTCTGATGGCTATCGTTCGCCATAAACAACCACCGCTGCGCCGTCTGATGATGTACGGGGTTGATCACGTCCGTCAGGCGTTTGCCAGCCTGGGAGAGTTGTGGCGCAATCCGCTCGCCTCCCTGATGACCCTGGCGGTGCTAGGCGTCAGTCTGGCATTGCCCTCCTGTTTCCACGTCTTGCTGAAAAACGCCGAAGTGGTGGAAGGCAGCTGGCAGACCAGCTCCCAGATTTCTCTTTATCTGCGCAAGGATCTGCCAGAGCAGAGCATTCTCGACATGAAGCAGCGGATCCTGCTCTATCCCGAGGTGGAATCCGTCACCTACATGAGCCGGGAGGAGGCGCTGAAAGAGTTTCGCGAGATCTCCGGCTTCGGCGATGCCCTCGACTATCTGGACAGCAACCCCTTGCCGCCCGTGCTGAGCGTCATTCCGGATCCCCGCTGGCAGAATCCGGAAGGGGCCGCCGAGCTGCTCGGCAAGCTTAACAACGAAGACGGGGTTGAGCAGGGCAAGCTGGATCTGCAGTGGCTGACCCGGTTGCAGGGGATCATGAACCTGCTGCGCCATACCATCACAGGCATCGCCGTGCTGTTGCTCTCGGCTGTGCTGCTGATCGTCGGCAATACCCTGCGCCTGAACATCCTCAACCAGCGCTCCGAGATCGAAGTGCTCAAGCTGGTGGGGGCGACTGACGCCTTCATCCATCGTCCCTTCCTTTATACCGGTATCTGGTTCGGGGTCATCGGCGGCATGCTGGCCTGGTGGTTGACCGAAGTGATGGTGATCTGGAGCGAGGGGGTGGTGAAGGAGCTGGCCGGGCTCTACAACAGCAATTTCCGGCTGGTGGGCATGGGGGCGATAGACGGGATCAATCTGGTCTTGCTGGGTGCCTTGCTGGGGCTGATCGCTTCCTGGTTCTCGGTACATCGCCACATTCGTGACATAGAACCATCCTGATTAATTTATCAGCGTTTCAAAGCGCTGGATTTTGAGAGCTGGATCAAGTAAAAGAATTGCCGTTTCTGGCTCGGCCACTGTTCTCGGAGTAATCTGATTAACAGCTATCTTCAGGATCTGATCTGGATCCGGTGAACCTTCTGATTTATAAGCAGTCTACAAGTGCTGAAGAACTTATACGGGTGTGGCCCCTCTGCCTTGCTCGTCTGACTTGGCAAGCATGTGAAGGTTGCGAGCTCCGCAACAATGGACTTAGCATGCTACTTTTCGGGGGTCCTTGATTGTGACCCCCTTTTTTTGACTGTTCATTCATGATTCATCCTGCCGGCCTAAGATAGCCCGAGTTCAAACTGGGCACAGTGTTTGATGTGGGCCGCAGAATGATATCCGGTCAGTAGACAGACCCTCTCAGGGTGTTAGACTGGTTCGATTGAAAAGAAAGAGGTAAAAAATGGGAACTTCATTGCAACGCACTATGGCTCTGATTCCGCAAGGTAGTCTGGAAGGCTATATCCAGGCAGTAAATTCGATTCCTGTGCTGACCGCAGAGGAAGAGCGTGAGCTGGCTGAGCGTTTGCAGCAGGGTGGCGATCTCGAGGCTGCCCGTCAGCTGGTCATGTCGCACCTGCGTTTTGTCGTTCACGTCGCCAAGAGTTATGCCGGATACGGTCTGCCCCAGGCTGACCTGGTTCAGGAAGGCAACATCGGCCTGATGAAGGCGGTCAAGCGCTTTGACCCGACCGTCGGAGTGCGACTGGTCTCCTTCGCCGTGCACTGGATCAAGGCCGAGATCCACGAGTATGTCCTGCGCAACTGGCGCATGGTAAAAGTGGCCACCACCAAGGCCCAGCGCAAACTGTTCTTCAACCTGCGCAAATCCAAGAAGCGTCTGGGCTGGTTCAGCCATGACGAAGTGCAGGCCGTCGCCGCCGAGTTGGGGGTCTCCCCGACCGACGTGACCGAGATGGAAGCGCGCATGAGCAACTACGATCAGGCGTTCGATCTGGTCGGTGATGATGAAGACGAAGGCGGCTTTGCCCCTGTCCATTATCTGGAAGACAAATCCTCCGATCTGGCAGCCACCATCGAGAACGACAACTGGGATGATCATGCGACCCGTCGCCTGAGCTCGGCCCTTGCCACTCTGGATGAGCGCAGTCAGCACATCATCCGTGCCCGCTGGCTCGATGATGACAGCAAGACCACGCTGCAGGAGCTGGCCGACACCTATGGTGTCTCCGCCGAGCGGGTGCGTCAGCTTGAGAAGAACGCACTCAAGAAGCTGAAAGACGCCATGGAGGCCTGATGCCTCCCAAACAAAAACAGGGCCTGATGGCCCTGTTTTTGTTTCGCGAGTATCTGGTCGGCCTTGCTTTGGTTACCCTTGTCTATGTTATGTTGCCGCCACTGCCACAGTAGGGAGAGCAGATAGTGAAACTGTTGAACGACCTGTTTACCAACAACCGCGAGTGGGCGGAACGGATCAAGGCCGAGGACCCGAATTTCTTCGCTACCCTCTCCGCCCAGCAGGCCCCCGAATACCTCTGGATCGGTTGCTCCGACAGCCGGGTTCCCGCCAACCAGCTGATGGGCTTGCTGCCGGGGGATGTGTTCGTCCACCGCAATGTCGCCAATCTGGTGGTGCACACCGATTTCAACTGCCTCTCGGTGCTGCAATACGCGGTCGAGGTGCTCAAGGTGAAGCACATCATCATCTGTGGTCACTATGGCTGCGGTGGTGTCAAGGCGGCGATGCAGAACCAGGAGCTGGGGCTCATCGACAACTGGCTGCGCAACATCAAGGATGTCTACTTCAAGTATCGTGAACAGCTGGATGCCATCGAAGATGAGCATGAGCGTTTCGATTACCTGTGCGAGTTGAACGTGGCCGAGCAGGTAGCCAACGTCTGCCACACCACCATCATCCAGAACGCCTGGCGCAAAGGGCAGGAGCTGGCGGTGCACGGTTGGATCTATGGCATCAAGGACGGTCTGCTGCACGATCTGGATCTCTGCGTCAGCGGCCCGGATCAGATCCCCGATGTTTACCGCGCCTGGCCGGACATGCGTCCGCCCCACCGCCGTCGCTGAGGAGCCTGCCGTTGGCGCCAGCCCTCTATCTTCAGATCAAGCAGCACATCCTGGACGGGATCCGTGAACGCCACTATCAGGCGGGAGACAGGATCCCGACCGAAGCCGCCCTGTGCGAGCAGTTTGCCGTGAGCCGCATGACGGTCAACAAGGCACTGCGCGAATTGGTGGCCGAGGGCTGGCTGGTGCGCACCGCCGGTTCCGGCAGCTTCGTGGCGGACAGGCGTACCGAGTCGCCCCTGCTGGCCATTCGCAACATAGCTGACGAGATCGCCGAGCGGGGCAGCCAGTACAGCGCCCGGGTGATCCGGTTGCAACGCCAGGCCGCCGACGAGAAGGTGGCGGTCCAGCTCGGGCTGAGAGTCGGTGCTGCCATCTTCCACAGCCTCATCGTCCATCAGGCCGATGGGGAGCCGCTGCAACTGGAGGAACGCTTCGTCGATGCCGAGCGTCTGCCCGGTTATGGCGAGCAGGATTTCACTCAACAGACCCCGAATCGCTACCTGATGGACGTCTGTCCTCTCTCCGAGATGGAGCATGTGGTAGAGGCCGTGTTGCCGAGTGCCGGTGAAGCCGGTCTGCTGCAGGTGCGGGTCGATACCCCCTGCCTGTTGCTGCACCGCCGTACCTGGTCGGAAGGGTATCTGGTCTCCTATGCCCGTCTGCTCTCGCCAGGTTCCCGCTACAAGCTGAGTTCCAAGACCAGCCTCAGTTAATTGTATATACATATTGTTTTAACAGAGCCCACCTCATGGTGGGCTTTTTTGTGCTTAAACTCCAATGAAAGCGCTGTTATCAAGATGTGAACTTGATCCTTTCTTTCCTGACAGAGATCGGATATAAGATAATGTATATACATTTAGAGGTCGGTATGAACAAGGAACTGTTGAACTGCGAGCGGGTCTGGCTCAACGTGACACCCGCCACCCTGCGCCCCGATCTGGCTGACTACGGTCTGCTGGAACCCCACGCCCTCGGCGTTCATGAAGGCAGGATCCACGCCCTGGTGCCCATGCAGGATCTCAAGGGCCCTTATCCTGCCCACTGGCAGGACATGAAGGGCAAGCTGGCAACCCCGGGTCTCATCGATTGCCACACCCACCTCATCTTTGCCGGCAGCCGGGCCGAAGAGTTCGAGCTACGCCAGCAGGGGGTGCCTTATGCCGAAATCGCCCGCAAGGGTGGCGGCATCATCAGCACTGTGCGTGCGACCCGTGCGGCCAGCGAGGAGCAGTTGTTCACGCTGGCGGCGGCCAGGATCAAGTCGCTGATCCGGGAAGGGGTCACCACGGTGGAGATCAAATCCGGCTACGGCCTCACCCTGGAAGATGAGCTCAAGATGCTGCGGGTCGCCCGCAGACTGGGGGAGGCGCTGCCCATTCGGGTCAAGACCACCCTGCTGGCCGCCCATGCGGTGCCGCCAGAATATCGCGATGATCCCGACTCCTGGGTCGAGACCATCTGCCAGGAGATAATCCCGGCGGCTGCCGAGGCGGGTCTGGCGGATGCGGTGGATGTCTTCTGCGAGCACATCGGCTTCTCGCTGGCCCAGACCGAGCAGGTCTATCTGGCCGCGGATCAATACGGTCTGCCGGTGAAGGGCCACATGGAGCAGCTCTCCAACCTGGGAGGCAGTGCGCTGGCCGCCAACTTTGGTGCCCTCTCGGTGGATCATCTGGAGCATCTGGATCAGGAAGGGATCCAGGCGCTGGCGCACCGCGGCGTGGTCGCCACCCTGCTACCCACCGCGTTCTATTTCCTGAAAGAGACCAAGCTGCCCCCCATCGCCGCCCTGCGCAAGGCCCATGTGCCCATGGCCGTTTCCTCCGACATCAACCCTGGCACGGCCCCAATTGTGTCGCTGCGCATGGCCATGAACATGGCCTGTACCCTGTTCGGTCTGACCCCGGTCGAGGCCATGGTCGGGGTGACCCGCAACGCCGCCCGCGCACTTGGCGAGCAGGAGCGTTTGGGGCAGTTGAGAGTGGGCATGCTGGCGGATTTCCTGGTCTGGAACTGCGCGCACCCAGCCGAGCTGAGCTACCTCATCGGGGTCGATCAGCTGGTGAGCCGGGTCGTCAACGGGGAGGAGACGCTGCATGGATAAGTTCAGCCTGTCCCATATGTCGGTCTGGCAAGGGCGCCAGGATCCGGAAGATGGTGAGCTCGCCCTGCGCTGGCACGACAAGGTGCAGGCCTGGTCGCTGAGCGGTACTGCCGAACCCGGCGTCGCTCTGGTGGGCTTTGCCTGCGACGAGGGGGTGCGCCGCAACAAGGGGCGTGTGGGGGCCGCTGGCGCACCGCTGGCGATCCGCAAGCTGCTGGCCAACAGTGCCTGGCATCTGACCCGTCCCGTCTATGACAGCGGGGATTTGACCTGTGACGACGGCGATCTCGATGCCGCTCATGCCCGCTTGGCCGAGCGGGTGGCGAGCCTGCTGGATGAGGGACACTACCCGCTGGTGCTGGGAGGCGGTCACGAGATGGCGTTCGGCAGCTGGAGCGGCCTCAACCGTCATCTGGCCGGTCAGGGCCGGGTCGGCATCATCAATTTCGATGCCCACTTCGACCTGCGCATGAAGCAGGAGCAGGCAAGCTCGGGCACCCCCTTCTTCCAGATAGCCGAGCAGTGCGCCGCCCAGGGGACGCCCTTTACTTACGCCTGCCTCGGGGTGGCCGAGACCGCCAATACGCAGGCGCTCTTTGCAAGGGCCGACGCCTTGGGGGTCTGGTATGTGAAAGATGAGGCCATGAGCGAGCGTAGCCTGCCCGCCTTGCTAAGCGGGCTGGATAGCTTTATCGCCCAGTGTGACCACCTCTATCTGACTATCGATCTTGACGTCTTGCCCGGCGCCGTCATGCCGGGGGTGAGTGCCCCCGCCGCCCGCGGCGTCGAGCTGGCCGTCATCGAACTCCTGATCGCCCATATCCGGGCCAGCGGCAAGCTGCGGCTCGCCGACCTGGCCGAATACAACCCGAACCTGGATCAGGATAACCGCAGCGCCCGCGTGGCCGCCCGGCTGGTCCATCAGTTAACCAAGTAGCGCTCTGCCGAGGGCAGGTCGCAATGCTGCTGCATTGATAAAACAAGGAGTGTGTATGTCTGAGCAACACCTGGATCCCCGTCAGGATCCGAGCCGTGTCATCCGTGCCTCCCGTGGTACCACGCTGACCGCCAAGAGCTGGCTCACCGAGGCGCCGCTGCGGATGCTGATGAACAACCTGGATCCGGAAGTGGCCGAGCATCCACAATCCCTGGTGGTCTATGGCGGTATCGGCCGCGCCGCCCGCAACTGGGCCTGCTACGACAAGATTGTCGAGGTGCTGACCCGGCTAGAGGAAGACGAGACCCTGCTGGTGCAATCGGGCAAGCCGGTCGGGGTGTTCCAGACCCACAAGGATGCGCCTCGGGTGCTGATCGCCAACTCCAACCTGGTGCCGCACTGGGCCAACTGGGAACACTTCAACGAGCTGGATAAGAAAGGTCTCATGATGTACGGCCAGATGACGGCCGGATCCTGGATCTACATAGGCACTCAGGGAATCGTGCAGGGTACCTACGAAACCTTCTTCGCGGTGGCCAATCAGCACTTCAACGGCGAGCCCAAAGGGCGCTGGATCCTGACCGGCGGTCTGGGTGGCATGGGTGGCGCACAGCCGCTAGCCGCCACCATGGCCGGCTTCTCCATGATTGCCGTCGAGTGCGACGAGACCCGCATCGATTTTCGCCTCAAGACCCGCTACGTCGACAAGAAGGCCCACAGCCTGGATGAGGCGCTGGCCATGGTCGAGGAAGCCAAACAGAGCGGCACCGCCGTTTCCATCGGCCTGCTCGGCAACGCCGCCGATGTCTTTGCCGAGCTGGTGGCCCGTGGCATCACCCCGGACGTGGTGACCGACCAGACCTCGGCCCACGACCCCATCCACGGCTACTTGCCGCAGGGGTGGAGCGTCGCCCAGTGGCGCGAGCTGCAAAAATCTGCGCCCCAGGAAGTGAACCAGGCGGCTCGTCACTCCATGGCCCGTCAGGTGGAAGCCATGCTGACCCTGCAATCCCGTGGCGCGGCGACCCTCGATTACGGCAACAACATCCGCCAGATGGCACTGGAAGAAGGGGTAAAAAACGCCTTCGATTTCCCCGGCTTCGTGCCTGCTTATATTCGCCCGCTGTTCTGCGAGGGGATTGGTCCCTTCCGCTGGGTGGCGCTGTCCGGCGATCCGGAAGATATCTACAAGACGGATCAGAAGGTAAAAGAGTTGATCCCGGACGATCCCCACCTGCACAACTGGCTCGACATGGCCCGCGAGCGCATCGCCTTCCAGGGCTTGCCTGCGCGGATCTGCTGGGTCGGGGTCAAGGATCGGGTACGCCTCGGTCTGGCTTTCAACGAGATGGTGAAAAATGGCGAGCTGAAGGCGCCGATCGTGATTGGCCGCGACCACCTGGATTCCGGCTCGGTGGCGAGCCCGAACCGCGAGACCGAATCCATGATGGATGGCTCGGATGCCGTCTCCGACTGGCCACTGCTCAACGCCCTGCTCAATACCGCCGGTGGTGCGACCTGGGTCTCCCTGCACCATGGTGGCGGCGTGGGCATGGGTTTTTCCCAGCACTCGGGTGTGGTGATTGTCTGTGACGGCACCGATGACGCCGCCAAGCGCGTCGGCCGCGTGCTGCGCAACGATCCGGCCACCGGCGTGATGCGCCATGCGGATGCGGGTTACGAGATTGCCATCAATTGTGCCGTTGATGCGAAACTGGATCTGCCGATGCTGACTGCAACGGCCAAAGGGGTTAAATAAGATGTTTGAACTCAATCTGTTACCGGGCAAACTCTGCCTCAATACCCTGCGCCGCGTCAGCCGCGAGCCGGTTCATATCAGTCTGGATCCGGCCGCGCTGCCGGGGATCCACGCCTCCGCTGCCGTGGTCACCAAGGTGATCGAGCAGAATCGCGTTGTGTATGGCATCAACACCGGTTTTGGCCTGCTGGCCAACACCCGCATTCCGGTGGAGCAGCTGGACGAATTGCAACGATCCATAGTGCTCTCCCACGCTGCCGGCATCGGTACCTACATGGATGACGCCACTGTGCGGCTGATGATGGTGCTCAAGGTCAACTCGCTGGCGCGGGGCTTCTCCGGCATCCGCTTGACTGTGCTTGAGGCGCTGATGACCCTCATCAACGCCGAAGTCTATCCGGTGGTGCCGAAGAAGGGATCCGTCGGTGCCTCCGGCGATCTGGCGCCGCTGGCCCACATGATCTGCCTGCTGATCGGGGAGGGCAAGGCCCGCCACAAAGGCGAGCTGATGGACGCCGCCACGGCGCTGAAGATCGCGGGTCTCGAGCCTATTTCATTGGCGCCGAAGGAGGGACTGGCGCTGCTCAACGGTACCCAGGCCAGCACGGCGTTTGCGCTGGAAGGCCTGTTCCACGCCGAAGATCTGTTCGCCGGCGCCATCACCATAGGCGCCATGAGTGTGGAGGCGGCGCTGGGCAGTCGTCGTCCGTTCGATGCCCGCATCCATGAGGTGCGCGGTCAGCGTGGCCAGATCGATGCCGCGGCTTGCTATCGTCACCTGCTGGTGGATGGCAGCGAGATCGGCATGTCCCATCACAACTGCGAGAAGGTGCAGGATCCTTACTCATTGCGCTGCCAGCCCCAGGTGATGGGGGCCTGTCTGGCCCAGATCCGCCACGCCGCCGAGGTGCTGGTATGCGAGGCCAACGCTGTCTCCGACAACCCGCTGGTGTTCGCCGAGGATGAGGAGATCCTCTCCGGTGGCAACTTCCATGCAGAACCCGTGGCCTTCGCCGCCGACAACCTGGCCCTGGCCATCGCCGAAATCGGGTCGTTGTCAGAGCGCCGCATGGCTCTGCTGATCGATTCCCGCATGTCGGGCCTGCCCGCCTTCCTGGTCAACAACGGCGGCGTCAACTCGGGCTTCATGATCGCCCAGGTCACCTCGGCGGCGCTCGCCTCCGAGAACAAGAGCCTGGCTCACCCGGCCTCGGTGGACAGCCTGCCCACCTCCGCCAACCAGGAAGATCACGTCTCCATGGCCACCTTTGCCGCTCGCCGACTGGCGGACATGGCGGAGAACACCCGTGGCATACTGGCGGTCGAGCTGCTGGCAGCTGCCCAGGGGCTGGATTTCCGTGCTCCGCTGCGCACCACAGCGCTGCTGGAGCAGGCCAAGGGTCGGCTGCGGGCAGAGGTGAGCTTCTACGACAAGGACAGGTACTTCTCGCCAGACATAGAGGCGGCTGCTGCGCTGCTGGCCAGGGCGAGTTACAACGACCTGATCCCGGTCGGTGTGCTGCCCAGCCTCTAAGCCCCCATTCGGCTCATAGCAAAAGACCGCCCATCGGGCGTAATGCCGATCAGTTAAGGATCCATTGACCGATCCTGCTGATGTGTAAAAATCCGAAACCTGTTGATTTGGTTTCGGATTTTTTATGCGTATCGAACAGGCCCTCGACTTCCTTCACGCCAGCAATG